>DATLAR010000357.1:0-12553 GCA_035527355.1 Planctomycetota bacterium
GCGGGGGCCGGTGCCGTTACTGTTGTGGCCGGCGGCGCTGCGGGTGCCGGGGGCGTGCCGCCCGACAATAGCCGGGCCAGCGTGTCTGCCGCCTGCTTCACGTCGTCAGGCGGCGGAACGGAGAATTCATTGCCCGATAGATACTGCTTCAGTGCGTCGGCCACCTGGTTGGCATCGGTTCTCTGCAGCAGGATCATCTGCATTTCACGGCAGATGCGTTTCTGCATCTGAGCGATCATATCGGAGGAGATTCTGCCGGTTCTGTCGCGGTCGCCTAGCTGCCACAGCGTGGCCGCCAGCCTGCCTTGTGCGCGGTTGCACGCGGCATCCAGCGGGGCCAGTTGTTCATTCGGCCGGCTCACTCCCCTTGCGCGAGCGGCCGGGCGGTGCAGGGCGCCGTCCACCGTTGCGTTGAAAGCCGCCGCGAGCACCTGCGCCACGCGCTCGGGCAGCACGCGGTCATTTGCCAGCGCCTGGATCAGGGCGGCCTGGGCGTCCTTCTTGGCCTGCTGTTCCTTTGCAAACTCGACGTTGCCCCGCGCGGAATAATGATCCACGGCGAACCACGCCGCGCGCAGCGCTTGCCATTGGCCGTATGTTTTGCTTGTGGCGGTCTCGGCGGATTCGCCGGCGGGTGCGGGCTGGGCCAGTACGGCCATTGCGGCCGCTGCAAAGAGCATCGCGCGGCCGGCCGCCGATACAGGGCGGCAGGCTGGTGCATGCGTGGAATCGTTGCTCATTTCCTCTCCTCCTTGGGGAAAAGCGTGGCCGGGCCGCGGGCGGTCGCCGCTGCATGGCGGTGTTCCCACAAGCAAGTATCGTGCGGTGAGGCGGCTGGTTCAGGAATGATGGCTTGAAAAGGCAGCGGCTCACGAGGGCTCCGACGAGGGAGGGAGGAAGCTCGCCGGGAGATCGAGAGCCGCGCCGAAATCTGCTGCGCCGCGAGGGCGCCTCTGATTGTCAGAGTATGATGAGGAGCATTGCTACTCCTCATACACAGGTAATTTTATCCTATCCTGCGGCAAATGTCAACATGTTTTTACGAAAAAAATGCAGGCTGCTGGACCAATGGCGGGGCATGCGCGAAAAAACCTTACCCGATGCCGAAGTTTCCGAGGGGGCGGGGCCGGGCCTTGCGGAAGGTCAAACACTGGCCGGGGCAATGAGCCGCGCGGGGTCAGCGTATTCCAGGCCGAATGTGGCTGCGACGGCGCGGTTCGTTACGGCCGTGCGATACATGTTCAGCCCGCTGAGGATAAGCGTGCTCTCGCGTGCGGCCTGCTCGATTCCCTTGCAGGCTATCTGCACGGCGTGCTCGATGGCGACGTTTGCGAGGGCGTAGGTGGACGTGCGCGACACGGCACCGGGCATGTTGGGCACGCCGTAATGAACTACGCCGTGCATTACGTAAACAGGCTGGCCGTGCGTGGTGGGGCGGATGGTGGCCACGCAGCCGCCCTGGTCGACCGCAACGTCGACGATTACGGCGCCCGGTTTCATTGTTTGCACCATATCTTCGGAAACGATCACGGGCGCCCGTGCGCCCTCGACCATGACGGCGCCGACAACGAGGTCGGCCGTGCAAATCTTGCGCCGGATGCTGTGCGAGTTGCAGAAGAGGGTTGTCACGTTCTTGGGCATGATATCATCGAGGTAACGCAGGCGTTCGAGGTTGATGTCGAAAATGGTGACCTGTGCGCCAAGGCTGGCGGCCATTTTGGCGGCGTTGGCGCCCACGGTGCCGCCGCCGATTACAATCACTTGGCCGGGTTCGACGCCGGGCACGCCGCCCAGCAGCACGCCGCGGCCCATCGTGGTGCGTTCGAGGAATTTGGCGCCTTCCTGCACGGCCATCTTGCCGGCCACCTCGCTCATCGGCGTGAGGACGGGGTGGCGTCCGTCGGCCGTGTGCATTGTTTCATAGGCCACGGCCACCGCGCCGGAATCCATCACCGCGCGGGTGAGCTGCTCCGATGCGGCAAAATGAAAGAACGTATAGATTATCTGGCCGCGGCGCAGCAGCGGATACTCGGCCGGCTGCGGTTCTTTCACCTTCATGATCATTTCGGCCCGGGCAAAGAGATCGGCCGCGTCGGACACGATCTCGGCGCCGGCGGCGCGAAACTCGTCGTCGGAGATGCCGCTGCCGTCGCCGGCGGTAGTCTGCACCAGCACTTTGTGGCCGCGTGCGGAGAGCTGCTCCACGCCGTCGGGCACGATGCCCACGCGGAATTCAAACGGCTTCGTTTCACGGGGTATTGCGATGATCATGTTTCAATGTCCAAAGTCCAAGGTCAAAAGTCCAAAGTCCAAAGTCAAGAGGGAGCCTCGCCGCCCGTGGCCCCGGCCCGCGTTCAGTAGTCATAGTCGTCTGTGTAGATCGATTCTTCTTCCTTTTTCCATTCGCGCATCGTGCGGCGGCGGCGGATGCGGTAGATCACCCAGGCCAGGATGGCGAGGAAGGCCATCATCGTGAACAGCGAGAATATGGTCCGCAGAAGCGCAAACACAGGATACTCCTGTCGAAGGTGGTCTTTGAGGGCCGCTTCGAAATCAACGCCCATCGTCACTTTACCCAGCGCCTTCTCGAACGGTTGCCCCTGCTCCATCAGCCGCACGATCTGCTTGATGGCAAGGCTTCCATAGCGGCTGACGATGAACCGCACGGCCGCTTCGCTTTGCTGATAGGCCAGCTCGCGCTCGTAGCGTGCCGTTGGAAAGCCGCCGGCGATCTCGGAGAGGGGGAAGAGGCTGTCGGTGTTTACGGCCTGTGTGAGGTGCACCTGCTCGCCGTGGTAAACCCTGCCGGACAGCCAGCATGCCACGCCCTCGTTGAACCAGAGCGGCACGCGGTGCCCGGAGCGGTTTTCCACCCGCCCGAATGCGATGTGCACCATCTCGTGCTTCAGCGTGAGGGCCAGGTTGTTGGGCCCGTGGATTTCCGTTTTCGAGCAATCGATCACGATCAGGTTGGCCGACGGAATCGCTACGCCCAGCGTGTCGGGCAGCTTGAACCTCGTGGCGTTTTGAAAGCCCGCGGTTGTCTGATAGAGGTGGATGCTGACGCGGCGGTTGGCTGCTATGCCCAGCGAGCTGAGTGCCTGCTCGTTTGCGTGAGGAAACAGCTTCAGCGTGCGGGCGGCCCAGTTGCGTCCGCCGTCGCTATAGCGAACGATCACGCCGGGTGCTTCGGAGGCGCGGTTAAGCTCTTCGGCCGCGGCCGGCAGCACTAGCAGGAAAAGGCACAGGATGATGAACAGGCGTTTCATAGAAGGAATCAGGAATCCCTGCTGCCGTCAGATGCTCTTGAACACATGCTGCCTGAGGATCGCGGTATCGAGCGGCGTGAGGCGGTTATCGTCGATCAGCGACTTCACCTCGTCGGCGTCAAACCAGTGCGAGCGATCGGTGAAATAGTCGTCGGGCGCAGCGGGCGGCTCGGCGACCACCTTGCAGTAGCCGAAGAATCCGACATAGTTGCGGCAGTCGTCTACGCCGTTGCCCGAGACCACCTGGAAGGGGATCAGCTTGCCGTTCAGCAGGCGCTGGGGGCCGTCTTCGTATGTTGCCACCTTGTCGGCCACTTCCACCTCGTAACCGGTCTCTTCGCGCACCTCGCGGACGATCGCCTGCTCGATGGTTTCGCCGCAATGGATTCCTCCGCCGGGCAGCGCCCACTTGCCCGGCTGCACCTTGGTGCCCTTGCGCAGCACGAGCAGCAGCTCGCGGCGCTTGCTCTCGCGCCTCGTCACGATGCCGTTAACCACCGGCCGCGGCTGGCAGGCGCGGTCAAGCGTGCACGTGAATTTCACCTCGCCGTTAAGCGGGCAGCCATCTGCCTGGTGAAGTTCATACGTTGGCGGGCAGCCGCTTGGGAAAAACGGGCACCACGACTGCGTGAGCTTCTGGCCTTCTTCTGTTCTACGCATACTTTCCTCTCGTTATTCCGCTACCTTTCAGGTACGATTACCGCCTTTATCACTTCGCGGCGTTCGGTAGCACCGAGAGCTTCGTTGGCTTCAGCAAGATGAAAGGTGCGGCTCACCAGGCGGTCGAACGGATAGCGATTGCTAAGGACCAGCTCGACTGCCTGGCGGTAGTGACTGGCGTCACTGACCCAAACACCGCGTATCACCAGATTACGGATGGACACTTCTTCGTAGAACCGAACGGGCGTGTCGCCCACGGGCACTGCGATTCCGGGCATCGTGTAGGTGCCGCCGCGGCAGCACAAGCGAATGCCATCGGGTATGGCCGGCGCATAGCCCGAGCAATCCACCACCACGTCGGCCCCTCGGCCGTGCGTGAGGCCCCTGACAAACTCGAGCCGCCGGTCGGGCGAGGTCTCGCGCACGTTCAGCGTATGCGTGGCGCCAAACAGCTTCGCGAGTGCCAGGCGCGTCTCCTCCACGTCTACCGCCACGATCTGTGCGGCCCCGCGGCTCAGCACAAACGCCAGCGCGAAAAGCCCCAGCGAGCCGGTTCCCACCACCACCACGGTGTCGCCCTGCCGGATATCGCACTGCTCCACGGCGTGAGCCGCGGTGGCTCCGGAGCAACTGGCCGAAACCAGCACCTCGGGCACCGCGTGCGCCGGCAGCTTCAGCAGCTTCGTCTTCGCATCGAGCACCATGTGCGTGGCGTAGCCGCCCTTGAGGTGGGGCTGTTCCTTGCTCGAGATCGATATGCCATACACCTTGCGTTGCGGGCAGAGAAACGGCTGCTTTTTAACGGCGCAGAAGAAGCAGCCATCGCACACCACGCCGCGGTCCCAGCCCAGCAGATCGCCTTCGTTCACCGCATCGCCGTTGATATCGCGGCGGCTGCCGCCGGTTTGCTGCACGATTCCTACCGACTCGTGCCCGAGGATGATGGGCAGCGGCGTGCGCGGGTCGTGTCCGCGCAGCATGTGCACGTCGGAGCCGCACACGCCCGAGGCCACGAGCTTCACGAGCACCTCGCCGGGCTTCAGCGGGGGCAGCGGAAACTCTTCCATTTCCAGCGGGCGGTTGAAGGCCTTGAGAACCATTGCATGCGCGATCATCGCAGAAACTTCTCCTTGGCAAGTCCTCTTGATGCAGAGCAGTTGGCCGGGTTCTTCGCGCACGCGGGTTGTTCACCGGGTGGAAAGCAGCGGGCGAGAGAACACCGGTGGATGGAAATCGAACGCCTATCTCAATTTTAGCAAACGGGCGGCAAATATCAAGGATGAACAACCAGCCTGGAAATGGTGACCGAAGGTGCAGAGGCGGCAGGTTGATGACACCGGTGATGGTAGAACCATGGCTGCCCCGCCTCGGTCGAAAGGTTTCGGGCAATCAAGTATCGGCAGATTCGTCGGGGAATTCAGGGCCGGGCAAAGACCCAGCCGAGGGCGGCTGGGCTACATATCAACACAGGCACCGCGGCTTCTGACGATTCGCATCAAGGACACGCACCCGCGCCAGGGGCCATACGGATCGGCGTTCCTCCTTGTTAAATGCCATTCCTTCGTTATAATTAGATTGGGCAGACAGACGGGCCCCATGAGGAGAAACCTGCATGAACAGTCGAATGCTGAAGATCATCGTTGTCCTGGTGGTAGCGGCCGCGGGGTTTTATCTCTGGGCGCATCTGATGGCGAATTCACGCGTGCCGGTCGCGTCAAGCAGGCTCGGCGGCGATTTCCGGGCTTTCTTTTCAGCCATGGATTGCGCCCGCGAGCTTGGCCGCAAAGCGGATTACGATGGCGCCGAGAAGGCGTTTGCAGGGATCATCGAAACCTATCAGTCCAATGCCGAGGTGCGAGGTTATGTTGTGGAGGCCCGGTTCGAGCTGGCCGGTATTTATCGGAAGCGCGAGCAGCTTTCGAAGGCGATTGCGGCTTACGAGAGCGCTTTGAAAAGTGATCCGCCGCCCGATCTGGTGGTGCGGGCGCGGATTGCCCTTGCCGAGGTGCGGTCGCAGAGCGGCCTGGGCTCGGGGCCGCTACGCGATATCTTCAATGAATTCCGGAATCAGCCGGAGGTGTCGGCGAAGCTTTGCGTCGAGCTTTCCGAGGCCCTTATGGCCGAAGGCGAGCACGCGGAGGCTGCTCTTGCGATATCAGGGGTGATCAATGATTGTCTGACGACGAATCATGATCTGCTGATCAAGCTTGCCAAGCTGCTGAGCCGCTCCCTCAGGAAACAGGCCGAGGCAGCCGGCGATCCGGGCCGGGGGGCCGAGGTTTACATCGCGCAGTTGCGGGCTTTTCCCGAGCTGCACGGGTTTGCGTGGAAATGGTTGGAGCGGGCAGGGCAGCTTTACACGAAGGCCGGCAAGTTTGCCGAAGCCCGCAACGCATTCAACAGCATAGTTCGCGATTATCCGGGCGAGGCCGACAATCAGGCCATCGCGGCGCTGTCGCTGATCGATGATCTCGACAAGGCCGAGAACGCGGCGGGCACAAGGCTGACGGCGGGCGGTACGGCGGCGCGGATCGCGGCCGGCGAGCAGATCACCCGCGTTCGCGGCGGCCTGAACGAGCCGGTGGTGTGGTCGACCGGCGGCGGCACGTACGTGGTGGAGGGCCGGGTGCAGGTGGGCAAGCGGGCCGAGCTGCTGATCGAGGCGGGCACGCGGGTCGAGTTTACGCTGGGCGCCTCGCTGGTGGTGCTTGGGCGGCTTATAGTGAAGGGCACCGCCGACGAGCCGGTGGTGTTTACCTCGGCGGCCGATCAGCCGTCGTCGTTCGACTGGGCGGGCGTGCGGTTTGACGGCGACGCGTCGAGCGTGGTGGAGCACCTGGAGATCAGCCACGCGGCTTGGGGCGTATCGTGCAGGGCGGCGCGGCCCAGGCTTGCGAGCCTGGCGATCACCGGCTGCGGCTATGCGGCCATCAAGCTGGCCGAGGGCTCCGATGCCGCGCTTTCCGATCCGCAAATCGAGGGAAACGGAGGGACAGGGATGGTTTTCGAAAGCTCAGGCGCATCGGTGGAGGGCGGGCTGATTTCGCGCAACGGCACGGGCGGCGTTATTGCGCGCAGGGCGTCGAAGCCGTCGTTTGCGGGCACGGTGATCGACTGCAACGGCGAGGCCGGCGTGCAGTGTTTCGACCAGAGCAGCATTGTGCTGATGGGCGTGAATATTTCAAACAGCCGCGGGCCGGGCTTGCTGGCGATAGATTCGGCGCCGGAAATCAGGGACTGCGAATTTGCAGGCAATGCCGGCTCGGCGGTTTCCTGCCGCAACGGCTCGAACGCGACGATCACCGGCAGCATCTTCCGCCGCAACGAAGGCGGCGTGGAGTGCTACATCAGGTCATCGCCGGCCATCGAAGGCTGCACGTTCGACGGAAACCGCGACTTCGGCATTCTTTGCGAATCAGGCTCCGACGTGCGCGCGGCAAAGAACATCTTCGAGAACCTCGACGGCCCGGGCATCGTGGTGAAGGACGTGTCGCGGCCGGCGCTCACCGGCAACCGATTCCCGCGCAAAGGCATCGCCATCAGCTTCACCGGTGAGCAGCCGCTGGATGTTTCAAACAACCTTTGGCCGGATGGGTTTGATGCGCGGAAGCTCATCGATGAGCCGGGAAGCCGGGGCAGATCGAAGGTGATATTGAACCGCAAGCCGTGACGGCGGGGACGCCGTGCTTTTATAATTGATTTCGCGTGAGCGCTGTGGTTAAATAGAGGGTTACAATCCTCTTGCAGACTTGCGATCCATTTTGAAAGGAGTGGGAGTCGGTGAAAGATAAACTAGTCGGCGATGGTATCACCTTTGACGACGTTCTTCTCGTGCCCGCCGAATCAAACGTTGTCCCTGCCGAAGTTCTGACCAATACTAAACTCACACGCTCGATCGAAATCAACATACCGATCTGCTCGGCCGCGATGGACACTGTTACGGAGTCGGCTCTTGCCATCGCGATTGCCCAGGAAGGCGGCATCGGAATCGTCCATAAGAACCTCTCCGTCAACCGCCAGGCGCTCGAAGTGACGCGCGTGAAGAGATCGGAGGCCGGCGTGATTTCGAATCCGATTACGCTGCCGCCGAACGAGACGATCAAATGCGCACGCGAGGTGATGGAGCAGCAGCATATATCGGGCATACCGATTGTGGACGAGAATATGAGGCTTGCGGGCATCCTTACAAACCGCGACCTGCGCTTCCATCCGGATCCGTCGCGGCTGATCTCTGAGGTGATGACAAAGACGCTGGTGACGGCCAGGCCGGAGACGACGCTGAACGAGGCGAAGGAGATTCTGCACCGGAACAAGGTGGAGAAGCTGCTGCTGGTAGACGTGAGCGAGCGGCTGCGCGGCCTGATAACGATAAAGGATATCGAGAAGCTGACGCAGTTTCCAAATGCATCGCGCGACGTGCGCGGGCGGCTGCGCGTGGGCGCGGCCGTTGGCCCGGGCGACATGCCGCGCGTGGAAGCATTGATCCGGGCCGACGTGGACGTGATAGTGGTTGATACGGCGCACGGGCATTCGAGCCGCGTGCTGAACGCGGTGCGCGAGATCAAGAAGCATCACAGCATCCAGGTGATAGCCGGCAACGTGGCCACGGCCGAGGGCGCCAAGGCGCTGCTCGATGCAGGCGCCGACGCGATCAAGGTTGGCATCGGGCCCGGCTCGATCTGCACTACCCGCGTGATTGCGGGTGTGGGCGTGCCGCAGATCACGGCGATTTATGATTGTTGCAGGGCCGTGAGCGGCGAAGTGCCGATCATAGCAGATGGGGGAATTCGCTACTCGGGCGATATTACCAAGGCAATCGCCGCCGGCGCCCATTGCGTGATGATCGGCGGGCTGTTTGCCGGCCTTGCGGAGAGCCCGGGCGAGGTGATGTACTTCAAGGGACGCAGCTTCAAGACGTGCCGCGGCATGGGCTCGCTGGGCGCGATGGTGCAGGGCAGCGCCGACCGCTACCTGCAGAAAGGCGCCCGGCCCGATAAACTGGTGCCCGAGGGCGTGGAGGGCCGCGTGCCATACAAGGGGCCGCTGTCCGGTTTCATCTACCAACTGGTCGGCGGCCTCCGCGCCGGCATGGGTTATTGCGGAGCTTCCACTATCCAGGAGCTGCGCGAACGCGGGCGCTTCATCAAGGTGTCGTCTGCCTCGCTGGTGGAAAGCCACCCGCACGATATCACGATCACCAAGGAAGCTCCGAACTACACACTCGAATGAGCCGACGCAGCAATCGCTGGAGAAGACGCAGCGGCCGAGAGTTTCCGGCTATATACAAAGGCACAGGCTATGTCAAATACCAAGATTCTGGCTGGCGATGACGAAGTGCGAAGAATGGAGATGGAGGTTGACAGAATATTCAAGAACCTCCTGATCTCCAAGAACCCGCTCGGCATGCTTTCCGAAAGCGTGTGGCAGCCTCCGACGGATGTTTACGAGACTCCGGGCGATATCGTCATTAGCATGGAAATCCCCGGCATCCGAAAAGAAGATGTCAACATCATCCTGGTGGACGACGTGTTGACCGTCCGCGGGCGGCGGGCAGATAGCAGCAAGGATCAGAAGCAGCGCTACCACCAGATGGAAATCCATTACGGCTGCTTCGAGCGGTCGGTGCTTCTGCCAAAGCATATCGACCGCGAGCGGATCCAGGATGCAACCTACAGCGACGGTTTCCTGAAGATCGTCATTCCGAAGGTCGCGCGGTCCGGCGGATCCACCTGTGTGAAGGTAAAGATCAAGCTCTGAGAACGCCTGAAGTTCGAGGAATAGCTCAAGCAGAAACAGGGATAGCCCCGGCGGCCGACGCGTCGGGGCGGAGTAGCAGATGGTTGAGAATAACAACATCAAGGTGGAAACCAACCAGGACATCGAAGAGATCCGCATACCCGATGAACTCGTGGTGATGCCGGTGGAAAACACCGTGATCCCGCCCGGGATAATGGTGCCGCTGGTATTCCAGGACGAGAACCTCATCGCCTGCATAGACGATGTGGCGGTGGGCGAGAAGATGTTTGTTCTTGTTACCCAGCGCGAGAGCTTCGACGAGGCGGAAACCTTCGCCGAAAGATACTACAGCGTCGGCACCGCCATCGAAATCCTGCAGATGCTGAAGTATCCCGATAAGACCACGCGGCTGCTCGTCAGGGGCGTTTCGCGGATCAGGATCATAAAGTACACCCACGCACAGCCATACCTGAAGGCCAAGGTGGAGCGCCTCGAAGACGTCGTCAGCGAATCGCAGGAAGTGCAGGCGCTGATGCGAAACGCCGTCAACCTCTTCGAACGCGTGGTCACTCTTGTGCCGCACCTGCCCGACGAGCTGAAAGTGGTGGCCCTCAACATCAGCCATCCCGGCAAGCTGGCCGATTTCGTCTCCACCAACATCGGCATCACCACCGCCGAAAAACAGGAACTGCTCGAAACGCTCGACGTAGCCCAGCGGCTCCGCCGCCTGCTTTCGCTGCTGAAACGCGAGGTGGACATCCTGGAGCTCGGCTCCAAAATCCAGGATACGGTGCAGACCGAAATGAGCAGGAGCCAGCGCGAATACTACCTCCGCGAGCAGCTAAAGGCAATCCAGAAGGAGCTTGGCGACACCGACGAGAAAACCGCCGAAATCAACGAGCTGAAGCAGCGGCTCGACGACGCCCAGCTTCCGCCCGACGCCCGCAAGGAAGCCGACCGCGAGCTCGACCGCCTCGCCAAGATGCCCCCGGCCGCCGCCGAATACATCGTCTCGCGCACATACCTCGAATGGCTCATCGCTTTGCCGTGGTCGAAGCAGACCCAGGACCACCTCGATATCGAAGCGGCCCACAAGGTGCTCGATGCCGACCATTACGATCTCGAGAAGGTGAAGGAGCGCATCCTGGAATACCTCGCCGTGCGCAAGCTGAAGCCCGACGTGAAAGGCACCATCCTGTGCTTCGTGGGCCCGCCAGGCGTAGGCAAAACCTCGCTCGGCAAATCCATCGCGCGCGCAATGGGCCGCAAGTTTGTCAGAGTGTCATTGGGCGGCGTACGCGACGAGGCCGAAATCCGCGGCCACCGCCGCACATACGTCGGCTCGCTGCCCGGCCGCATCGTTGAAGGGCTGCGGAAGGCCGCCACCAACAACCCCGTTTTCATGCTCGACGAGATCGACAAACTCGGCGCCGATTTCCGCGGCGACCCCGCATCCGCGCTCCTCGAGGTGCTCGATCCCGAACAGAACTCGGCATTCATCGACCATTACCTCGACGTGTCCTTCGATCTCTCGAAGGTCATGTTCATCACCACCGCAAACCTGCTCGACCCCATCCCGCCGCCGCTGCTGGACAGGATGGAGGTGCTGGAGCTGCCCGGCTACACCGACACCGAAAAGGTCTACATCGCACAGCGCTACCTCATCCCCAAGCAGATCGAGGCCAACGGCCTGAAGCGCGGCCAGGTGCGATTCGTTCTGGGCGCCATCCGCAAGGTGATCAACCAGCACACGCGCGAGGCAGGCGTGCGGAACCTCGAACGCGAAATCGGCCGCATCTGCCGCAAGATCGCACGCGAAGTTGCCGAAGGCAAAACAGCCAAGGTGCTGGTAAACGAGAAAAAGGTGGAGGATTACCTGGGCGCGCCCGTCTTCCACCCCGACGTGGCCCAACGCACCAGCCGGCCCGGCGTCGCCACCGGCCTGGCCTGGACGGCCGCCGGCGGCACCATCCTCTTCGTAGAATCGACGATGATGCGCGGCAACCGCGGCCTCATGCTCACCGGCCAGCTTGGCGACGTCATGAAGGAATCCGCGCAGGCGGCACTCAGCTATATTCGCTCGCACGCGGAAGACCTGAAAATAGACCCCGAGATTTTCGCAACGCACGACATTCACGTGCACGTGCCCGCCGGCGCCACGCCCAAAGACGGCCCCTCGGCCGGCGTCACCATCGCTGCGTCGCTGCTGTCGCTCTTGAAAAACACACCGGTGAAAAGCTCGGTGGCGATGACCGGCGAGATAACGCTGCAGGGCCGCGTGCTGCCCGTAGGCGGCATCAAGGAAAAAATCCTTGCCGCCCATCGCGCCGGCATCAAAACCGTTGTCGTCCCCGCGGCCAACCGCGCCGACATGCAAGACGTCCCCCCCGAAATCAAGAAGCAGATCAGCGTAGTGTTTGCCACCTCGCTGACGGACGTCTTAGACGCCGCCTTCGAGAAAATCACCAAGGCCAAAAAAAGGCAGGTGCTGGCGAAGGTGTGAGGGTGTACAGGGCTTGCTGCTTTCGCGAGGCATACTATGATCCGGTTGATCGAAGCTCTGAACTTCCGATGCCTTTTGAGCGCGAGAACGTGAGGCTAAAGCAGTGGGTGCAGCCCCGGAAGCCGGAGCAGATTTGCCTTTCCTTCTCTTGCCGAGCTGCCTCCGTCCATAGTTGGTGCGAAGTCAGCGCGGTTCCCCGTCGCCATATTCCGAATCGCACCGTTATGCTTGAAAAGCACGCCCCCGCCGTGTATGATCTCATGCCTGCGGCACACGTTTCCACCCTTGTGTCTATGAAAGGAAACCTGTATGCGAGATTCCGGTCAGCACGCCGGCGGCGTTTCGTTCAGGAGGCAAGAACCGCCGCGCCCCAAGTCCACGTCGT
>DATLAR010000358.1:0-12349 GCA_035527355.1 Planctomycetota bacterium
GAGACTAAAGATACTCACCGTTGCCGGCTGGATGCATCCGGACGCCGAGGGCGGCAGCTTCAGGTTCGTTTACGAGCTGAACCGCGCGCTAGCGCTCAGGGGGCATTCGGTGGCGGTGCTCACGCAGCGCCTGCGGCCCGATCTGCCAGCGGAGGAGGATATGAATGGCATTCGCGTGCTTCGCCACGAGGTGAAAGGCGAGGGCACGCTGCCGTTTTACTGGGGCACGATGAGGGCCGTGCGCCGCAAGCTGCGCGAGATCGGCGGCGAGTTCGATCTTATTCACGTGCATCATCCGGCGTCGGCGTTTGCTGCGGCGCTGTTTGCGCCGCCGGGCAAGCCCCTGGTGCAAACGCTGTGCATCGCGTATTTCCTGGAGTACCTGGACCGCGTGCAGGGCTACACGCTGCGCGGCGGGCTGACTGGCGGCCAGAAGCTGGCGGCCGCGCTGCTGAGGCGAATGGAGTATCACACGCTAAGCAGGTGCAGCCGTGTAGTGGTTTTCAGCGAAGACGTGCGCAAGCAGGTGGAGATGTATTATCCGCGCGCGGTGCACAAGCTGTCGAAGGTGCCGGGCGGGATCGATCTCGAGTTTTTCAGCAACGCCTTGCCGAAGGCTCAGGCACGCGAGCAACTGGGCCTGCCGCCGGCCGCTCCCGTGCTGCTGACCGTGCGCCGGCTCGAGCCGCGAATGGGGATCAACAGCCTGGTCGACGCGATGCCGGCGATCCGCCGCGAGTTTCCCGATTGCCTGCTGCTGATCGGCGGGCGCGGCGCGCTGAAGGACGAGATCGACCGGCAGGTGGCCGAGAGCGGCCTCTCCGATTGCGTGCGGCTGTGCGGCTACATCGACGAGCGGCAGTTGCCGGTGTATTACCGCGCGGCCGATGCGTTTGTGCTGCCCACGCGCGCCCTCGAAGGATTCGGGCTGGTTACGCTGGAGGCGTTTGCGTGCGGCACGCCGGCGATCGTTACGCCGGCCGGCGCCTCGCCCGAAGTGGCCGGCCCGGTGGATCGAGGGCTTGTGACCGCCGGAACGGGCCCGCGCGAAATCGCCGATGCCGTAGTGAAGCTGCTTCGGCGGCCCGACCGCGACACCCTCTCCGAGCGCTGCCGGCGTTACGCCGAACAATTTTCCTGGGACGCC
Organism: Planctomycetota bacterium; assembly: GCA_035527355.1. Lineage (GTDB taxonomy): Bacteria > Planctomycetota > PUPC01 > JABMSA01 > JABMSA01 > DATLAR01. Next base: position 1,148 of record DATLAR010000358.1, read on the forward strand.
ATCGCCGAGCAATATGAAAAAGTCTATGAAGAAGCAATCGCAGCCGCCGCAATCGCAGGCTGACCGCGCGCTGTGGGCGGTGGTTTGCCTGGCCCTGGTGCTGCGGCTCGTTTATGCGCTTGCCATCGCGCCCGCGGGCTATCACGGGCCCGACGAGCGGCTGTACGACAGGATCGCCACACGGCTGATCACCGAGGGCAAGTACGAGGCGGAGGATCATTTCGACAAGGCCCCGGAGCGCCCGGTAGCGTTCGAGCGGTCGAAGGCGTCGCGGCCCGTGCTGTTCCCGTTCTTTCTCGCGGGGGTGCGCGCGGTCTTCGGCGGCGGATTCGCGATGCCGCGGGTTTTTCAATGCCTGCTGGGCGCGCTCACGTGCGGGCTGGTCTATTCGCTGGGCAAGGAGGCCTTCGGGCGGCGGGCGGCCATCATGGCGGGCGCGGGCGCCGCACTCTTTCCGCAATTGATTTACTACTGCGGCACGCTCACCACCGAAACTCTTCACATCTTCATGCTCACGTCGGCCGTGTATCTGCTGTTTGCTGCGCGGCGGCGAGACGCGGGGCTGCCGTGGTGGGCGGCGGGCGGGCTGTGCCTGGGGCTGGCGGTGCTCGCGCGCTCTGCGTTGCTGCCGTTTGTGCCGGCGGCTGTGCTTTGGGTGCTGATTTCGATGAAAGAGAAACGCACGGCGGCCGTGCGATGTGCGGTGATCGCGGCCGCCGCAACGATTGCGATGGCGCCGTGGGTGATCCGCAACTACCGCGAGTTCGGCGCCTTCGTGCCGGCGACCACCGAGGGCGGCTACACGTTTTGGCTGACGAACAACCCCGCGGCCACGGGCGGCGGCGAATGCTACCTGCCGGCCGATATGCGGGCGTTTGCCGGGCTGAGCGAGGTGCAGGCGGATCGGCTGTTTTACAGGATGGGCCTCGACTATGTGCGCGCCAACCCCGGGCAGTTCATCAGGCTGTGCGGCGCGAAATTCGTGCGGCTGTGGCGGCCGTGGCCGCACGCGGACGAGGTGGGCACGCGAGCCGCGCTCATCGGCGGGGTGTCGTTCGTGCCGGTGGCCTTGCTGGCGGTGTGGGGGCTGGCGATAACCTGGCGGCGCCGGCGCGAGCTGCTGCTGTTTTACCTGCTCATCGGCTGCATCACGGCCGTGTCGTGCCTGTATATGGCGGTCACGCGCTATCGTGCGCCGCTGATGCCCGTGCTGCTGGTGCCGGCCGGACACGCGGCCGCCGAGCTGCTGGCACGCGCTATGCCGGCGCGCAAAACGGCGGCGGATGATCGAGCCGCAAAACCCTCTTGACCTTCTTCTGCACGATGCATATCATATCGGCGTGAACGTTTTACGGACATCGGGATCATCTCGGGAAAGGACGGCCATGGCCACGATAGATTACCACGCACAGCACAGCCCGGCGGGGGCGCAGGCGCAATTCACCATCGGCAAGTTTTCCGCAAAGGGCGGCTTCGGCATCGGCGTTGCGGGCATTCCGCGGCAGGACGTTTTCATCGGCACGTATCGCGACGGCGCGGCCAAGTGCCTGCCATTCTACGAAAACGCGTATCCGCGAGAGGCCGAGGCGTTTACCCAATCGGCCGAGGGCGCTCGCCCGAGCATCCGCATGCAGGCATACACCGAGCGCGAGATCAAACGCGCATACGGCATCGCGACCGATTCGTGGAAGACCGACATCCTGAAGTTGGAAATCTTTACGCCGCTCGTGCAGGTGCCCGACCCCGAGAAGGCTTCGTTCGACGAGCTGAGCCGGGCGCTCAGGCCGTCGGTGGCGATGCGGCTGACGGTTGACAACTCGAAATCGCGCGACCCGCTGAAGGCATTCTTTGCGGTGGGCGGCTGGCCGCGATTCATGGCGCTGAAAAGCACCGACCTGGTGGGCGCGGCCTCGGCCGACGGCTACGGATTTGCCGCCGGCAGCAACGCAGGCACGCGCGTGCGCGCCTTCTGCGATTGGCGCGCAACCGAGCCCTTTCAGCGGCCCGAGCCGCTGCAAATATGGCTGGCAGGCACTGCCGGCATCATCGCCGACGTGCCGGCGCGGAAAAAGGTGACGCTCGATATCGCCCTCGGCTTCTATCACCAGGGCCGGGCCACGTTCGGCCGCGATACCGTTTACATGTACACACAGCTTTTCGGCTCGCTGGAGCACGTGCTGCGCGAAGACCTGCTCGACCGCGACCGCGTGGTCCGCGAGTGCAAGCGCGCCGACGCCGAGCTTCGCGCCGCAAAGCTCAACGACGAGCAGCGCTTCCTCATCGCGCACGCCGTCCATTCATACTTCGGAAACACGCAGCTCCTGGCCGAGGGCCGCTCGCCCGTGTGGCTGGTGAACGAAGGCTCTTACATGATGCTCAACACGTTCGACCTGATGGTCGACCAGTTGTTCTTCGAGATGCGGCTGAACCCGTGGACCGTGCGGAACGAGCTGGAGCATTTTTATCAGCACTACTCGTATCACGACACCGTGCACTCCCCCAACGCCCCCGACGTGCAGCTTCCGGGCGGGATTTCGTTCACGCACGATATGGGCGTGAACAACGTTCTAACCCCCGACGGCTATTCATCGTACGAGGTAAAAAACCAGCCTGGCTGCTTTTCGCAGATGACGCACGAAGAGCTGGTGAACTGGGTGCTGGCCGGGGCCGACTACTATCACGGCACGAAGGACAGCGACTGGTTGACGCGGCGGATCGGCGTCTTTCGCGAGTGCCTGGCGTCGCTGCAAAACCGCGACAATCCCGACCCCGCGAGGCGAACCGGCGTGATGAGCTTCGACTCGTCGCGCTGCGGCCACGAATCCGAGATCACCACATACGACTCGCTCGACGTGAGCCTGGGGCAGGCCCGCAACAACCTCTACCTCGCGGTGAAGTCGTGGGCGGCATACGTTGCCCTCGAGATGGTGCTTTCGAGGATGGGCTACGACGGCGACGCAAAATCGGCCGCGCATTCCGCCGAGCTGGCCGCAAAGACCATCGCATCGAAATACGACGCAAAGCTCGGCTACATCCCGGCGGTCTTCGAGGCGGGAAACGCATCGGCCACCATCCCGGCCATCGAGGGGCTGCTCTTCCCCGAGCGGCTGGGCCTGCTGGCCGACCTGCGCAAGCGCGAGCCGCACAAGAAGATGATCGAAACCCTCCGCCTGCACTTCCAGAATATCCTCAAACCGGGCGTGTGCCTCTTCGCCGACAACGGCTGGAAGATGTCGTCTACCAGCATCAACTCGTGGCAGAGCAAGATATTCCTCTGCCAGCACGTAGCCCGGAAGATTCTGGGATTCGACTTTGGCGAGGAAGAGATCAAGCACGACCGCGCCCACGCCGACTGGTGGCGCGTTGGCTCGGCCCCGTATGCCGTGATCGATCAGATTCTTGAAGGCAAGACGTCGGGCGGCGGCTGCATCTACCCTCGCGGTGTTACGAACATCCTCTGGCTGGATGAATAGGCCGGAGATGCAGCCCGGTGCAGTGGCATCACAAACATCCTTTGGAACCCCCATGGGAAGGGCAATGCGAAACACCGCCCCTGGTCCAAGGGCCAAGGGCTAGAATCCGGGGCGCCGAGGCCGCCTGCCTGGGTGAAGGCGAACGAGCCGTCATCTCCTGGTGGCTCGCAGGAGTCTGATGGAATTGAGAATCTTCTCCTTGGTCTTCATCTTATCGCACAGGTTGCGCAATTCGCTGCGGCTCAGCACGCCTCCTTTGGTTTGCACTTCGGCGGAGCTCACCACAGGCAGCAGGTAATAGCTTGCGTCGCGGGGTTTCGCAATCATTTCCGTCCATTGTCCTTGCCATCTGACCGATGGGCCTTTGGCATAGCTGGTTTCCAGCGGCACAAGCTCCACCCCGAGCGTAACCCAGAGCACCGTCACGCCTTGGTCAAACATGATCGGCACGGCCACTCGCACGTCTTCATCCAGGCACGGGTCGTTTTCGATGCCGGCCAGCCACGTCTCAGCGGCGGCGAGGGCACCTTCGGCCAGCGGTTTCTCGTCGTCGGCAAGGTCGGGCTTCAGCCCGATGTCGCGGTTGGTCAGCAGATGCAGGCCGATGAAGAGCCGGTGCATTTCATCCATTCGCGTGATCCAGTCCACGGGGGCGGCGTTGTCCGTAGACGGGTCGTCGAGAGCCGAAAGCATTTCATGGCCAACGGCCTCAAGCAGGGCGGCCTTGAGGAAGGCGTATGAGCGGGCGGTGCGCAGGTAGAAGGTGGGCGCCGGCTCGATGCACAGTTCGGGGCCGGGGCTTGGCCTTTCGTGTGCCGGAGCCGAACACGTGAAAGGCACGGCCACCTGTCGGGCGTGCGTCTCTCGTGTGGCGATGAGCGTAGCCTCGAAGGCTTGGACGAGCCGCGCTTTGTAGCTGCCGGTCATTAGCAACTTGTCGCGCTCGGGGCCCCGGTTCGGGACGAGAAGCGTTTCGAGCGCATAGCACTGATGGTCGTACCAGCCGCTGTCGGGCTTGGGCTTCAGGTCCAGCTTTCCATCCGATATGTGCTGCACGAGCGTCTGCATCAGCTTTCCTTCGCGGGGTGCAGCGCGGGGAAAAACCTTCTCGAAGAGCTCTGTTTCATGGCTGCGCGACGGCGGCAGCAGCGCGATAGTGCGGCCGATAGGTCTGTGCGGCAGATTCCTGAGCGCTGCCAGTTTCTCCAGGGATTTTTCTGTGATGCCGCTGCCTTCCACGAGATCGGACACGGCGAGCACGTGAAGGGGATTTGTGAGTTTGCAGTAGAGGTAGTTTACCTTGCGAAGGTGATCTGCCAGAGCGGGATCGGCGGCCAGCACACACGCCAGCTCGTCCACGAATTCCTCGCGCTTGAACTCCATCTGGAAGAACCGCAGGAGCTTGAATGCCTGCGTGAGCCTTGGTGTCTTTTCGTAAAAAGAAATCACACCGCCCAGCACGCTTCCGTTGAAATGCGATAGAAACCGTTCTTTCCGCGCTCTGTCGCAGTCGAGGTTCACGCCGGCAAGGCTGAGGCCCGCGGCCAGATACGCCCGAGCGGAGCTGTTCACCGGCAGCTTCTCGCCGATCCGCAACAGTAGCTGCGGCAGGCTTTCATCACCGACAAGAGGCTTTTCGAGCATGGCCACATCGATGGCGCCGTAAAGACGATCGTCAAAGTACTTTGCCTTGGCTTTCGCGAGCTCGATCGAAGGTAGAGGTTTTGCACCCTTTGCCGCCGCCTGCCTGATCGCCTCGCGAAATGTAGGCCACAACTCGGACAGCCATTCTTCGGCCTTCTTGTTCGTTACCGTATCGAGCTTGATTACGGCGGCGCTCTTGTTCAGGCCTCTGGCGTCGGTCAGCTCCTCGTGGAATTGCGGTTTCTTGTCGGAAAGCTTGTCGTCCTCTTTCACGAGCTTCAGAGTGTCGGCCGGCAACGAGGTGATGGCGGGCTTCAGAATAGCGAATACGAAAAAAGCGATGATCAGCAGGTGCGGCAACAGCTTGCGTGGTTTGGGCTGCATGGCTTGTACTCCGGTCAGCCGGTGTGCGTTATTCATCCCTGTAGTGTCACATTATAGCAGGCTGGCATGCGATGTCAATAGCTTAGCCGCGCCTGGTGCGGCGGCGCGCGAAGATGGCGAACGGGCCTGCTTCCTTCCGATGTGCCGGCTCTTTTTAATCTTGACTCGGCGCGTGTCGAACATATAATCATTTCTGGTTCTTGATTCAGGCATCAGGCAGGAGCAGAATATGCCAGCAATACGCGCCGTCATTTTCGACCTGGACGACACGCTTTACGATTGCTCGGGGCAACTGGTGGAGAGCGCCCGCCGCCGCGCCGCCGCCGCGATGGTTCGCGCCGGCCTGCCCTGCACCGAGGAGGAAGCCTATCAGACGCAGGTGGAACTCGAAGAATCGTTCGGCCCGAAGTTTGACGTCTTCGAGCGCATCGCCGAGCGCTTCGGCTGCCCCCGCTCGATCGTGCACGTGGCATTGTCGGCCTACAACTCCGACGACGTTGAAAATATCCAGCCCTTCCCCTGCGTACCCGACGTGCTGGCCGATCTGCGCGCCGACGGCTACCGCGTGTTCCTCGTGACCACCGGCGTTTACAGCAGGCAATGGAAGAAGATACAGAAACTCGGCCTCGAAAACGCGTTCGACGAGATCGTGGTCAACGATGCCGACAAGGGCCTGCCGCTCGACGAGTGCTATTCGCAACTGATGACCAAGCACAACATCTCGCCCGAAGAGACGGCGGTGGTGGGCGACCGCATCTACGCCGAGGTGAAGGTGGGAAACATCCTCGGCATGACCACCGTCCAGTTTTACCACGGGCGGGCCAAAGACCTCACGCCCAAGACTGACATCGAAATCCCCGACTATCGCGTGAAGCACCTGAATGAATTGCCGCGCACACTGCACATAGCCGGCAAGAAACGCGCCGCAGCCGGCCTGCGCGTGGTGGCCGTGGGCGGCGGCACCGGCCTGCCAATGGTGCTGAACGGCCTGAAAAAATACACCGACAACCTCACCGCAATCGTTACCGTAACCGACTCAGGCCGCAGCTCGGGGGTGATCCGCAACGACCTCGGCGTGCTGCCGCCGGGCGACATCCGCAACTGCCTCGTGGCGCTGTCGCGGTCGGAAAAGCTGCTGCACAACCTCTTCCAGTACCGCTTCGACGTGGGCAAGCTCGAGGGGATGAGCTTCGGCAACCTCTTCATCGCCGCGCTCACCAAGATCACCGGCAGCTTCGAGCTCGCCCTCGAGCAAGCCAGCGAAATCCTGGCAATCCGCGGCCGCGTGCTGCCGTCCACCTTCAGCGACACCCACATCTGCGCCACCACAGAAGACGGAAAAACCTACGAGCAGGAGTTCAACGTCCGCACGGTGGGCAAGCCGCGGATCAAGGAAGTGTACCTCAAGGACCCGGACGTGCCGGGCGCGAAAGAGGCGGTGGAGGAAATCCGGCGGGCCGACATCATAGTGCTCGGGCCCGGCAGCCTCTTCACGAGCGTGATATCAAACCTGCTGGTGCGCGACATCGCCGGCGCCATCCGCCGCTCGAAGGCAAAGAAGATCTACATCTGCAACATCGTTACTCAGCCCGGCCAGACCGACGGCTTCGATGCCGCCGATCACGTGCGGGCAATCATCAAATACCTGGGCGGCAGCGGGCTGGATTGCGTGCTGCTGAACAGCACGTTGCCGTCGCAGGCCATCCTCGACCGCTATGGCAAGGAAGGCGCCCAACTGGTGGCGCCGGGCGACGTGGACAAGCTGGGCGTGGAGATCGTGCGCGCCGATCTCGTTGAAGACCTCGACAACAAGCGCGTGCTCTGGGAGAAGCAGGACCTGCTGCGCCACGACCCCGACAAGCTGGCCGAGTGGATCGTCAAGCAGCGGGATTGAGGCGGCAAAGACGATACGCGGGCATGCTGATCGCACAATGGAACAGGGGCACCCCAAGTGAGGCGGGAGCTTTGAGATGGACGCTCAGAGAAAACATCCGCATGTAGCCCAGCCGCCCCCGGCTGGGAACTCTTCATTGCCTCCGGCTAAACCCTGCAGGATGCATTACAGGCGAAACCTCCCGCACATCCAAAGCTTCGAAGGACGGGTCTATGTCACCTTCTGCACTCGCAACCGATGGGTACTGCCCGAATCTGTGCGGGACTTGGTGATCAAGCACTGCCTGCACGAGCACGGCCGCAAATATACTTTGCATGCTATTGTTGTCATGCCTGACCATGTTCACATGATACTGAAGCTTCACAGGGACAACTCAGGGCGCATTTATGGGTTGTCGGAGATCATGAGTGGTATCAAGGGAGCATCGAGCCATTCGATAAACAGCGCTTTGTCGCGCAAGGGGAAAGTGTGGCAGGACGAATCTTTTGACCATGTCCTCCGATCTTCGGAAAGTACTTCTGCCAAGATTGATTATATATCGAATAATCCGGTTCGGAAGGGTTTGGTGGCAGCAGGGGAACAATGGCGGTGGTATTGGAGGGAAGGGATGGAGCTCCCGCAAGCGCCGCAATAGAGAGATAGGAGAATAAGACACAGCCGAGGGCGCCCGTGCGGACACGGGGCTGTGCTACATGAGAAGACACAGCCGAGGGCGCCCGTGCGGACACGGGGCTGTGCTACATGGGGCTGTGCTACGTTTTGAGGAACACACCTATGCTCAGGTTCTTTTATGGATCGTCGGCCGCCGCGGGGCGCGAGCTGCTCGACGAGTGCGTACGGCGGCTTTCCGGCCCGGAGCAGTCGTTTGTTTACGTGGTGCCTACCGCACGGCGCGCGCAGGCCGTGGAAAAGAAACTGCTCGCCGCGCGCCCGCAGGGTTTCTTCCGCCCGCATCTGCTCACCTTCCATTCGCTGGTCGAGCTGCTCCATCGCCGAATGGGCGGCGCCGGCGTGCCGATCTCGCAGCCGGTGAAGGCTATCCTGATCGAGGAGATCGTTTCGGACGCCAATACGCAGCTCTCGCATTTCAGCCGGCAGGGCAGGCCGTTTCCGGGCCTCGTGACCAAGCTGGCCGGTTTCATCTCCGACCTCAAGCAGAACCTGATCGATCCCGATACGCTCGAAAGCCGCATCAATGGAGTGGAGCGGCCGCCCTCCCGCAAGAGCCTGGAGCTTGTGAGTATCTACCGCCGTTACCAGGAGGTGCTGGCCGAGCACCGGCTGATCGATACCGATGGCATGTTTTGGCTGGTGCTCGATGAGCTTGACAGGCGGAGCAGCCTGGCCGGGGAGCTTTCGGGCATCGATCTGCTGATATTCGACGGCTTCTTCGATGTGACGCTCGCCGAGGGGCGAGTGCTTCACAAGCTGATCCGGCAGGCGCCAAACGTGTGGCTGCGGCTGGATTACCAGCCGGGGGCGCGGTCGCATGCGGCGGCCGAGGATTTCGTGAAGGATTTTTGCGCCGGTGCCGAGCGAACGGAGGTGGTCCCGGCGCCCGGTTCGCCGGCGGAGATTCTGGTGCCCAGGCTGTTTGACGCAGACGCGGCGCCTGCTCCCGCGGCCGATGCACCGGTGCGGATATTCGAGTGCCGCGACCGGCTGGCCGAGGTGGAGGCGATTGCGGCCGAGATCAAGCGCCTGGCGCGGTCGGACGGGTTCAATGCGAATCGCGTGGCAGTGGCTTTCAAGAATGTCGATACGTATGCGCCTGTCGTGCGCGAGGTGTTTGGCGCGTGCGGGATCGCGTTTAACTGCTCGCGCGGGCGGCCGCTGCGTGAGTCGCCGGTGGTGGCCACGTTGATGGCGATGCTGGATGTGATTGCCGAGGATTTCAGCCGGCAGTCGGTGCTGCGGTTTTTGCGCTCGCCGTACGTGCGGTTCAGTTTTGAATACCAAGGCAACGCGCGGATGCTTGACGGCGATTTTCTGGATACGGAGGCGCGGGTGGCGCGGATTTTCCGCGGCCGGAATTCGTGGACGCAGAAGCTGCAGAATTCCATCCGCGTGCTTGAGAGCAAACTGGCGGCGCCGGCGGCCGACGAGCCGGAAAAAGTCGAGCGGGCGCAGGCGAGGCTGGCGAAGCTGCGCGAGCAGTGCGTGGGCGTGGAGCTGGCGCTGGCCGAGGCGGCGCAGCTTTGCGGCGCGATGGAGCCGCGGAAATTCGGCGAGGTTTTCTACCGCCTGGTGAAACGCTTTGGGATCGCACGCGGGATTTTCTTCTGCCACGACAGCGCGGTGGACGAGGAGATTCTGGAGAGGGATTACCGCGCGCTCGACCGCTTCCAGAAGCTGCTGGACGGTTTGATGTTTGCGGCGGGATTCTCGGCGCGCGGGGCGTTCGAGTTTGCCGAGTATGCCGAGATGATCGAGGCGGGGCTGGGCGGGCAGATGTTTGACGTGCGCCGCGAGGTGGATCACGGCGTGCAGGTGCTGGCGGCCGACGAGGTGCGCGGGGGCGAGTATGACGTGGTGTTTCTGGGCGGGCTGGTAGACGGCGAGTTTCCGGCGCAGGAGCCGCCGCGGATTTTCTATTCGGGCCGGCGGCGGCATGAGCTGGTATTCAAGACGACTCCGGGCAACCTGGAGATCGAGCGGTATTTGTTTGCGGGGGTGCTGGCGGCGCCCGCAAAGAGCATAGTGCTCAGCTATCCGAAATCGGATGGTGGTGCAATGCTGCTGCGGTCGCTTTTTGTGACCGAGCTGGGGCGTGTTTGCCCTTGGGTGCGCAATGAGCAGCATCCGAAGGCGGAGGTGATTTTCTCGCCGAAGAGCCTGCAGCATAGCATCGGCAGGGGGCTGAGCGGGCGCGACGAGGGCCTTGCGCGCCGTGCGATCGAGCTTTGCGCGCACGGCGCAGACGATTCGCTGCCGGCGATGCTGCGGAGCCTGGCGATCGAGGAGATGCGCCGCGGCGGCGAGGCTTGGTCGCGATTCGAGGGGGCGCTTTCAAATCCGTCTATCAAACGGCAAATCGCACAGAGGTATCAGAAGCGATCGTTTACCGTGAGCAAGCTGGAGAAATACGCGCGTTGCCCGTTCCGCTTTTTTGCCGAAGAGGTGGCAAAGCTGGTGGAGCTGGAGGAGCCGGAGGAAGAGATAGACGCCTTGGAGCGCGGCGGGGTGATCCACAGGATTTTGAACCGGTTTTACATGGAGCGGCGCCGGCGGGGGCGGGCGTATCTGCACGAGGAGGACGATCGGGAGAAGGCGCTGGCGCACCTGAGATCGATCGCGAGAGGCGAGTTTGAGCGGCTGCCGTATGAGGGCTTGTTTTGGGAGATCGAGCGCGAGCGGATCGCGGGCGGGCCCGGCCGCGGGCGGCGCGGCGTGCTGGAGCTGCTGATAGATGCGGACATGAACGACAAGTCGGATTGCAGGCCGAGGTTTTTCGAGGTGACTTTCGGTTTTGCGCGGCCGGGCGAGGAATGCGATGGCGAGCTGGTGCTGCCTGAGCTTGTGCTGGGCGGCAGCGGCGAGGCCGTGCGGCTTTCAGGGAGGATTGACAGGATCGAGGTGGCAGACGCGGCCGGGCAGCCGGCGCTGGTGGTGGATTACAAATCGGGTTCGCCGCCGCATTTCTCGCAGATTACGCGGCACCTGAGCCTGCAAATTCCGGTGTATATGATGGCGCTGCAGCAGTCGGGCAAATTCACGGCGGCGGGCGGCGCGTATTACTGCCTGAAAGACAATCCCGACGATTTCGGCAAGGTATCCTATTTTGGAGATGAAAAACTGCTGAAGCAG
>DATLAR010000359.1:0-13455 GCA_035527355.1 Planctomycetota bacterium
ATAGTCCTGCGTATGAATTCGATCTTCGACTATCGAGCCCTGTATGATTCCGGCAAGGAAAATCTTCATATGCGTTCGCCTTTCTTGGCTGGCATCCGATTAGACCAAACTTGCCGGGCGAAATCAAGGAAGGATTTGGAAATGTGAAACTGAAACTGATCGGAGTATTTCACGCGTGATGTGAATTGAAATCGAGCGGGCGTTGCTTGCGTGCGAGGTGGTACGCCTGGCAGGGCTCGAACCTGCAATCTTCGGCTCCGGAGGCCGACGCTTTATCCAATTAAGCCACAGGCGCCTGTTACGTGCATTTCATTTTATCATCGGTGCCCGCGTGATGCAAGAGCAAATTCGGCGGCTGGCTGGCGGGCGCTGCGGCGAAATAAGAATGGAGCGGGTGATGGGATTCGGACCCACGACATCAACGTTGGCAACGTTGCGCTCTACCAGCTGAGCTACACCCGCTCGCAAAAATCCAGGAAATCACAGATCGATCCGGCGGCGGGCCGCCGGCACATCTCGCGCCGGCCGCCGCAAGGCACTGGTGCGAGAGGGGGGACTCGAACCCCCATACCTCAAGGTACTGGATCCTAAGTCCAGCGCGTCTGCCAATTCCGCCACTCTCGCGGAAACCGCCCGCGGGGGCCGGTGCAATACTTGCTCAAGCGGCCGCGCTCGGTCCAGCCCCGCGGCATCGGCCGCGGTTAAAGCTCGTTTTGGTGCGCCCTGAAGGATTCGAACCTTCGGCCCGCTGATTAAGAGTCAGCTGCTCTACCGGACTGAGCTAAGGGCGCCGTTAAGACATTTAATTATAGCGGCCCTTCGAATCAAAGTCAAGAAGAACTTCGACTAGTCAGCCGGTCATAGAGCTCATTTCCGCGACGCACAGGCCGGTTTTCGGCCATCGCGTGCAGCCGCGGCATTCGAGGGCGCTCGCCAGTCCAGCACCTTGAAGTAAGAATATTTTAGCATACGGCGTCCGGCTTGTCAACCGAAATTTTGACTCATCCGCTTCGGCTCGGTGCTGGTGAAGTGAACCAGCCGCGGCCGGTGGTAGATGGCAACGAGACGCGGTGCCTGTGCAACCGGCCCACGCAAACAAGACGCCATTTGCACCTTGCACCCTGCACCCCGCCCACTGTGTGCAAAGGTCTGCGCAAGAAGCGCTAAAGCTTCGACGATATCCAGGATCAGTCCAGCACGATCCGCACGTAAGCCGAATAGATCATCTCGGGGTCGCGGCTGCGGCGCGCCCATTCGAGCATGAAGGGGAGCGATCGTTTAACGGTTCCCGATAAGCTCTTCTTGCCGTTGGTGATCACCTCGATCGGCTTGTCGAGCGGCAGCATCCTGTCGTTCAGCAGGATGGTGTAGCCGATGAGGTGGCGCGCTTCCACCTTGATGGTGCTGCCGGTGATCTCGCCGTTGAGCACGGCCATCCCGGCCTTCGCGGTAGAAAACCTATAGTTGCGGCTCATCTCCTCGTCCATCGGCTTGCCTGCCACCTTGGGCACGGCGATCGGGCGGCTGGGGTCAAATACCGAGTCGGCTAGCAGCTCGGGCTTGAGCCAATAGCACTTTGGCGTGGCGAGCGAATGGAAGGTGAACTTGACTCTTGCGGGATACGGCTGCCGCACGCGGTTCAGCAGCCATTGCATGATCCGCGGCGTTTCCTCGTGGAAGGTTGAATGCCCGGCCTTGGTGTCAACGCGGTACTCCACTTCGCAGCCCAGTCGCGTAAGCGTTTCATAAACAGGCTTCACGAGCTCAAGCGGCACAACAGCGTCTTTCATCCCGTGAATGATGTAGATGGGCAGGCAGGATGCGTTTGGCAGGTGGAGCTGCGCGAATTCGTCGGGCCGGCCGCAGCGCGACACTAGTCCGGCGAAGGTGTCGGGCATGGCCAGGCCGTATCGCCATGCCCCGTGGCCGCCCATAGACGCGCCGTCGATGTAAACGCGGTTCGGGTCGATGTTGAAATTCTCGCGCACGTCGCGCAGCGCCCGCAGCACGATATCGCGGCCCTTGATCGGGTCCCAGCCAAGCTCGCGGGGGGCGGTGGGGGCAACCACGAGGCAGCCGTAGGTTTGGGCGTGCTGCGCCCACGTGCCCAGGTAATGGTCGCCGGTGCCGCCTTGCCCGTGGAGGGCGAGGATCAGCGGCCAGCGCGTGGCGGGATCGTAGGCATTCGGCACAAAGAGGGCAAACGCCGAACGCGTGCCATCTTCGAGCTGGACCGTTCGCGTGAGCACGCCCTTCTGTTCCTGTTCGGGAAAATCAAGCCATTTGCGCAGCACGGCCTCCGCCTGCTCGATGGGCAGGTATGCGGCTTCGAGCTCCTGCACGATTTGCCGGCGGCGCGGCGGCGATTCGCATTGAATGTATTCGGGGATCAGTTTGAGAACGTTCAGCTTTGCTATGCGCTCGCCGGCCTCGCGTTCGATCTCTGTGCCGGGCTTCAGCTCCTTCAGATACGTATAGCATTTCAGCGCCTTCAGCACCAGGAGGTCTTGGTCGAAGCTGCGGGCAAGTTTCGCCACGGCGGCCGCGTTGCGCGAGCCCTTGGAAACACCTTTCTCAAGCCATTTCACGCATAGATCGGCAAGCTCCAGCTTCTCCATCTGCAGGGCGATTTTCACGTAGTTTTCCGGTTCTTCGGGATCTTGGGCGATGGCCTGCTGCGCCGCCACGATGCCGGCGTAAGCCTCGCGCTTGCGGCCGCAGGTCTGCCGCAGTTGCTCGTCTTGCTCGTAGGCGAGCACGCTCTCGACGATCTCGAGGGCCTTGTCAAACTGCCCGATCCGCTCGCAGATTTTCACGGTGCCGAGGAACGCCCGCGTGTTGCGGTGGTCGCTTTTCAGCACACTTAGCCACTGCTCCGTCGCGGCCGGATAGTTGTGCTCGTTGAAGTGCGACTCGGCGATGGCCGCGTTTGCCGCGGCGGCAAAATCGTTCTCGGGAAAATCATCTGTGATCCGCTTCCAGCACTCGCGGGCCTTGCCGGGGCTGCCTTCCTTCGCGTAGCTGTTTCCACGCTCGAAGAGCCTCTTCGCCGCGGGGTTCGTGATCTCCTTGAGCTTGTCGCCTGCATCCTTCAGTGCCGGGTTCAGGTGAACCGCCTGCCGCAGCAGCTCCACGGCTTCGTCGTTCATGCCCTCCTTCAGGCAATAGAGCGCCACGTGGTAATGGCCGTTTGCGTCCTCATCTTCGAGGCCCTCCAGCATTTCCTGGTATCGCTGGCGTGCCGTCTTCTGCTCGATGATCTCCTTGATGCTCGCGCGTGGAATCTGCACCTCTGAATTGTTGAGGCGCAGCGTTATGCTCTTCTCGCCGCGCTCTACCACCTGGCCTTCCATGCGGTTGCCGTTGTTCAAAAGAATAATATCGGCGCTCGCCAGCCACGCGGCTGTCAAACACAATGCTGCTATGGCAGTTCGCATTCCTGTCTCCTGGTGTGCCGACCGCTGCATGGCAGACTACCACACAGCTTGCCGGAAATCAACCTTTTTCCTTTGACTGTCCGCCGGCGCCGCCGGATAATGGATCGTATGGACAAGAGGATACTCATTCTGCATTCCGGTGCGCTCGGCGATTTCATCGCCACGCTGCCCGTGCTTTCGGCCCTGCGCAGGCAGCAGCCCGATGCGTGGCTCGAGGTGCTGGCCCGCGGCCGCTATGCCGCACTGGCCGAGGGTATAGCAAACAAGACGGGCGACATCGAGCTGTGCGGCGCACACGAGCTTTTTGCCGCGGGCGGCGCGCCTGCTGCATCCACTTTCTCTCATTATATCAGTTCCTTCGATTTTGTCATCAGTTGGCTTGGTTATGAATTTTCGGCGGGGAAGGGCGGCCCCTGCGTGACAAACGTGCCCCCGACCCCGACGGAAGGGCAGCCGGCGTCGCAATTCTTCTTCAAATGCATTCCGCTGCTGGCCGCCGATGAATTCGTGCCGCCTCGCGTCACGGTGCTGCCAATCGAAGATCAACAGGCCGAGGAGCTGTTGGCAAGGCACGGCGTGGCGGGGCAGCGGCCGCTGGCGGCGCTGCATCCTGGCAGCGGCGGCCCACGCAAATGCTGGCCGGCCGCGCGCTTCGCACAAGTGGCCGCAAGCCTGCTGCAGCACGGCTGGCAGGTGCTGATGATAGAAGGCGAGGCCGACCGCGTGCCCGTGGGGCAGGTGCTGGCCGCGATGGAATCGGCCGCCCTGAAGCCGGCGGCTGTAATGAGAAACCTTCCGCTGCGCCTGCTGGCGGCGGTGCTCGGCCGCTGCCGGGCATACCTGGGCAACGATTCGGGCATCAGCCACCTGGCGGCGGCCGCGGGCACTCGATGCCGCGTGATCTTCGGACCCACCGATCCCGCAGTATGGGCGCCGGTGGGGGAGAACGTGGAAGTACTCACCGCCAACATCCCATGCCGGCCGTGCAGGCAAACCCGGCCCGAATGCGATCACCTCGGCTGCCTTGCGGGGGTCTCGGCCCATCGAGTGGTGCGGGCTATGCTGCACACAGCGGCGCACGAAAGAGCGTGAGAAGCAAATGGCTGCCCGGCTTGATCGCCGGCAAGTATTCGCAGATAAAAAGCGGCAAAGAAATGAACTATTCCGCCTCGAAAATGGTCTGAATAAGTAGAAAAACACTTTTCGACGACGCCCGGGCAGCCTATCCGTCATTGGAGAGGCCCAACAACCCCTTGAAAAACGAGTCTGGCTGCCGGAATATTTGATCTGCAGATTTGCATGAACCTGCTGAAGAATTGTCCGACAATTTCAATTGACTTTTCATAGACGTATCGTTATAATTAACTATCTTTCCCACGGAATCAAAGGCCAAGAAATGGCATTTTTCCTTGAATCAGGAGGTGTAACATGAGCATCAGAAAGGAACGCTTGCAGTTGATCCGCGAGCGACATCGCAAGTTGATTTTGGCGCCCCGCGAGAGAATCCAGATGGAAGCTTTCGCCGAGGAATGGGACGACACAACGGATTTCTTCTGCGACACTACCACAGCGAAGAAGATCGTGGTTGGCGAGGAAGAAGAGGAATAGTTTCGGCACGTTCTCTCTGCACGATACACCGCTGTCGTTTCCGACACTGCACAGAACCAAACCCTGGCAGGCCCAGCTCTAGCGGACGCCGAACACCGAAAACAACGATCTAGCCACAGTTGCCCTTGGCTGTAAACGGGTGCGAGCAGATTACGCTTGACTACACGCCCTCTGGTTGGTAGAATATACCGCTACACAGAGGACAAAGCGTTCTCACACGGACAAGCTGTTTCTGGATTTTCGATAACCGGAGGATTAAAGTAGTGCCCTGCGGCAGAAAAACTCGAAAGCGTAAGATCAACAAGCACAAACGCAAGAAACGCATGCGCGCCAACCGCCACAAGAAGAAATTGCGCTAGAGATAGTATGCAATGGACGCCTTCAGGAAGCGCGAGGTTATCTACTTTGCGAAAGGCGGGCCGGCTAATACCGGCATCTGCCTCGACTGCATAGAGGCAGCGCTTCCCGATGGTTTTGAGGATATCGTGGTAGCTGCCACGTGCGGCGACACCGCCGTAGCACTTGGCAAGCGCCTCGCGGGGCGAAACCTCAACATCATAGCGGTTACGCATTCCGCAGGGTTCAAAAGCCCAAGCGAACTGGAAATCGACCCCGAGACCCTCGCCACACTGCGAGGGCTCGGGGTCAAAGTTTATACGGGCACCATTCTCACACACTCAATCGAAACCGCGCTGGCCGCCGAATTTGGCGGCATCTATCCCACCATCATCATAGCACAGTCGCTGCGGCGGCTGGGCCAAGGCACCAAGGTAGCCTGCGAGATCGTAATGGAAGCGTGCGACGCGGGCCTTATACCCGAGAACAAGGAAGTGATCGCCGTAGCAGGCACCGGCCGCGGCGCCGACACCGCCGTCATCGTCAAATCTGCCGCATCCAAGCGATTCCTCAGCCTCAAGGTGCTCGAATACCTCGCAAAGCCCAGGGAATAGGCTGCGCATGGCAGGATCCCCAGAGCCGGATACGGAGCATCCCCCGGCATCACACAAGCATGATATTCTTGATTTCGAACGGCTGGAACGAGATGACCTCGGCCGGGTCCAGGCGGTCTTGGAATGGCGACGCGAAAAAGATGCGGCGCTGCGGCTTGCGGTACCACACCAGCTCAGTTGGCGAGCCTTCCGCCTCTACTATTCGGAGGAACTGGTGGCCCTGGCGGTTGGCCGTCCATGCAGTGCAGATCAGGTTTGCCGGGCCGAATTCGAGAAATGAACGCTTTGCGGGCGACCGCCCCTGGTGCGCCGGCCCGATGTATCCGAAGAGAGGATTCTGGAATTCCCTGCCGAAGCCGTAGCTGCGATTGGTGCGCCAATCGCCGGCGGCCGGCATGAAACTGAAGCGATAGTGGTGGGTGCCGTTTTCGTGCGCTCCACGTTCGGCGGGCACGTAAAAATCGTGCGAGTACTTCGGGTCGTCGATCGGGCTGCGCAGCAGGGAGATTTCGACTACGCCGTCTTCACACTTGATGCCGGGCGTGCCGCCGTGCGCAATGGTCATGCCATACTCGCCATCGCCGTATTCCACCCAGCCGCAGGCGGGCCACTCGCCGCCCTGGACCAGCGATTTGCCATCTTGCATTGCGATATCGGGCTGGTAGGGAAACCGCGCCGATGCACCGAATGGCACGCCGTAAACGGAGCTCATTGCAAACTGTCCGAACGGCAGCCGCAGGCGCAGCTCGGTTGCGCTGCCCTTCCAGTCCACGTCGAGGTGCATGTCGAAATGCGGCAGCTCGTCGTAGAAAAACAGCGATTGCGTCCACCCTGCCGAGCCGAACTCGTGCCATGATGCACCGGAGACATGCCCCGTGCGAATCAGCTCCCAGCCGAGCAGCGCCCTGTACAGGCGGATGCTGTCGACTGACGACCCGGCTTCCTCGCCGGTGTAAGCCTTGCACCAGAGGCTGCCGCGATCTTCGCGGGCGATCACGTCGCCCCAGCGCTCGCCCTCGCTGGTGATCGCGACGGGGTGGCGCTTGTCATGGATCGTGACATTTATGCCGTCGGCAATGGCGGCCCTGAAGCAGTTGGTCTCGAAGCTTTCAGCGGGCACCTCGTGGGCGGTCTGGCCGCCGCCGGGGAGGTACCAGTAGGTGTTGTAGCCGCAGGAGGGCGCCTCGGCGATGAACGAGCAGAGGTCGCCGCGGCTGAGCACGGGCACGGGATTGCCGCTGTCGTCGGCCACCTGCACGCCGCCGAGCTTGCGGAATTCCACGATGCCGCGTCGCGGCCAGTTCAATGAGTTGAACACGTGCAGCGGGCGCCATTCGTTTCGCGGCGGTGCGTCGATATGAGAGCATATGGCGCTGATGGCGCGCGTGCGGAGCTCGTTGAGGTCGCGCTGCGTGTGAAGCACCACCGAGTCGAGCCGGTGCCGCACGCGGTCGGTGTGGCACCCGGTGATGGCGTGATGGCTTTGGAGAATGAAAAGCTGCTCCCAGATGTCGTGGAATTTCAGCTCGGGAAAATGCATTACTTCCACGCCCGCCGCCGTAAACCACTTTTCGACTTCGACCAGCAGGTTTTCCAGCATCACCGATGCCTGCTTCATGCCGATTCGCGTGGAGTATACGCCGGTGTGCATCGGGTTCAGCTCGCCGCGATGCAGGCATGCCGGCGGCTCGTGATCGATTATTTTGAGATACTCGGACGGATGCGCGAACTTCAACTGCTTGGGGTTCTTCTTGCGGCGCTCCTGCCACACGGCATCCACAAACTCCTCGTCCACCTTGCGCTCTTCATCCCACACGTGCAGCCAGACGCGGTCTTCGCTGCAGTTCTGCGCCTCGACGAGGAGGCTCTTGTAGATATTCAGAAGGTCGAAGCTTTCTTTCGTGCGGAAGATTTCCTGGAAGGGCTGCTCGTAAAACCGCAGCGGGCCGGCGTCGATGGTGGGCGTGTAAACCGGTAGCCGCGAGCCGTCGAGCCCCTCCCACACAAAAGCACGCGGTTTGGCGGGGGGCGTAGAGCCGTCTTCGGTTTCCGTGCGCAGGCCAAACGCCTTGCGTGCGATCACGTGCGTAAAGCCCAGGCTCTTCAGCATCTGCGGCAGTTGCGCACTGTGCCCCGACGAGCCTTCGAGCGACGCGGTTGACACATCCTGCCCGTATTTTTTGAAAAACTGGACGCCATACAGCAGGTTGCGATACAGCGATTCGCCCGAGACCATATTCGTATCGGGTGTGGCGTAGGCACCGCCGGCCACGCCTATCTGGCCGTCGCGCAGCCTGATTCGAAACTCGTGCTCGAGATCGAAATGCCGCAGGAGGAAGTTTGCCAGAGTGATCGCCTGCGAGATTGTAAACTTGTACTGCGGGTAATTCCGCATCATCTCCACCACCTTCAGAAGGTGGCGTTCCTGCATGTCGGCATACTCTTCCAGCGTCTTACGCAGCACCACGTCGTAATGCCGGTGGTCAACAAGATAGATAGTTGGTTCTGCCATACGTCTTCACCGCATCAGGATGAACCCCAGCCGTGATCGGCCCGGGCGAAATAAACAGCCGCATCTCCCGTTGAATGCGGCTCATTTGAACCTGTAAGCTCTCACCTTACCGTTCCAATCGCCAACGACCAGCATCTTGCACGCCTCGCCCACGCAGATAGACGAGACGGCGACGTTGGGCACGCGGAATCGGCGCACGCTGCCGGTGTCGCTGAATATCGAGATATCGCCGCCGAGCGAGGCCGCCACAAAGTGCCGGCGATCCGGAGCCTCAGCGGCGAGGTGGACGTTATGGCCCAGCGACAGCTTGAGCCCGCCTTTGGCAACGCTCGGCTCGATCACGTCTCCGCCAACGGTGACGGCGAGCGCGCGGGATTCCGGCGTGATGAAAACCGCCATTACCGGCGAGCCGGCGCGCCGCTCCCATTTCAGCGCGCCGCCTGGAATGGCATAGCTCTTCACGAGGCCGCCGGCCGTGGCGGCTGCGAGCATTTTGCCGTCGCCCGCGATGGCGATGGACGTGCAATCGGCGAGCTCGACGCTGAAGAGAGCACCGCCGCCTTCGTTGTACAGGGCGAGCTTCTTGGCTTCGGTTACGGCCGTTCTGCCGCCCGCGGTCGACATCAGCGTGGCTGGGCTGTCGAGCCGGCGTTGCCATACCAGTTTGCCCGCGGCGTCAAATGCCGACACTTTGCCGTTGGCCGTTGCCACTACGGCCATCGAGCCATCGGGCGCGACGCAGGCGGCCTTCACCGGCCCGTCATCGGGCAGAGGCAGCGCCTGTTTCTGCGAAAGCACCAGCGAAATCATATGGGCCGAGTTGTCGGTGCAGATCACGGGGTGGGAGCCGGCGGGCGGCAGCAGCAGCGTCTTCACCGGCTCGCTGCCGCGGGTCAGCCACACGCGCTCGCCGGTGGCCGAATATGCGCACACCTCTCCCGATCGCGACGCGGCGAGCAGAAACCGGCCGCTCGCGGGCGTTGCAACGGCTGATATCGCATCGGCGAGATCGAATGAAATCATTGGTGCAAGCTCGACGGCGGCAGGCGGCCCGGGCGGCACGGGGTCGAGGTTCAGCACCTTCGGCACACGCGCGGAATCGGGGTCCTGGTCGGCGTGCAGCATCACGAATGTCTCGATCCCGCGGGACAGGCTGAGGGCGTCTGACGGCCAGATTGTCATTGTGTGGCCGCCGGCGGCAAATGCCGAAACCGTGCGGAAGATAATTGCGCGGCCCCGACCGATAAGGCGGCTGCTTACGCTGATTGGCAGCAGCGAGCGGGCCTGCAGGTTCTTCACGAGCAGGTTGTTTGCCGGCGTGCCCAGCAGGATGGCATCGCCTGCGAGCTCGAAGCCGCCTTCGCGCATCACCTGCTTGTCTTGTTTGATCTCCGAGCGGATATCCAGGCGCTGGAGCGCCCGTGCCAGGTCTTCGCCTGCCTTGGTGTGGGTGGGATCGCCCGCCACGATGGTAACGGATTTTGTTTTTCTCAAGAATTCCACGCAGGCTGCACGATCATAAACGTCTACGTGATCGGCGGCGGTTATCAGCCTCTCGGTGAACTGCTCCGGCATGTCGAACGCTAGCGTTTGAGCCTGGCCGGAATAAAGCTCGGCAACGTGCGCCGACCAGTTTCCGGGCGGCTCGTTCATGCCCAGCGGCAGCGAAAGCTCGAGCTTGCCGCGTTCGATGCAGCGGTACACGCGGAACCGCTCGGCGCCCGATGCGTCGCGTACTACCAAAGCCGCAGGCACCGGCGCCCTGAGCGGTCGGCCGTTGACGTCGACCGCCGATACCGTGATCGAAAGAGTTCTGTTCTTGGCCGAAACCGCCGAAAGCCGCACGCCGGCCACGCCCGCATCGAGCGCCGCAAACAGCTTGGCCTGGCCCGGGTCGAGAGCCACGCGAATCCTCGAAAAAGCATCGCTGTCCTCGTCGACCGATAAGGCAGGCTTGCCGGCGAAAACATCGTAAGTAGCGCGAGCACGCGGAAAGGTAACCTCCGCCGACAACTGCAGCTCGGGGCCATCGGAAAGCCGCTGCACGAAGAAGAAGCGGTCGGAGCCGCCGGCTGTTAATTCGGAAACAAGGAAGTCGACACGCGAGCAGCGAATCGTGGGCGGCGCCGGCTTTTCGATGATCTGTCTCAATGCCTCTATCTGCTCCGGCGTGGGCGGTGTTGTGTGCACGTTGGGGAATGCAAAGGGCAGTTTCACTGCGTTCATGATTTCAGCACGGCAGTCGCTGTCGGTTATGAACGTGCCGCCGGCGGCGACAAAATCATCGACGGCATCATGCACCTTCCTGGCAAGCTGAAGCAGGCCGGGTGCTATCACCACGGCGTAGCGGCCGTCGGCAAGGTTCAGCGCCTCGTCGTCGCCTATGATGGCCGGTGGCGAGCCCGCGAGCGCGCACGCGGCCCACGCGCTGGCCACCTTGCCGTGCAGCGCCGCCGGCTCGCGATTGTCGCCGGGATTGACGCCCATCACGCGAGTTCGATTTGCGGCGGAGTCGAGTATGGCGATCCGCGGGCGTTGGGGCTTCAGGGCCAGCAGCAGCTCGCCGTGCGCCGCGATAGTCCTGCTGAAGGCCGCAAACTCGCCGATCAACTGCGGCTGCATAGCCTCGGGCGGATACACGATGCCTTTTGCACCGGCGGCCAATGACGCATAGATCATCTTCCGGATGGTGCCGGCATCGTTCGCATCGGCGGAAAGCGGCGCCATCCAGAGCGGTGTGCTGCCGGCCTTGCGAGCGCGGGCGGCCTCGAAAAACGGCTGGAGCACCCCCAGCGGTCTCGCTTGAAGTCTGCACAGCTCAATATCCACCTCTGCGATTTTCTGCTCGAACCCCTGGGCCGCCGCAACTACGCAAAGCTGCGGGTTCACCTCTTTGGCCGATCTAGCCCACAGTTGCAGCACGGCCGGCCAGAGGCTCTCTCGAAACTCAATGAACTGCGCCCAGTCGGGCGATTTATTGCCTTCCAGCCAGGGCGGCGGCGCGGCATCGTGGCGGCGCTGGTAGCCGGCGGTGATGTCGGCGTCGTTTATCGGCAGCGGCGGGAACTCGCGGAAGAGGATGCCCGCGAAGCCGGGCGCCGATCTGGTTGTTTGCACCGTGGCCTGGGCGTGCATGCTGCCGCCGGTAACCGTCACGAGCGACAGCGGCGTCGCGTCGGGCTTCACGATCATCTCTCGCAGCCAGCGCAGGCCCGATGCCGCCAACGCCTCGGCGTTAATCTGCTCGGTGGCCGACACGAGCGCGGTATTGGCCCCGAGATCGCGGCAGCGCCGCGCCTGCACTACGTCGGCCGGCGGAACGGGCACTACGATCGGAAAACTAGTCTGCGGCACCGCGCCAACCACCGTGAAGACGCTTTCGCACGAGGAATTTCCGACCGTGAATTGCACGCCGTACGTGCCGGGGCTGAGCAGGGCGGAGTTTATCGAATAGGGAAGCGTGAGGGAGGTAGACGGCGTTACCGGCTCCTCCAGCGTGGTGATCGTGCCGGCGGGCGTTTTGATTGTCAGCAGCCCTTTGCCCGCGTAGTTGCCCGTGAGCCGCAGCCACAGGTCTATCGCCTCGCCTGCAACATACGTCGTTCTGTTGGCCGGATAAACAAATCGCAACTCGTCGGCGTGCAGCATTTGGGCCGGGAAGATCAACACTGCAAGCAGGCACGCCAGTAAGCAGATGAAGCAACGCATTTGATCGCACCTTGTGTCGTGGAGGCCGCGTTCGCTCCACGTAGATCGGGCACCGGGTAGAACAGAAACGTATTATATGCATGGCCCGTGGAGGATGCAAGCATGAAGAACGGCGGGCGGCAATTTGCCGTTGAACCGCCGCGGCGGTGCGAGTAGAATGAGATGCATCGAGCATTGATCCCGGGCACGCGAAAACCCATCAAAGAACCTGAATCGCGCCAATGCAAAACAATCCAACCGCGGAAATCGTCGAGGTGTTTTCGAGCATACAGGGTGAAGGGCTGTACGTGGGGCGGCGGCAGGTGTTTGTCCGTTTTGCCGGCTGCAACCTTGGATGCCGCTACTGCGATACGGCCCGCGGTGCGCCAACCGGCACGTGCAGCATTCAATCGGGCGGCGGCGCGGTCGACTCGCGCCGCAATCCGCTCGATGCCGCGCAGCTTTCAGAGGCCGTGGGCGCGTTGGCCGGCTCAGCCCGCCATCATTCCATCAGCCTCACCGGCGGCGAACCGCTGCTGCACGCCGGCTTCCTGCTGCGCTGGCTGCCAACGCTGAAGACCGGCCTTTGCGTGCACCTGGAAACCAACGGCACGCTGCCGGAGGAACTCGAGCGGATCATTGCGCTGATAGACGTGGTGGCGATGGACATCAAGCTGCCGTCGGCTACGGGCCAGGAGCCGCAATTCGAGCGGCACCGGCGATTCCTCCAGGCGGCCGCGAGGCGCGAGGCTTTTGTGAAGGTTGTGTTTTGCGAGGGCACGCCCGACCGCGAACTTGCCGAAGTGGCGGCCATCGTGGGGCGGGTCGATCCCGTCATCCCGGTGGTGTTGCAGCCTGTAACCGGCCCCGACGCACCCGGCCCAGATCGCATCCTCACCGCCCATTCATTTCTCTCCAGGGCGCTCGTCAACGTCCTCGTGATTCCCCAAACTCATAGGATAATCGGCTGTCGGTGAGGCCGGTGCCGGCGCCTACGCCTTTACGTTAACCACCAGCCCGTCGTAGGCCGGCTGGATGTGCGGCGGCAGGGATGCGGCGAGAGTGTCGTGGTCCACCCGGTGGCAGATGTGCGTGAAGAAAGTGCGGGCGGCGTTGATCTTCGCCGCAGCTTCGAGGGCTTCGTCTATCGACAGGTGCGTGGGGTGGGGGTGATGACGCAATGCGTCGATCACGAGCACGTCGAGGTCGTGCAGTTGCTCCATCGCCTCGTCGGGCACGGATTTGCAGTCGGTGAGGTATG
>DATLAR010000360.1:0-2197 GCA_035527355.1 Planctomycetota bacterium
GCCCCGAGTTTGGATCGGCAAACGCCATCATCATATCAATATGGTGGCGTTTGTCAAGGACTTGAACGGATCGAAAAACTGCACGCGCCATTCCGGCTTGCCTATCTGCTTGAAAAAAAACATCATCGCGGCTATACTTCCTGTCGTATCGATTTCATTTGAACCAAACGCGAGGACTGATCATGATCACCCGATCACTTGAGACAAGAGAGGTGCTGCGCGCGAGTGTGACGGCCGCCGAGGTGCTCGAACAGTCGGCGACGTGGCTGCTGCTGAAGACAACCGCTACGCTGGCATCGAAGCGGAAGCTATCGTCGGCCGATTCCGAGATGCTGAACCAGCAGAAGCTGGCAAACGTGGGCGACGCGATCGAGGGCCGGCTGCGGATCGACGTGGAGGCCGACGATGCGATTCGCGTGCGCTACGCCGAGGGCTCGAGCGTGCCGGACAACGCCACGCGTATGGTGGTGGGCACGCTGGCGAGGCCGGAGGCGTGCAACTTCGATCTTTCCGAGGCGGGCAGGGAAGGGGCCGCGCGCAAGGCCGTGATCCGCACGGCGAGGGTGGTGGTGTTTGTGTTCCTCGCACCCTTGCGCCTCGAGATCCGCGACCTTACCGGCCGCAAAATATGCGGCGCGGGCGGACCGGAGAAGGACAACTTCTGCAATTGGGACTCGTGCAACACCGGCATCTGCCGCAAGCTGGGCGAAGGCGGCGGGCCTGTTGCCGTCGAGAATTTCGATCTTGCGCACAACGAGTGCGTCTATGGCCTGGGCGAGAAGTTTCTGAAGCTCAACAAGGTGGGCCAGACGATCGACCTGAACATGGTGGATGCGCTGGGCGTTACCACACCGCGCAGCTACAAGAATATCCCTTTCTACGTGAGCAACGCGGGCTACGGCGTGTTCTTCAATCATTCGAGCCTCATGACCTACTGGGTCGGCAGCGCGAGCGCGGCCGACGTGCAAGTGGCCGCGGCCGACGATTTCCTCGATTACTACGTTTTCACCGGCACGATAAAGCAGGTGCTGGAGCGCTACACCGACCTCACGGGCAAAGGCTCGGTGCCGCCGAAATGGACCTTCGGCTACTGGCAGAGCAAGATTTCATACACGTCGGCCGATGAAACGCTTGAGATCGCCCGCAAGCTGCGCGAGCACCAGGTGCCTTGCGATGTGATCCACCTCGACACGCACTGGTTCAAGGAAGACTGGTACTGCAACCTGGAATTCGACAAGGCACGATTTCCGGACCCGAAGGCGTACCTCGATGAGCTTGCCCGGATGGGCTTCAAGGTGTCGCTCTGGCAGCTCCCATACATTCCCGAAGGCTCGGACCTGTTTAACGATCTGAAGGCGGTGGATGGCTTTGTGAAGACGAAGACCGGCGAGATATACAACACCGGCATCTGCTTCACCCGCGGCTTCAAGGGCATAGTGGGCTGCGTGGACTACACGAACCCCGAGGCCGTGCGCGTGCACCAGGAGTATTTCAGGCGGCTGTTCCGCATGGGCGTGAAGGTGGTGAAAACCGATTTCGGCGAGGCCGCGCCGCTCGATGGCGTTTACCACGACGGCACACCGGGGCACAGGATGCACAATCTTTTCCCGCTCGTCTACAACAATGCGGTTTTCGACGTGACGAAGGAAGAGACCGGCGAGGGCGTGGTGTGGGCGCGGTCGGCCTGGGCCGGCAACCAGCGCTACCCGCTGCACTGGGGCGGCGACAACAGCCCCAACTATGCGAACCTCGTGCCGCAGCTCGAAGGCGGGCTTTCGTTTGGGCTGTCGGGCTTTCAGTTCTGGAGCCAGGACATCGGCGGCTTCTGCGGCGCGACCAGCGACCACCTGCTGATCAGGTGGATGCAGCTTGGGATGTTCATTTCGCACAGCCGCATCCACGGCTTCGGCGACCGCGAGCTCTACAAGTTCAGCCCGGAGGCTCTTCGCATCTGCCGCGAGTTCATCCGGCTGCGCTACCGCCTGATGCCCTACATCTACGGGTCGGCGTTCGAGTGCGTGAGGCAGTCGCTGCCGATGGCGCGGGCGCTCGTGGTCGATTACCAGGATGATCCCAATACGTGGAACCTGGGCGACGAGTATCTGTTTGGCGATGGAATCCTGGTGGCGCCGATAGTGGATGAAACCAACTCGCGCCGCGTTTACCTGCCGGCCGGCACGTGGACCGATTGGTGGAC
>DATLAR010000361.1:0-10537 GCA_035527355.1 Planctomycetota bacterium
TTTGCGAGGTCGGTGGTGATGAGGTGGTTTGCGGCGAGCTCGGCCGTGAAGCGGAACCAGAAGGCCGACAATTGCGTGAGCACGCGGCCCTTGCCCGGTATGCCGTTTGCCAGCACCGAATCGAACGCCGAAATCCTGTCGGTGGCCACGATGAGAAGCCGTTCGCCCATGTCATAGATGTCGCGCACTTTTCCGCGATTGAGCAACTTGAGCGATGGGAGGTTTGACTGCAACAAAGCCTGGTTTGCCATTGGTGGTTCCTTTATGGTACATCGGTTGAGAAGATGCGGCGCCGGCAGACTGCGCCGGCGTAGACGTGCCACCGGTGCGTCTCCACGGGGCAAGCCAGGGAGAGACGTGCCGCCGGCGCGTCCATACGGGAATCGGCAAAGCAACATCCAGAATTTTCAGTCTTCAAGCAGGTTCAAACTGGATCCCGTGATCGCCGGGGTAGGGTGTGGTGTGTAGATTCAGACCAACCACTATCTCTTCTGGAATGCCAGCAGGAAAAGCAGCACAGATATTGCGCTCGGTCTCCTCAGTTCCATCAGGCTGGTCTACGCCAATGAAGTGTTTACATCCACGTTCCCAGCAGCGTGGAGTTGGAATCTCTCTACAGCTCATACTAACTCCTCTTTGGGAAGTACTGAATCCCGTGGTCGCCCTTAACAGGTTTTCGATGTTTGTTATCCCCATCAATAAACATCTGGGGAATCCCCTGAGGAAATGCATCGCAGACCCATCGTGTGGGATCATCCTGCAAATGGACACACGTCACGCAGGGTGTCCGTATCTCAAAAACAAGATCGCCACCGAACCGTTCTTGTCTCTGGCGTTCGACCTCAGCTTGATACTCATCGTTTGGTTGCAGATCATCGGGGACTAAATCGTTTGGCATTTCAATCTTTTCCTAAGTATTCCAGGCGATAAACAGTCTTTGGTTGTTTGTAGGGGCCGCGCTGCTCGTACCTCATACCCTTAATTTTTGCGGATTCAAGCAAACGGAACGTTGCACCGTGCTGAAAGAGAAATTCTGTCTCGTAGGAATTCATCCCCGCAAGAATATTCTTATCTCCCTTACGAACATATATCTCGAAAACATAATCAGATTCCGTAATTGATACAGGTAATGTGAGACGTGCCAGCGGCGCGTCTCACTTCAGGGGCGACATTCCGAGCTTCTGAGATATCTTGTGCACGCCCTTCATTTTCGGATGGATACGAAAGGACTCGTGAAGGGCGGTGCGGGCATTATCGAGATCGCCCATCTCGTGGTAGCATTCGGCCATTCTCTTGTATGCGAGTGCCCGGTCGGCCCGGTTCAGGCCGAGTGTAAGAGCCTCGCGGTAATACTCCAGGGCCGTGTGCGGGTCCGCGTCTCTCACGAGGTCGTGGAGGTAGAGATTTCGCAGCCGCAGTTGCACCTCGTCAAAGAAAAAGCACAGCCGGGGAGGCTCCAGCTCTTCGTTGTAAACTTCCCTGTACATCTCCACGGCAACCTTCAGATTGCCGCGGCGCTCGTACTCCTCGCCCAGCAGAAATTTGCAGTCGAGGTAATCCTTGAGATCAAGGTACGGCAGCAGGTCGAATCCGGCAAAATTCCTCAGGAGCGATTCATAGATTTCAACGCCGCGCTCGCTGTTGCCCTCCAGAAGCTCGTGCAGCAACAGTTTGCTCAGCGATGCCGGGTCGGTTTCGGTTTCGCGGATATGCTCCCAGATCGTTTCGCGGGTTTGCTCGGGCGACACGATATGCAGCCGCTGATCGTGCATCCGGCGCCGCTCGGGATCGCTGAGCACCCTGTAAGCCTCGATCACCTGCCTCACCCGCTCTTCCGAACGACGCCTGTCGTCCGGGTTGCGGTCGGGGTGATGCTCCATCACCTTCCTCCGAAAAGACCTTTTGATCTCTTCGGCGGATGCCTTGGAGTCCACCTCGAGTATCTCGTAGTAATTCACAACCAACGAACTTCCTTCCGAGCAGGCAACAGGGTACGGTCAGATTGTTTTGTCTAATGCGATATCGAGATTGTGTGGCAAGCAACTGGTTCGCCCGAGAGGGCGGGGCGAAAAACGCAGAAGCTATGACGGAAAAGCCCAAGAACCGTAACACTAGCTATTATCCATATCTCGCCAATTCTTTCAAGCAGAAAAGGCAAATGGCCGATTTGGGCGGGAGGTGGGCGGCGGCCGAAATATCAGCGGAAAAGGTTGAATCGCAGAATCCACCAGACTGCGGCCACTCCGTCGCGCCAGGTGATCTTTTTGCCTTCCGCGTAGGTGCGGCCGTTGTAGCTGATGGGCACCTCATAGATGCGGCAGTTGCGGCGGGACAGCTTGGCCACAAGCTCCGGCTCCAGGCCGAATCGGTCGGACTTGATGTCCGACGCCTTCAGCAGGCCCGCGCGAAATAGCTTGTAGCCGGCCTCGATGTCGCTGAGGTTGAGGTTGGTGAAGACGTTGGATATGGCGGTAACGATTCTGTTGCCCAGGTAGTGGCGGTAATAGAGCACGCGATGCGAGCCGCCGAGGAATCGCGTGCTGAAGACGGCGTCGGCGCGGTCGTCCAGGATCGGCCGCAGCAGCGCGGGGTAATCGGCGGGATCGTATTCGAGGTCGGCGTCCTGGATGAGCATTACATCGCCGGAGGCGTTGGCGAGGGCGGTGCGAATGGCGGCTCCTTTGCCCTGGTTCTTTTCGTGAAAGAATACGCGAAGGCAAGCGCCGGGCTGCGCGGCCGCGGCGAGTTCGCTGAGGAGATCGCGCGTGCCGTCGGTGGAGCAGTCGTCGACGAGCACGATTTCCTTTTCGATATCGACGGGCGCATTCCTCACGCGTTCGATGAGCGTGGGCAGCGTTTTCTTTTCGTTATAGACGGGTATGAGGATCGAGAGTTTCAGCATGTCGAAAGTCCAAGGTCAAGAGTCAGCAACTGGCGGAAGGCCAGGGCTCGACGGACGTCTACGGAATCTGGCGCACGATGCTGAGCGAGAAATCGACGTTCGCCTCGGGCAGCCTTCTGGCCACGATCTCGCCGGTGTCGATGGCGAGCGTTTTCATGAGCGCCGCTGCGTCGGCCGGTTCGCGCGCCAGCACGCCGCACAGCCGCGGCCACGAGTCGTTGGGCTTCAGCGTGAGCTTGTCGAGCTGCTGTTGGAACCATTTGCCGCCCCAGTAGAACCGGCGGTTGAGGCTCACGATCGCCTTCACGATGTGCTCGCAGAATTCGAGCCTGATGCGCGAGCAGTAGAAGGGGTCGTCGCCCCTGCCATTGCGGTGCAGTTGAGCGAGGCGGCGGCAGGCCGCTGCATATTGCTCGTGGACGCGCCTAGCCTGGTACTGACGCGGGTATTCTTCCGTGAGGAATTTTTGCCACTGGTGTGCGAGGGCTTCGGGATCGTAAATGGGCACGGCGTCGATGAGCGACGCAAGCAGCCCCTCCATCCGTTCGGGGTCGTTTTCGAGCGTCAATTGCCCGCGCCAGCAAAAGCTGGCGAGCATGTGCTGCACCTGGTCTTTGCCGGCCATGAAATGGAACTCCGGCACGATGCCGTACAGGTGGAATCTGTCGGTATCGGGATCGACGGTGCGGTTGCCGCGGCACTTGGCAACGATGCTGCGGCGGCGGTCGTCGGTGATGGGATCGTCCCACACGGCCACGATATCGAGGTCGTCCGGCTGGGCCAGGCCGCGGGCGGTCGAGCCGGTGATGAACATGCCGGCCAGGCCGCTCTCGTTGGAGAAGCAGCGGAATATCTGCTCCACCGCCAGCCGCGCGTTTTCGGGAAGCCCCTGTAGCACGCGGGTGTTCGGCAGTTGCGCGGATAGGGGCTTTCGTGGTCGCATGTGGATACCCGGGCGTCTCGTATCCTGGTGCCGCCGTGCCGACGCCTATTTTTTCATGAAAAACTCGATGGTGCGGGCAAAACCATCCTTGCGCGGCACCTCCGGTTCCCATTCGAGGATCGTGCGCGCCCGGGTGATGTCGGGCTTGCGGATTTTTGGATCGTCTGCGTTCTTCTCGGGCATTGGCACGAGCTCAACGCTGCCCTGGCCGGGCTTGACGGCTCCGAGCGCGCGGCCCAGCTCGAGCACCTCCTGCGCTGCCTGGTAAACGGTCACCTCGTCGGGGTTGCCGATGTTCACGGGCATCGCCTCGTTTGACATCAGCAGCCGGTAGATGCCGCGGATGAGATCGGAGACGTAGCAGAAGCTGCGCGTCTGGCGGCCGTTGCCGTAGACGGTGAGCTTTTCGTTTTTGAGCGCCTGCGAAATGAAGTTTGGCAGGGCGCGGCCGTCGTTCATCCGCATGCGCGGCCCGTAGGTGTTGAAAATGCGCACGATGCGGGTATCGAGATTGTGATAGCGGTGGTAGGCCATCGTCATTGCTTCGGCGAATCGCTTGGCTTCGTCGTATACGCCGCGATAGCCTATGGGATTCACGTTGCCCCAGTAGTCTTCGGTTTGCGGGTGTATTTGAGGGTCGCCGTAAACCTCCGACGTGGACGCGAGGAGGAAGCGCGCATTCTTGTATTTCGCCAGGCCCAGTGCCTTGTGCGTGCCCAGCGAGCCCACCTTCAGCGTTTGGATCGGCAGCTTCAGGTAGTCTACAGGGCTGGCAGGCGACGCAAAATGCAGCACGAAGTCGACCGGCCCATGGATGAACATGTCGTTGGTCACGTCATGCTTGACGAACGAGAATTTCTCGTTGCCGAAAAGATGGGCGATGTTGTCTCTGCTGCCGGTTATCAAGTTGTCGATGCAAACCACCTCGTGCCCCTGCGCAAGGAGGTAATCGCACAAGTGAGAACCAAGGAATCCTGCTCCGCCGGTAACCACACTTCTCATCGAGCTTTCCTTTCCGTTATTGATAAACCCATCTATACTATTTTATCATGACGGATGGCTCGAATCAAGAACAGCGCCCGGATTTGCTTTCAGCAGAAAACCTTCAGAACCGCGCGTGGTGGAACGGTGATGGCGATGGCTTTCGACCCCTTGGCTTCGGTTGCGGAGCCGTTGGCGGCTACGGTGCGATGCGGCGCAGCGGCCGGCTTTCCGTGGAAAGTAATCGCAGTTTTCACCGGCTTTGCGGTCGGGTTCCACACGTGCGCTTCGCAGGGGCCGGAGCCGTCGTAAACAAACGATGCGGCGTCGGGCACTATGGCCAGCACGCGGTCGTCTGCCACCTCGGCGATGCCGCCGCCGAACGTGAGATAATTCTGCAGCGGCTCCACGCTTTGGTAGGGCGCCTGCAGCGTTTGGTCCCACGGGTTCTCGTACGAGATGAATGGGAATCGTGCGTAGATGGCGCGCTCGTTGTGGAATTTGGCGGTGGCCACGTAGTTGACTGTGCCGTTGGTGTCGTAGATGCGCACGTGGGTGCGCGCGGCCGGAAGCATTGCGAGGCCGGTTCGTGCGATGAGGAAGAGCACGTCGTAGAATGCGGGCACGGTTTCTATTTTGCCAAGCAGTGCAGCCACGCAACGGATGGCATCGCAGGTTTCCATCGGCGGGAATTCGGCCCACTGGTCGCGGCCGGAGTTTGCGCCGCACGCCCAGCCGCGAGTATCGAGATCGGGCGAGGGCGAGGCGTTCCACGTGGAGTAGCAGATGGAAACGAGGTAGTTTGCAAAGCGACGCGCGGCCGCGACGTGGCGGGTGTCGTTTCTGATTTCGGATGCGATGAGGTTTGCGAGGATTGCGTGGCCGTAGCCGATCGGCCTCACCTGCTTGCCGGCGGGGCACCAGTCGCCCACGCCGCATCCGAAGTACCAGAACTTGTCGTCGAGCTGGGCGTTGAGGTCGTCGACCAGCCCCAGGCCCTTGTCGATCATCGCGTTGTCGCCGAAAGTGCGCCCGCCCAGCAGCAGCGTTTCGGCGGCGTTTGCCCGCATGCCGTAGTCGCCGAGGGGCATGCCTTCGCCCTCGGTATTGAACGCGTCGACGCACGCGGCGAGGTACTGGCGCGTGGCATTTTCAAGGCGGGGCGGGCGCGGGTCGGCGTGCTGGAGTGTTCGCACCGACGGTATTCCGTAGAAGAAGATCGGGCCGAGTGTGGAATTTCGCCGCGGGTCGCTTTTCTCCAGGTCTTCGGCGCCCATCTCGGCAAGCTCGTAAACACGCTTTTTCAGCCGCTCGTCGCCAAACAATTTGGCCTGGTAGCCCAGGGGCGCCAGCCACTGCAGCGTGAAGCCTTTCGAGTGGCCGCCTGCCTTGGGCCGCGTGCCGTCGACATAGACAACGATGCCTTCCTTCTCGCTCCAGAGGCCCTTCACTTCCTTTTTGCGGAAGAGCGACACAAGCTCTTTGTTCGCGCGCTGCCAGTCGATGCCGAGTTTCCCGGCCACGTCCCAAGCCTTCACGCGGCCGTCCGACGGAAACGAAAAACCGGCCAGCCGCTGCCATGCGTCGAGCAGCCACTGATCGAACGTGCGGCCGGCCAGGTCGCTCGTGAAATCGACCGTTACCCTCTGGCGCACGGTTTGGCCTTTGCGGAAGAGCATGCACGGATCCTTCAGCATGCTCGACGACCAGTTGAGCGCGCCGACGATATACTTGTAACCGCGCAGCCCTTTCGACGGATCGACGAACTCGCGGAGCGGGTCCACCTCGCGCTCGTGCTTCGGCACCATCTTGTTCGTGGGGGTGGAGTAGATGTCTCTGAACGTGCAATCGTTCCAGTGGCCCAGCAGCGTGATCCATCGCGGGTTTGTGCCGTTGGCGTTGCTCACGTGATGGCATAGCATCGGCGCGTAGCAGGGGGCCGACATGCGTGCGGCGAGATGGCGGTTGTAATACCAGAACGGATGCTTCCAGAGCAGCCCGGCATTCGCCTTGCCATCTTTGTGCTGGAAAACGGGCTCCTGGCCGATCACGGTTGTCGACTCCTCCGATCCGTCGTATTCGTAGGGGCACTCGAACGCCGTGAGCGCTTCGAGCACCTCGATATCGGCCTGCGGACTCATGGCAGACTCGACAACGAAACCGGGGCCGTCGGCCGCGGGCAACACCGTTACCGTGCACGCCACGGGCGTGTCGTAAAAATCGAACACGCCCTCGAACGTCAGGCCATCGCCCGCGCGGCTGGCTTTCTTCATCGCCGGCTGCAGGTGGCCGATTGACATCCATTCGTGGTCCTTGAAGCGCAGCATCCGCTTTCCCGCCAGGTAAAACCAGTCGGGCTGCCACGCGCCATTCTGCCTGGTGAAGACGCAGCGTGCGTCGCCGTTCGCTATCTCAGCCTTGTCCTTAGCCATCGCAGCACTTGCCATCAATTCATTCTCCGGCAAAAACAGATTGGGGTTGCTTCGTTAATCCCTGAACAGCCACGTAGAGAGGTAGCGCTCGCCGGTGTCGGGCAGCACCACCACGATCAGTTTGTTCGCGCTTTCGGGCCGTTTTGCCAGTTCGAGCGCCGCCCAGCATGCGGCGCCGCTCGAGATGCCCGCCAGTATCCCTTCCTGCCGCGCAAGCGCGCGCGCTGTATCGCCCGCGTCCTG
Organism: Planctomycetota bacterium; assembly: GCA_035527355.1. Classification (GTDB taxonomy): domain Bacteria; phylum Planctomycetota; class PUPC01; order JABMSA01; family JABMSA01; genus DATLAR01. The sequence continues at coordinate 7,502 of DATLAR010000361.1, forward strand.
CTCGCGCACCCGGATCACCTCGTCGATGAGCGATGTGTTCAGCACCTGCGGCACGAAGCCGGCACCGATGCCCTGGATTCTGTGCGAACCGGGGTTCCCGCCCGACAGCACCGGCGAGGAATCCGGTTCCACGGCAATCGCGCGGAAATCCTTCTTGCGTTTCTTGATCACCTCGGCCACGCCGGTGATGGTGCCGCCTGTGCCCACCCCGGCCACCACCATATCCACCTTGCCATCGGTGTCGGCCCAGATTTCCTCGGCCGTGGTCTTGCGGTGGATTTCCGGATTGGCAGGGTTGTTGAATTGCTGCAGCACCACGCCGTCCGGAATCTCGCTTGCCAGTTCCTCGGCCTTGTTCACCGCGCCCTTCATCCCCTCCGGGCCGGGCGTAAGCACAAGCTCGGCACCCAGGATGGTAAGCAACTGCCGCCGCTCCACGCTCATCGTCTCGGGCATTGTGAGGATCAGCCTGTAGCCTTTGGCCGCGGCCACAAACGCCAGCGCGATGCCGGTGTTGCCGCTGGTGGGCTCGATGATAACGGAACCTTTCTTCAGCACGCCCTTGTGCTCGGCGTCTTCGATCATTGCCACGCCGATGCGGTCCTTTACGCTTGAAAGCGGATTGAACGACTCCAACTTTGCCAGCACCTCCGCGTGCAGGCCGGTGGTCAGGCGGTTGAGCCGCACAAGCGGCGTATTACCGACGGTCTTCGTTATGTCTTCATACACTTTGGCCATAGTAAGCCTCCTCGGAAGTATCCCATTCTGGCAGTTTTTCTTGTTTTGCGGCGGAACTATTTAGAACGGCGCGATCATTGGGCCGCGACGCGGCCCCCCGCAAGCATCTTCTTCCAATAGTCTATCAGATTAGTAGGGAATATGCCAGAAAAATCGTGGCGATTGGGAAAACTGAACACCTCGCCTTACGCCTGGCCGCCGCGCACCAGTTTCACCATGTCGGCAACGGCCTTCTGCAGGCCGTCGAAGATCGCGCGGATGATGATCGCGTGGCCGGTATTGAAATCCTCGACCTCCGACAGCGTGGCCAGGAGCGCGGTGTTCTGGTAGTCGAGCCCGTGGCCTACGTTCACCTTCATGCCGATTGACGCGGTGTAACGCGCGCAGCGGGCGATCTTTTCAAACTCGGCATATTGCAGCTCGGCCAGTTTGGCGTCGGCGTATGCGGCGGTACAAAGCTCCACCGATTCGGCTCCGCATCGCTTGGAGGCGTCGATCTGGGATTCTTCGGGATCGATGAATATGCTGACGTGAATGCCGGCAGCTTTCAATCGGTCGGCGGTCTTTCCTACGGAGGCTTCGTTGGCAACGACGTTCAGCCCGCCTTGCGTCGTCACCTCGCCGGGCGACTCCGGCACTAGCGTGACCATCTGCGGCTTGACGTCAAGCGCGATGCCGATCATCTCATCGGTGTTGGCCAGCTCGCAGTTGAGGCGGGTCTTCACGTGCCTGCGTAGGGCCGGCAGGTCGGCGTCCTGGATGTGGCGGCGATCCTGCCGCAGGTGCACGGTAATGCCGTCGGCGCCGGCCTTCTCCACGATTTCGGCGGCAATCAGCAGGTCGGGGTAGGGCGTTCTTCGCAGCTCGCGCAGCCGCGCTACGAGATCGATATTCACGTTCAGTCTGGGCATTTCGGGCTCCTGTTGTCGTACCAACCTGTGCCGGCCGGAGGCGGCGCCGCGGGGCTAAGCGCACACCTTCTGCAGTGCGGCCAGCGCCTCGCCCGCCGTCTGATCGGGATTATCGCCGAGGTTGAAAAGGTCGATGGTGAAATAGCCGTCGAAGCCGTTTTCGCGCAGCGCTTTGAATACTGCAGCCAGGTTCATATCGCCGGCGCCCGGCAGCAGGTGCTTGTGCACCTTGCCCGCGATGTCTTCCACGTGCGTGTGAACGATCAGCTTGCCGAGCCGGCGGATCGTGTCGATCACATCGGGATCGGTGATGTATGCGTGCCCGATGTCGAGGTTGGCCTTCAGCCGCGGCGAGCACACCTTTGCGATCATCTGCTCGAGGTCCAGCGACGACTCGATCACGAGCCGCGGCTCCGGCTCGATGGCGATGTCGATCTTGTATTCCTCGGCCTTGCGGCAGATGCGGCGCAAGCGGTCTTCGACGGCGGCGAGCTGGCCGGGAATGGCGGCGTCTTTCGCTTCGGAGTTCATGACAAACACCTTCGCGCCCATCCGGCGTGCAACGTCGAGCGCGACTAGCGTTCGGCGCTCGCGTTCTTCCAGCGGCGAGCCGTCGCCGTGCCAGCTCACCGAGCTCAGCTCAATCTCGAGCTCTTCGAGCATCTTGCTCACGCGCCTCACGCGCACGTCATCCATAATCTCCGGCAGCGCGCCGGGGTGTTCGAGGCACAGCTCCACCGAATCGTAGCCGATCCTCTTTATTTCCTGGAGTGTGGGGCCAAGCTCCCACGCGGCGAATCCGGCGGTTCGGAATCCGGTTTTCAGCATCGCATCATCCCTTTGCGTTTTGAGCATCCGCATTTTGCGGGGCGTTGCCCGGGCCTTCGAAATAGGCTGAAATCAGCTCGGCCAGCGAGCCCGATTCGGCAAAGCGCTCGAATTCTTCTATCGTCGCAAAAATCCTGTGGGAAAGGAATTTCACCACCCAGTTCGATTTCAGCGGCGAGATCGTTATAATGAGCCGGCCGTGGCGGTAGGCTTCCCACATCTCCACCGACGTGCCCATGCTGGCCTGCGGCAGAAAGGTGATCAGCACGTCCGATTCGGCAGCCTTGCGCACGAGGTACATGAATACATCGCGGCCCTTGTCGAACGAGTAATCCAGCGACTGCGGATGATGCTCGATCGGGCAGAATACCTCGGTCTCGGGGATAGCCTGCCGCAGCACCCGCTTCAGCTCCTCGCGATAGTCCTGCGTATGAATTCGATCTTCGACTATCGAGCCCTGTATGATTCCGGCAAGGAAAATCTTCATATGCGTTCGCCTTTCTTGGCTGGCATCCGATTAGACCAAACTTGCCGGGCGAAATCAAGGAAGGATTTGGAA
>DATLAR010000362.1:0-2955 GCA_035527355.1 Planctomycetota bacterium
GTGCGACGATCTCGCGGTCGACGTGTCCCTCGGCCCAGACGGTGGCCCAGCGGCCGCGGTAGGCGTAGGCGGCCCAGCCGATGCCGTGCTCGGCGAGGATAGCGCCCATGTCGGCGTGCCAGCGAAGGCGGTCGTCTCGGGTCACGTTATCAAAGCAACCGAATTCCCCACAATAGAGCGGCAGACCGGTTTGCGCGGCGACGGCCAGGGGCGCCGCCATGTGGGCTGCCATGGTTTGCCGGTTCTCGGGGGCGTTTCCAATGGCAACTGATTGCCGCTGCTCGGCGGTGAGCTTGGCCAGGTCTGCCTCGGAGATCGGCTGGCCGGGATAATGCACAGGGCCGGTGTGGAAGGGCGCCGCATGGGGCGAGGCGCCGTGATGGGTAACAAGGAACGGGTAATAAAAATGGAACGTGAGGATCAAGTTGTCGTCGTCGGGCACGGCGAGGTCGGCGAAGGTATCGGGCCCGCTCCATCGGTTGGAGCCGAGCACGATGGTGCGCTGAGGCTCCAAGGATCGGAGCAGTTTGATGCCGGCAGCGGAAACGCGGTTCCAGTCAGCGGGATCGTCGGCCACCGGCTCATTGAGCAACTCGTAGGCGAGCATGCTGCACGGGCGGTCACGCAGATGCGCCGATAGCCGCCGCCAGCAGTCAAGGAACTCCTCCAGGCAGTCCGGATTGTGAAAGAGGGGGCGCTGCGGGGCGTTGAAGAAGTGGCTGCGCAGCACGTGAAGGTCGAAGACGGCCTTGAGGCCCAAGCCGCTGCAGGCGTCCAGCAGCTCGTCCACCCGATCGAAGCTCTCGCGGATGGGCTGTGCGGATTCGTCCCAGAGATGCTGCTCGTTAACGTTGATCCGGAGGTGGTCGAAGCCCAGTTCGGCCACGCGAGCGGCATCGTGCGGGCCGAACGCCAGTTCGCGGCTGAGCCAGCCTTCGATGTTCACGCCGCGTTGGATTTTCAGTGGTGTCGCGGCTTTCGCTGAGTTCATCTTGATATCCTTTCAGTCAGATACAGCATCGTGTGCAGGCATTTTGCAGCAGCACGGGCGTCTCGCCCGCCGGGAAGCCGGAAACAGGCGGGACGCCTGTGCCACATTCGGTGCGCACTTGCCGGGATCAGTCTTCCTCGGCGGTCAGTTCGTCCAAGCGGACGTTCTCGAAGCCGCGCCGTTTCGCGGCGACTTCCCAATTGAAGGCTGCATTCGAGGTGCCGCCATCGATCTCCTGCACGGTGAAGCTCGTTGCCGTCCACCTCGCCACATATAGACCGAGGCAATCGGCCGTGGGCGTGACGCGGACCACCGGCGGATTGCCGTCGCCGAGCGTAACCGTCTGCAGGAAGATGGGATCGAGGTGGATCGTGACCGAGCCGTTGCGGAGTTGCGAGCGGCCGCGATCGAAGTGATAGGACGACGCGGATTCTTCGACGAACACCAGCCGGCGGCCGTGGTTCTCGGTAGAGATCACGGCCTTGCTGCCGCTGCTGTGCCAGAGGTCGAAATCGGGTTCGAGGGCCTTCTTGTTGCTGTCCGGATATTCTGCAATGATCCAGTGCGTCATCCGGTCTTGGCTGAGCGTGCCGCCGTAGTAGGCGTTGATCATCTGGATGGACGCCCGCACGCAGTAGTGGCTGCCGTGGCCGTTGTGATCGACCTGCTCGTTATCCCAGCACACGGCTCCGATCTCGTCGCAGCCGTCGAGGCAGAGCATCTTCGTGTCCTTGCGCTGCAGCTCGTGCGTGATGCCGAGGCTCTGCCACGCGAGAACGTGCAGGTCCTGCACGCCGCGTTTCGGCGGCTCTGTGATCGCTTCGGGAGCCGGGCCCTTGCCGTCGTCGATTTCGGCAAGGAATCGGAGAAATTCCTCGTTGCCGTGCCCCGTGGACAGGAAGATGGACCTTGTGGCGTCGAGGCTGAGATCGCCGCTCGTGTGCACGTCTCCAGATGCTCCCGCAACGCTGAAGGAGGCCGTGGAAACTACGCGCTCGCGGGGCACCAGGTTCTCGCCCGCAACGTTCACGTTCAGGTAGACGGCTCCGCCCGCTGGCGAATCGAACACGGACCACGGAACGCCCTGGCCAGATGCCGATCCGATGATCACATTGAAAACGCCGTTCTGCACCGACACGCTCTGCGTTTCGATGAATCCCGACAGCGGATCGCCGCCCGTAAGCACATCAAAGAAGGAGAAGGTCATTGTTCTCGTGCCCGAGACCGGCTTCCCGGTCTCGTCGGTAAGCCTGCCCTGGTAGTTGAGCAGGCTCGGCGCCGCAGCCGACGCCCAGCCGGTCAGGCTCACGAGGAGCAGAATTCCGACGACAATTTTGCACCGTTTCATATCGAGACGCTCCTTTCTCATGCCGGAATGGCGCAGATGATCCACGAAACGCCCCGGCGCTAAACGGATTTGCGACGATATACGGAAACGGTCTGCCTGGGGGCGAGAGGGTGGAGGTAATGCCCCGCTTGACAGGCCACATCACGAACCCGAAAGTGCCGACATGCTCTGTCCTCTGTGGGCATTATAGCCCAGAAAACAGGGTTTGTCAAGCGAGAGCTGCATATTTTCCTGGCACGCACTCGCTGCCGCGTGCTTTGCACCTGCATCCGCTCATCCCGTTCAAATCCGCGGCTGAATTTGCGTGCGGACGAGGTTGAGTGCGAATTTGGCGGCGCGGTCGCGGATTTCGTGGCGGGTGCCGGTGAGGTGAAGCTCGAGCACTACAGTTGCGCGGTCGGCGGAGGCGAGGGCGACGTAGACGAGCCCGACAGGTTTTTGGATTGTGCCGCCTGTGGGTCCGGCGATGCCGGTGACGGCGAGGGCGTAGTGTGCGTTGATGCGTGTGCGAATGTTTTCGGCCATAGTGCGGGCTACTTCGGGGCTGACCGCGCCGTGCTGGGCGATCAGTTGGGCGGGGACGCCGAGGAGGTCGATTTTGGATTGGTTGGAGTAT
>DATLAR010000363.1:0-11983 GCA_035527355.1 Planctomycetota bacterium
CACTTCGGACATGTTGTCGACGATGAACACATGTCCAGTTAAAGCAACTATTTTGAACCATGGGCGAAATAGCACGCGCTTGGCTGGCTTTTCGGCTTGATTCTGCCCACCTGATTCTATATATTGTCGCTGGTAGACAGTTGGATGATCGGCTGTACTTGCAGGGGAATTCACATGCAAACCAACGTAATGCGCAATCCGTGGCTCATTGTTCTTACGCTCGTCTTTGCCGCCGGGCTTTCCACCCCCCCACGCCTGCGCCGTCGAGCCACTCAGCCCTTGCAGACTCATAGCCGATGCCGACAACGGCATAGTACTGCTGGACTGGAATCCGTCGACCTTCGACGAGGTGATCGGGTGGCACGTCTACCGCTCCCAGGGTGAAAAACCCGCAAAGCGGGTTACAAAGGATGCACTCAAGCTGCCTGAATACGCCGACACCGCGGTTGCCAACGGAAACGGACCGCCACACCGCATTCTCCTCGCCGGCCTGCGGCCTTCAAACGACGAACCCGGCCGCTGGATATACGACGGCGTGCTGTGGGGATACGACGACGGCCGATATGTGGAATATCCGAACGATCTTCCGCAGTGAAGTATGCCGTCCTCCTTCTGACATAGACCGAAAAAATAACAGGGGCACCGCGCGTCCAAACGTGCCGTTTCGACTCCGGACTCTTCACCTTGAACTTTGGGCCTTGCACCCTCTTGACCTTAGACTCTTGGACTCATAGACTCTCAGACTCTTGGACTTCGGCCATGGCTTTTATTCTAGGCACTTTTCTTTCCATATACCTGCTGGTGCACCTGTACCTCGTTCACAAGATACGCAAAGCCTTCCCGCGCCTCGGCTACTGGTCTATTCCTATCCTGATTCTCTTCGGAATCATGACCTTTGCACCCATCGCCGTGCGCCTGCTCGACAGCATCCACAGCTCAAACATCGCACTGGCGCTATCCCCGCCGGCACACTCCTGGATGGCAATGATGCTCTGGTTTCTCACCATCGCCGCCCTCACCGACTTCTGGAACCTCGCGCTCAAAGCACTCACCCGCCTCGTACCATCAGGCAAAAAACTCGTCCTCGCTCCGCGGCCAATGCTGCTGGCCACACTCCTCATTATCATTGCGGCCGCCGCCTGGGGCCTGCGCGAGGCGTCCGACATCCGCGTCGAGCGCGTAAACCTTACGCTCAACAACCTCCCCCCAGGCTCCGCACCCATCAGGCTAATGCAGATCTCAGACCTCCACCTCGGCCTGTTCATGCGGGGCCGCATGCTGGCCCACGTGATCGAACTGATCGAAAAGGAGCAGCCCGATATCGTGGTAAGCACGGGCGACCTGGTGGACTCGTCGTTCCACTCGGACGGTTTTGCCCAGCAGCTTGCCGAGCTGAAGCCGCCGATGGGAAAATATGCCGTGCTCGGCAACCACGAGCATTACGCGGGGCTGGCGCATAGCCTCAGATTCCACGAGGAGGCCGGATTCAGGGTGCTGCGGGGCGAGTCGGTCCTAGTTGGCGGGCGGCTCATTATCGCCGGAGTCGACGACCCCGCCGGCAGAAACCACGGAAAACCTGACGTCGACGAGGTGGTTGCACTCGATGCAGCACCCGGGCGTATGGCCGCCATCCTCCTCAAACACCGCCCGCTGATCGACAAGGCAACTATCGGCCGCTACGATCTGCAGCTCTCCGGCCACACGCACGGCGGCCAGATTTTCCCGCACAGCCTGCTGGTGCGCCTGGTCAACGGCGTGGGCACCGGGCTGCACCGCATCGGCGCCAACACCAGCCTATACGTCAGCCGCGGCACCGGCACATGGGGCCCGCCGATGCGGCTGTTCGTGCTTCCCGAAATCACGCTCATCACCCTCTCTCCGCCCGAATGAGGAAGTCCAAGGTCCAAGGTCCAAGGTCCAAGGTCCAGCGTCCAAGGTCCAGAGTCCAAGGTCCAAGGTCCAAGGTCCAAAGTCCAAGGTCAAGCAAGGTTCAAAGTCTAAAGTCTAGGATAGGAGTATTATATGCGAAACGTGCGTTTCGGAGGCAGGTGCCCGCGCCGCGAACGTAGGGGCGGGGCATGTGCCGCCGCCGAAGCGGCTATGGCGCGCAGGTGGCTGTCCCCGCCCAAGGGCAAGGACGGTGCCAGGTCCCTACCCCGCCGGCCGCGCGCTTGATCTCACGCCATTAAGGCGTGCCCCGGTGGCAAACAATGATCGGTTTCCGAACGAACTGTACGAATCACGCCGCCCATCATTCCTTCTCGATCTCACGCACGAAGATATCGCGCGCGATCGCCTTATCGATCGCAAGCATCGTTTCACCCAACTGCATCACGTACGACGGCTGGCGCTGGTGCAGGCGCACCTTCGCACCCGGCAGCACGCCCATCGACGCCAGCCGGTCGAGCCGCTGATGATGCTGCGTTGCTATATATCGGATTCTTCCCCACGCGCCGCAATTCAAATCCGCCAGCGGCACCACCAGCGGCCTCACACCGCGGCCCGCCTGCTGGCAGCACTTGCCCGGCGGAATCGCCTTCCCATGCGGACACGTCGTCGGATGGCTCAGCAGCGTACAGATGCTGTCGGCCACCTCCATGCTCAAACAATGCTCGAAATGGCAGGCGCCCGCCTCGTTCGCATTCCCGCCCAAATCCAGCACGTCATTCAAAAGCCGCTCGGCCAGGCGATGCAGGCGCACCACCATCCGGGCACGCTCGTGCCCCGCCTTCAGCAGCGTCACCCGGCCGCTGCCATCGATAGCGATCAGACCGCTCGCGGTCATCGACGCCAGCAGGTCCGCGCTCGACTGCGGCTCCTGCGCCAGCACATCGCGCTCGGTGATGCCGGCCTGCTCCTCTTCTTTCGAATACAGCAGTTCGAGAACTTCGTCGGTTATTTCCGGCATGGTAAAACCCCAGGAGACTTTTGCGGTTTCCGAACCGCCCGCCGGCGGTGGTGTCTGCCACTGCACGCCAGCCCGCTATTGGACGCAACCGAACGCCGTGCCTGTGCAACTGGACCAACCCAAACAAAGCGCGATTTGCACCTTGCACCCTCTTGACTTTGGACTTTGCACCTTGCACCCTTCTACGAGCTCGCCCGCCATATTATCCCTATGATGTACGGCGTGAAGGTTTCCTTGCTGCGGCGGTGTTCGTCTATATTGAGTGCCACGATGCAAACCGCGGTGACTATGAGGCCCGCCATTATGCTCAACATGCCGGCCTGGCTCGAGCGCGCAATGCCCGCGATGATCTGCCCCAGCAGCGCGCCCGCCAGAAACGCCGCCACCATCACGTAAACGAGCGTGGGCAAGCGCAGCAGCGACGGCCGCCCGATCTCCACATACACCCTGCTGCCCAGCGCCACACCCGGTATCACTTCCATCACCATCCGCTTCTTCTCGCCCGACGCCCGCCCGCTCGCGTCCTGCTGCCCCGCGTCCTGCACGTTTACGCTCTTGCAGATGCTCCCGCACGCGCAGCCGTTGCACGATGAACGCTTCGTCTCAAACTCCACTACCGCCTTGCCCTCAGATGTGAACTCGATGATCCTGCCAATTTCTTTCATGGTGTTTGAAAATCCCCGACGCTCCCGCGTCCATGCACCCGCATATCGCCCGCTATTGCTGAAGCAAGTTTGTCATTTTCAGCAGGTAGTTCATCATTCCCCCCACGAGAAACGAATAGGGAATGATGAATCCCACGATCAGTGCCGCGGTCACGGGGCCGCGTTCCTTCACGATCACCAGCATGTTTGCCAGGCACGGCACAAACAGCGTGATAACGATCAGCGCCACCATTGCCTGGCGCGGTGAAAAGAATCCGCTCTTCACGTTGTCCCTGATTGCCACCGCGCCGTAGTCGCGGCGCAGGAAACCCAGGATGAAGGCCTCGGAGGTGCTGTGGCCGCGCAGCGGCTGGCCGGCGCGCACCTTGGCGTCTTCCGCCGGCGGCAGCCCCTTCAGGTGAGGCGGCAGGCCCAGCAGGTGCTCCGTTACCGGCGCGCCGATGCGGTCGGCATACGACATCAGCCCCAGCGGCCGCGTCTGCTCATTATATCCTATCCTCGTCAAAATGAAAAGTGCCAAAGTGCCTATCAGAAAAAGCGGCACGGCCTCCTTCAGAAACCAGCTCACGCGGTAGAAGGTTTTCACTACCACATTCGACAGCTTCGGCAGCCTGAACGGTGGAATCTCGATCATGAAATCGCTCTTCTTGCCCTTCAGCACTTTCGAGGCCAGCCAGCCCACCAGCAGAAACTGGCTGACGATCACCGCGATGTAGATCGCAAAAGCTGCGCCGCCGCCGATGTCGGTCAGCACGCCCGAGATCACGCCTATCTGCGCCGAACACGGAATGGCGAGCGCCAGCAGCAGCGTGGCGATGATCCGCTCGCGCCGCGAATCCAAAATCCGCGTTGTCAGCGTGGCCATAGTGTCGCAGCCCAGCCCCAGCACCATCGGCAGCACCGCCTTGCCGTTCAACCCGATCCGCTTGAACAGCCAGTCGACCATTGCCGCCAGCCGCGGCAGATAGCCGCTGTCTTCCATCAGCCCAAACGCCAGAAAAAAGAACCCCACGATCGGCAGCACGATCGCAAACGCATACGTGAGCCCCACGCGAATAAGGCCGGCGTCTTCTGAAAGCAGAAGCTGATACATGAAACCGTCGCGGCTGGCCAGAAAGCCTATCGTGTTGTTGGCCGCCAGCAAATCCGCGAGCTGCGCCAGGTAATAGTTCAAGCCATCCCACGGCACGTGCAGCCCCGCCAATGGAATTGCGAACCCGCCGGCCGGCTCCAGCGTATTTCCGAAGATCGTGTTTTCGATGAAATCCACGCACTCGCCCGCACCAAAAACCCCCACGAAAAGATACGTAGCCCACAGCACCGCCGCGAGTATGGGAAACGCGAGCACGGGATGCATCGTGAGCCGGCCAAGCACCTCGCTGATGCCGTGGCTGCGCCGCCAGCGCCACAGATGCGCCGCATAGGCTGCCGCACCCGCGCCGCCCAACAGCCACACGATGACCTCCGCATGAGGCAGCTCGGCAAACACCCCCACCCCCAGCACCAGCAAGATCGCGCTCAGGCACGAAACCATCAGCCCAAGCAGCGGGCCAATCACCCAAAAGAACGCACGCCGCCACACCGGCGGCCACTGCTCGCGCGGCGCGGCCGACACCACCCGCCGCACTAGCTGCTCGGCCGCGTGCGCGCGCCGTCTGCTTATCCCATAGCCCAGCGGCTCCGAGCAGCGCCCCTGCGTATCGTTGCGTATCGCCGCCACAGAGCCCGCAAAACCCGCCTCGGCCCCGCCCGACCAGCCCCCGCCCCACCGATGCACGCCGGTGCAACCGTGGCGGCATCTTCTGCGCCGGCCCCTGCCATGCGCGCCGCCGTCTGCAGCCGCGCCATCGCCCGCGGCCTCATGCGCATCACCGTCTGGCCGCCTCTCAGGCGGAACAGTCAGCCGCCGCTCCAGCTCCGGATCGCCCGCCAAAAGCGAAACCGCCGCCGAACGCGCGTTCACCGGCAGCGTCGGCAACAGCAATTCCACCCCGGCGATGCCATGCTCAACGTGAGCGCCGTAGTCGATGCGCATCTGCGGCACCGCCGCCCGCGCCATCGCCGCCGCAATCGCGCCGATGCCCTTCTTCTGCGTCGCCACCGTCTTCACCACCGGCACGCCCAGCAGCCGCGACAGCCCATCCGCATCGATTGCGATCCCGCGGTCCATCGCCTCGTCCCACATATTCAACGCCAGCACCACCGGCAGCCCCATCTCGGCAAGCTGCGACGTAATCACGAGGCCGCGGCTCAGGTTTTTCGCATCGAGCACTTGCAGCACGGCCCGCGGGCGCCGCTCCAGCAGAATCGCCCGCGTCACCTCCTCGTCCTCCGAGCGCGGCACCAGGCTGTTCACCCCCGGCGTGTCCACCACCTCCACGCGCTCGCCGCCAAGCCGCGCCGTGCCCGAGGTCACCTCGACCGTAGTGCCCGGGTAATTGGAGACAACGACGTAGCGGCCGGTGAGCAGCGAAAAGATCGCGCTCTTGCCGACATTTGGATTGCCGACGAGCGCCACAACGGGCAGCGCGCCGGCTTCGGGCGGCGAATCTGTGAGATCATTTGACATATGCTATTCAAATCCATGTTGCAAATAAGACTCAGTCGCAATACAAGACGCCCGTGATTATACCGCACACGACGCGCCAAATCAAGCCCGCATTCCGCACAGCCCGCCTCTTCGCACTTCTTCTCTGCACTCTGCACTTGGCGCTTCTTCCGGCACTTCTTCCGGCACCCCTTGAAAAACCCCTGCCGATTGCCATAATAAAACCTCGCGTTCTGCATCGACGCCTCGCACCAAGGAATACCAGATGAAAATAAACAAGCTTCTCTCGGGCGACAAGCCCCTGTCGCTGGCCGGCAAATGGATATGGGCAGCCGATCATGAGCTGTCGCTCGATACCTACGTGCGCTTGCGCGGCTCGTTCACGCTCGACAAGCTGCCGGCGCGCGCTACGCTCACCATCGCAAACACGTGCGGCGAATACGAGCTTTGGATAAACGGGCAATGGGCGGGCCGCAGCATCTGCCCCTCCACGCCCGAGGTTCATTTTGCCGACGAGCATTCGGTGAAGAAATTCCTGCGCACCGGCCGCAACGTGGTGTGCATCCTCGCACACGGCTACGGCAGCGGCGGCCAGTGGTGGTCGTTCAGTCCGTCGGGCCTCGTGGCCGAGCTGCGCGCCGGCCGGCAACTGATCGCCGCCAGCGACGATTCGTGGCGTGCGTCGCTCGCGCCCGAATTCTCGCGCCGCGCGCATCGCTTCCTCTTCTTCCTCGGCTTCGCCGAAATTGTTGACCTGCGCGACGAGCAGCCCGCGTGGCTCGGCCCCGATTTCGACGACTCCGCGTGGCCCGCCGCCGGGCTCTGCAAAGAGCTCGGCCACCACGCCGTGATCCCCCGCGAAATCCCCCTGCCAAACACTGCAAACTTCCACGCCAGGCCCGCCGGCGCCGGCAAATGGCTCTTCCCCCAGGGCGTGCAGTCGATCTACCTGCCGCCTATCGTCAAACGCCACGGCCCCGGCAAATACCGCCTCACCACCTTCATAATGAGCCCGGGCGTCGATTTCAAACTCCAGATCCTTTGCGATTCCGACTATTCGCTGAAGCTCAACGGCACCGAAGCGGCGCACAGGTTTGGCCTCGAGGCGTCCACGCTCGACCGCTACACCGAGCAGGATTACCACCCCGGCAAATACGACATGCTCAGCCCGCCCGCGTCGCTGCGCCTCGAGCCCGGCTGGAACGAAGTGCAGGTGGAAATCGACGCCGACGGCCGCTCCGCTTACATTGCGCTCGATTTCCACGGCACGAGCTGGTGTACGCATCCGCTGCCGGTGGTCTGCTCGGCCACAAGGCAGCTTGCCGAGCAATGCTGGCGCGTCGAAAAAGCTGACGGTTCCGCCGGCGAGATCGTGCACGCCGACAAGCCGACCGCCGAAGCGCATTCCGTATTCGACATCTGCCTGCCGTTCCGCAACGCCAAACCCCCGAAGAAAGACGTGCTTATCCTGCCCGGCCAGTACGCCATCTTCGATCTCGGCCGCGTAATGTCAGGACGCCCCGGCATCGAAGCGACTGCGCCCGCCGGCACCGTGCTGGACCTCCAGCACGCCGAGTGGATGTCGGACTACGACAAGGTGGTGCAGGCCGCCGGCGACCGCTACACCGACCGCATCACCTGCCGCGAAGGCCGGCAGCGCCGAGAGCTGATCGCCCGGCGCGGCGTACGCTTCATAAAGATTTCCAACCGCGGATCCTGGGAGGGCACCGGCGGCGGGCCCGCTACCGTCCACGCCGTCTGGAACGCCGTCGAAAAAGTCGTCGGCAAGCCGCGAGGCTCCTTCCAATGCTCCGACGACCGCCTCAACGCCATTTACACCACCTGCATCGACACGATGGACGTGAGCCTCAATTACCATCCGGTAGACTGCCCCACCCGCGAAAACGGGCAGTATCCGGGCGATGCCTTCGTGCAGGCGCACCAGCTCTTCTACCTCTTCGACGACCTCCGCCTGCTGCGCAAGGGCATAAGGCAGTTTCCGCGCGTGCAGGAGGAAAACGGCCGCTTCCCCGGCATGGCACCCGCCGAATGGCGGCACACCCTCACCGATTACGCCATGATCTGGGTGAGCTGGATAGCAGAGCACTACCGCCACACGGCCGACGCCAACCTCGTGCGCGAAATGCTGCCCTACGCCGAGAAGCTCTTCGGCTTCTTCCGCGGCCTGAAGGACCAGCAGCACGGCCTCGTGCAGCGCGCAAGCGAAGACTGGTACTGGGTGTTCCTCGATCACAGCCCCATCCACAAACGCGGCCTCATCTGCGGCTACAACGCGTGGTACGCCCGCGCACTCGAAGATGCCTCGTGGCTGGCCGCCGAGGTAGGCCAAACCGGCCTCGCACAATCCTGCGCCTCCGAAGCCCGGCAGGTCCGCGAGGCCTGCCGAAATCTGTTCTGGGACGCCGACGCCGGCCTCTACCGCGACTGTTTCGACCACGGCACGCTGTCGCCTTCCATCACTTTCCAAACAAACGTGATTGCACTCTACACCGGCCTCGCAACCGGCGAGCAGGCCGCATCGATGCCCCAGCGCATGTGGCGGCCCGACGGCAGCAAGATTCAGCCCGAGCTCAACACGATGAACCCCTATTTCCAGCATTACGTGCTCGATGCGCTCGCCAAAGTGCAGAAGTTCGACTGGGGCCTCAGCTTCATCCGCGACTACTGGGGCCTGATGCTCGACTGCGGCGCGACGACCGCCTGGGAATGCTTCCAGTCAACCGCGCCCGTTGTGCCCACGGCCAGCCAGTGCCACCCGTGGAGCGCAGCCCCGGCCTACTGGCTGCCCGCGTACGTGCTGGGCGTGAAATGCGCCGCACCCGGCTGGCGCAAGGCAATCGTGCGGCCGCAAGCTACCGCCGGCATCGACGCCGCACGCGGCACGGTGCCCACCCCGCTGGGCGCCATCAAGGTGGAATGGCAGCGCAAGGGCGGCACCATTGATCTGAAATGCGACGCACCCGCAGGCATCGAGATAATCAGATGAAATCGGCGGAGGCGGAAGGGTTTGGGATTCGCGGGGGCGACCGTGTGGCGCAGCCGCCCTCGGCTGTGTCTTGTCTTCGGCTGTGTGCCTGCTGCAAGGAGCCAATGGCATTGAATTAAGCGTCCACACGCGGAGCTACGCCCCGCGAGGCAGGGGCGACACGATATGTCACCCAACGCCGAGACGCCGCCCCGCCCCTAGCGTTTGCGGCGCGGCGGCGTGCGTGTAGGGGCAAGGCACCGCCCTTGCCCTTGGTGGATCCTTGCCCGGCCCCCCAAAATCGTTTCCGGACCCATCCTGACATGCGATCGGCCGTAGGATAGTTGTTGCATTGAAGCGCCATATAGTGTACAATGCACATGTATTATTTCGCGAGATCATCAGGCAAGAGAGAAGAAGACATTGGAACATTTCGCAGATTTCGGACTGGCCGAGCACCTATTGCGCGCGGTCAAGCAAGAAGGCTACACCACCCCCACCGTTATCCAGGAAAAAGCAATACCGCACGTGATGGCAGGAAGAGACCTGCTGGGTTGCGCCCAGACGGGCACCGGCAAGACGGCCGCATTCGCGCTGCCGATCCTCCATCGGCTCGCGGCCCAGCCGCCGGCGCACGGTCATAGAAAGCGCCCGATCCGCACGCTGGTGCTCACCCCCACGCGCGAGCTGGCGGCACAGGTGGGCGGCAGCTTCG
Source organism: Planctomycetota bacterium (assembly GCA_035527355.1). GTDB lineage: Bacteria > Planctomycetota > PUPC01 > JABMSA01 > JABMSA01 > DATLAR01. The sequence goes on from DATLAR010000363.1 coordinate 9,823, forward strand.
CGGCGTATGGCCGGCATTCCGACCTCAGGAGCACAATCGTTTTCGGCGGCGTGGCGCAAAACCCGCAGACGAAAGCCCTGGAGCGCGGCGTGGATATCCTGGTGGCCACGCCGGGCCGCCTCATGGACCTGATGGCACAGGGTTTCGTGCATCTCGAAGCGGTGGAAATCCTGGTGCTGGACGAGGCCGACAGGATGCTGGATATGGGTTTCATCGAGGACGTGCGCCGCATCGTTTCGCGGCTGCCGTCGGAGCGCCAAACGCTGCTGTTTTCCGCCACCATGCCGCCGAAGGTGCAGGAGCTGGCCGGGTCGATCCTGCACGATCCGATCAGCATCAGCGTCACTCCCGAAGCGCCCGCCGCCGAGACGGTGGAGCAGGCGGTTTATTTCGTGGACCACGGAGACAAGCGGGAGCTGCTCACCCACCTGCTGAGCGATGCGAGCGTGACGCGGGCGCTGATTTTCACGCGCACCAAGCACGGCGCCGATAAGGTTACGAAGCACCTCAGAAACGCGAACATCTCGGCCGAGGCCATACATTCAAACAAGTCGCAGAACGCCAGAACGCGCGCGCTCGAGGATTTCAAGCGCGGCCGCACACGTGTGCTGGTAGCTAGCGACATAGCGGCTCGCGGGATCGACGTGGACGACATTTCGCACGTGATAAACTATGATCTGCCGCAGGAGCCGGAGGTGTACGTGCACCGCATCGGGCGCACCGGCCGCGCGGGCGCTACGGGCATTGCGCTCACCTTCTGCGATGCCAACGAGCGCGACAGCCTCTCGATAATCGAGGGGCTGATCAAGGAGCGCATACCTACGGTGGTGGAGCATCCCTGGCACTCGCCCATACCTAGCAATGTGCCCAAAGAGAAATCGGGCCGGCCGGGAGGACGCGGAACGTCGCGACCGCCGCGGCGCAGCGGCGGCGGCGGCCAGCAGGGCGAGCGTCGTCGGGCCTCGGGCGGACCCCGCGGCCAGGATTCAGGCGGCTCACGCTCAACTCATCCGAATCGCAGGGCCGGTGATCGCCCCGCCGGTGATCGCCCCGCCGGCGATGCGTCAAACCGGCGTGGCGGGCGCGGCCGCCGCGGCTCGCGCAGGCCGGAAAACGCCGCGAGTTGACGGCTGGCCGGGATGCAGAATATCGAATAAACCGAGGGCGGCTCATCTGGCCGCCCTTTTTCGCGCCCCCTTCTTGCCCAGCCGGTTATCCTCTGAGGAACCGCGCATCGCTGCCCTCTTCTGAAATGCCCACCGATACCGCCCGCATGCAACGCGGGCAGCGGCCGACGAACGCCGAGCGGTCGCGGTTTGGATATAGCCGCCCGTACGCGCCGCAGCAGTCGAAAACCATTCCCAGAAACTGTCTTTTCGAGCCGCCTGCCGCGTTGTTGCCTTTGCCGCCGGCTTCCATGGCTTGCCTCTCTTGTTGATGGAAATCACGCCATTATCGGAATTCGGCGGCCTTGCGTGCAGGCAAATTTCTTGTGGAGCGGTTGCAGGGGTCATCCGATATTAGTTATGAAATGACAAGGCGAGTTGGGGAGGGTATAGATACGGATGTCTATAAATTACGTCATACAAACTTACGGGCTGCCCGGAGCCGTCCGGCTGGATCCCAGTGTCCACACCCAGGGGTTGAACATGTTGAACGTTAAAGAACGCCGCGCGTTCCAGCGCGAAAAAATGAGCGAGACAATCCTGTTCCGCCGGGTGACGCCGGGAACATCGAGAAAGTTCATGTCGGGCCACCTCAACGACATATCGTCGGGCGGCATATCCTTCGATACCGATTGCCGGCTGGCGGAAGGCGACATGATAGATATATTCTTCAAGCGGCAGATGTCTTACACCGACACATGTGCCCGCGCGCAAGTAGTGAGGACAACAGACCTGGGAGCGCGTCAGGAAATAGGTGTGAAATTCGTATGAGCGCGTTTTCCCGCCCCACTGCTCTTCCAGGCAGGCGTCGGCTGTGGAATTCAAAGGGCTCGCGTTAAAGCCGACCGAATTCGACAGGTGGAGCCTGTAATCTTCCCCTCTTCGCCCTCTTCCGAAAGAGGGCGTCTTCCTTTCAAGACGCCGCACCCCCTCCGTGCGCAACTTTCCTCTTGACTGCAAGGCGCGATAGTGGTAAGCTGTAATCCTGATGGCGC
>DATLAR010000364.1:0-3524 GCA_035527355.1 Planctomycetota bacterium
GTGAAAACGGTTTACGACGCGGGCGTGGCGGGCATCCATCGGCTGATGAAATCGCGCGAGGAGATCTTCGGGGCAAACGTGATAGTGGTGGTGGCCGGCATGGAAGGCGCGCTCGCCAGCGTGGTGGGCGGTTTGGCCGACCGGCCCGTGGTGGCCGTGCCCACGAGCATCGGCTATGGCGCGTCGTTCGGCGGGCTTGCCCCGCTGCTGACGATGCTCAACAGTTGCTCGGCGGGCATTTCGGTGGTGAATATCGACAATGGCTTCGGCGCCGGTTATGTTGCTGCGTTGATAAACCGTCCGCCCGGCAAACGCCATTGCCCCGGGTCATAACACGGAGAACAGAATGTCGCGCAAGGAAACGCTTTCGAGATTGAAGGAATATGCGATTGCGGCTGTGGTGCGAAGCGACGATACCGACAAGGCCCTGGCCGCGGTGCAGGCGTGCTTCGACGGCGGCATCAAGGCCATCGAGATCACGTTTACAGTGCCAGAGCCGATCAAGACGCTCTCGGCTGTTAAGAAGAAATTCGGCGACAGCGTGCTGCTGGGGGCCGGCACGGTGCTGAGCGTGAAGGACGCCGCGGAGGCGATCGAGGCGGGCGCCGCGTTTCTCGTGAGCCCGATAACGGACTTCGAGGTGGTGAAGTTCTGCAACGGCAAAGACGTGGCGATAATGCCCGGTGCGATGACGCCCACCGAGATTTACCACGCGTGGAAGAACGGCGCCGACTGGGTGAAGGTCTTCCCGGCGTCGCAGTTCGGGCCGGCATACTTCAAGGCGCTGAAGGCTCCGCTGCCGCAGGTTCCGATCATGCCCACGGGGGGCGTGAGCGCGGCAAACGCGGGCGAATGGCTCGCGGCCGGCGCCGAGGCCCTCGCGGTGGGCGGCGAGCTTGTGGATAAGAAGGCGATGAAGGACGGACGCTTCGAGGTGATTACGAAAAACGCCGAGGACCTGATGGCGGCGGTGAAGGCGTACCGCAGCCAGAAGAAATGAATAGCGGATTCTGTTCAGGATGCCCACGAAAAGGATAACTATGCTGCCGGCGATCCCGCGGCGCGACGCGCAGTCGCACAAGGGCACGTTTGGCAGAGGGCTGGTGCTCGGCGGCTGCGTTGGAATGGCGGGTGCCGCCGCTATGTGCGCCGAAGCCGCGCTCCGGAGCGGCGCCGGACTGATTACGATCGGCGCGCCGCACAGCGTTGTGCCGGTGCTCGCCGCAAAGACCACCTGCCCCACCACGCATCCTTTTGCCGAAACCGAAGCCGGCTCCTTCGCCGCACACGCGCTGCTCGATGTGATCGATCTGCTGCCGGGCTTCACGGCTGTGGCCCTGGGGCCGGGTATCGGGCGGCATCCGTCCACCTGCTGGTTTGTGCTCAACGTGATTCTGAAACTCGGCGTGCCGGCGGTGATCGACGCCGATGGACTGAACAGCCTGGCCACGGATATCGACGTGCTCGACCGTCGCCACGCGCCGCTGATCCTCACGCCGTTGATCCTCACGCCGCTGATCCTCACGCCGCATCCGGGCGAGATGGCCCGCCTCGCGGGCATCTCCCCCGCCGCCGTGCAGGCCGACCGCATAGGCGTGGCAGAGGCTTTTGCGGCGCGGCATCGCGCGCTGCTGGTGCTCAAGGGGCACGGCACGGTTGTAACCGACGGCGAGCGCACGTACGTGAACACCACCGGCAACCCCGGTATGGCAACGGGCGGCGCCGGCGACGTGCTCACCGGCGTGATCCTGGGATTGCTTTGCCAGCAGTTCGATCCGTTTGCCGCGGCCCAACTGGGCGCGTACATACACGGGCTGGCCGGCGATATCGCGGCGCGCACGAAGGGCGAGACTGCCCTGATCGCCACCGATATCCTGGACGCCCTGCCGGAGGCTTTCAGGCAATACTCCGGCGAATCGTGAGATTCACACAGTCAACAACTGTCGAAAGGACCGACGAATGAAAGCTGCGATTCTGCAAGATATTGGAAGAATTGAGATCGTGGACGCCAAGATGCCCGCGTGCGATCCCGCCGGGCTGCTCATCAAGGTGGGCGCATGCGCCGTGTGCGGCACCGACGTAAAGGTTTATCATCACGGTCACAAGCACATCGTGCCCCCGCGAATCACCGGCCACGAGCTGGCCGGCGAGATCGTGGAGGTGGGCAAGACCGTGAAGGGCTATAACGTGGGCGACCGCGTGGCGGTGGCCCCCGCCGTGCCGTGCGGCGAATGCCGCTATTGCCTGGGCGGCATGCAGAGCATGTGCGACAATCTGATCGCGATCGGCTATCATTGCGACGGCGGGTTTGCCGAATTCATGGCCGTGCCGCCGGTGGCCGTGCGCAACGGTTGCGTGAATCGCATACCCGACAACGTATCGTTCGAGGAGGCCGCGCTAGCGGAGCCGCTGGCCTGCACGATCAATGCCGCCGAGCTGACGCACACCGGCATCGGGCAGACCGTCGTCGTAATCGGCGCTGGCCCGATCGGCTGCCTGCACATAATGCTGAGCAAGAGCATAGGCGCCACGCAAACGATAATGATCGACATCTCGCAGGAGCGGCTGGACATGTCGAAGATCGCACAAGCCGATCTTTACATCAATTCAAGAGAGGTCGATCCGATAAAGGCGGTTAGAGATGCTACCGGCGGACAGGGTGCAAACGTGGTGATTACCGCGTGCTCGGTGGGCAAGGCTCAGGAGCAGGCCCTCGAGATGACGGCGAAGCGCGGCTACGTGAATTTCTTCGGCGGGCTGCCGAAAGACAATCCATACATCAAGTTCAACAGCAACCTGCTGCATTACGGCGAGTTTTACTGCGTGGGTACGCACGGCTCGGCCCCGCGGCACAACGCGATGGCCCTCTCGCTGCTGGGCGCCGGAAAGATCAAGACATCGGCACTCATCAGCCATCGGCTGCCGATTACCAAGGTGCTCGAAGGCATCGAGATCACGGAAAAGGCGAAGGGCCTTCGCGTGATCATAAGCGGCGCGTAACACAACATTGTTTTTGAAACGGAATCTTTTCAATAACGAGGTGCGATAATGGTTCAGGAAGTACTGATGCCCAAGCTCGGCCAGACGATGGAAGAAGGCACAATCGAGCGCTGGCTGAAGAAGGAAGGCGATACGGTTCAAAAGGGCGAGATCATTTTCGAGGTGGTAACCGACAAGGCGACGCTCGAGGTCGAGGCGTTTGTGAGCGGCACGCTGCTGAAGATACTGCTGAAGGATGGCGAGACGGCTCCGGTGAACGAGGTGATCGCATTCGTGGGCGAGAAGGGCGAGGCGATCCCTGAAGTGACGCCGAAGAAAACCGCGCCGGCCGAGAAGAAACCAGAAGCGGCCGCGAAGGGAGCGCCGGCCGCGGCAGCCGTTGCGGAGAAAGCCCCGCCGAAAGCCGCGCCCAGGCCCGCCGTGCTGAAGCCGGAAGAGATCAAGGCCTCCCCGCGCGCACGCAAGCTCGCCGAGGCCGAGAAGGTGCCGCTGGCGATTCTCCGCGGCTCCGGCCCCGAAGGCCG
>DATLAR010000365.1:0-7463 GCA_035527355.1 Planctomycetota bacterium
GCCGGCAGGGCAGAGGTGATCGGCACGGGGTTCAGCGTTTCGTATGATCCGGAAACCTCCCGTGCCGCGGTCACCGTCGTTGAGGGAACGGTTCGTTTTCACAACGCCAGCGGTGCGCGGCTGGTGGCGGCCGGGCATCAGTCGGTGGCGGCCGTGGATGCTGCGCCCACCGAGCCTGAAAGCGTAGACGCCCGCGCTCTGACGGCGTGGGTTGATCCGCCGTCGCCGAGCCGGCTGGCACAGGTGGCCCGAGACCTCACGAGGAATCTGAGGGCGACGGTACTGCCGGCGAAGGACGTGTTCGAGGCCGGCGAGCCGATCCAGGCAAACATGGAGCTGAGAAACATCGGCCGAGAGCCGGTGCTGTTCAGCCGCAGCATATTCGTCGGCCGCGAGGACAACACCGCGCGCCGCGATAATTACAGGCTGAGCCAGGTAATGCTGACGAGGATTTTCGGGGCCGAGCTCGGCTCGCATACTACTCGCCTGCCGTCCGATGAGCTTGCCGAGCTGAAGGCGGGCGAGGTGTGGCAGGCGAAGCTGAACTTGACGGCCCCCGGCAAGACGCCGGCATTGCGAACGTTGAGCGGCCCGGGCGCCTACAGCGTGTCGGTTTCGTTTGCCGCGGCTGCGCGAGTGCCCGGTGCGCCCGGCGACTCGATGGTGTGGGCCGACGTGGCGTCGGAGTCGGCCATTATCCGCGTGATGAGCACGGCGGCGGCGCCGGCAGGCCGGCCCGTGGCCGGCTTGCAGCTAGACCTCGCGTCGAAGTCGCCCGGATGCAGGCTGGGAGGCGAACTGACGCTGAACTTCAGCCTCAAGGGCGTAACGAGCGACCAGATCGCGCTCAGCACTGATGCTGCATTTCAACTGAAGGTGGAGCCTACCACTTTCGGAACGCTGGATTACAATCCGACCGAAACCGAGGTTTACGCGAAGCTCGCCAAGACACCGGCAGACTATGGAATCGATGCGAAAGAGATGACGCTCGAACAGCTTGCTCGCGCTATGGCCGAGCGATGCGGCATAGACGTGCTGGCGGATCGTTCGCTGCTGAAGACGCAGCCGATGGCCGTGCAGCCGCGAGAGAATCTTGGCGAGAGCCTGCACAGGATGGCCGCGGCCGCAGGTGCGAGCGTGGAATTCGGCCGCGATGCTCTGTGGCTGACCGCTACGCCGAAGGCGTTGGTGGTGAGCGTGGGCGAGTCGCTCGCGAAAATAAATGGCGGCGATAAGGGCTGGATCACGATCAAGGGCGGCACGCGCAAAGACGGCGAGCTGCGGCTTCAAACGGGCAAGGAGCTTTTCCCGAAGCCGGGGCTCTACCGCTGCACGGTTGAATATGCGAACCGCCAGCCGAAGACGGGACCGGACTGGCCCGCCGGCTGGCTGGGCAGCGTGCAGTCGAGCTCGATCGTGGTGGCTGTGTTTGAGCCGCAGCCCGCGAAGGAGCGCGAGGACAACGGCCTGAGCATGTGCATCCGCTCGGCCCGGTTCGACGCCGCCAAACCGCGGCAGGCGACGATGGAGGTGGAGCTGAAGAATCTTTCGCACGAGGCTATCGCGTTCAAAACCACCGAGGGTCTGAAGGTGAGCGATGAGCTGATGGTGAACGATATTCTGAATCCCGATTGCTACGACCGCGCCGATGCCGAGCTGCTGCACCTGCTGGAGAAGACGGCGGCGCTGCGCGAGGATTCGATAACCGTGCACGAGGTGCTGAAGCGGTTTTCAGACGACATCGGTGTGTTTGACTTCGCCGATTTGCGCAACGGAGAACTGATGATCCTATCCACGCAGACGACGCTTGGCGAGCTGATGGAGTTCATCGCCCGCCTGAATCAGGTGTCGTTTGTGCGCAGCGGCGGCCGGCAGTTCGTTTCCGAAAGCCTGTCGCCGGTGCCTGAGCCTGCGATAACTGCGCCTGCCGGCATATCCAACGCGATCGTTACGATCCCCGCGCGCGAGAGCAAGACGTTTGCGATTACCGTGCAGGTGGCCGAAGCGGGCCTGCACCGCATGCAGGTGCATTACCTGCGCACCGCCCCAGCCCCGGGCGAAGAGAAGCTGTGGCTGGGAAATCTGGTATCGAATGCGGTGACGGTGGAGGTGGAGTAGGGTGCAAGGTGCAAGGTGCAAATGGCGTTCTATTTGAGCGCCAAGTGCCGGCTCTGACTTCTGACTTCTGCCTTCTGACTTCTCCCTTCTGCCTTCTGCCTTCTGCCTTCCTTCTTCTTCTCTTAATGCCTCTGCCTTCCTTTTCTCGATGGTTTTCGTGGTGCCACCGGCCCGCGCTTTCTAAGGAAGTCGAGCATGCGAAGGAAGTCGGCGTGGAAAGGTGCTTCGAGTTCGAGCCATTGTTTTGTTGAAGGATGGCGGAAGGCGATGGTGGTGGCGTGGAGTGCCTGGCGTTCGATGATTGGTTCTTCGTCTTCGGTGTGCGGTATTGCGGGGTCGAGCGTGCTGGGGTAGATGGGGGCCTTTGCGTCGTAGGCGTCGTCGCTGGCGATCGGATGGCCGATGGCGCTGAGGTGCACGCGAATCTGGTGCGTGCGGCCGGTGCGCGGCTGGCAGCGGACGAGGGTGTAGTCGCCGAAGCGTTCGAGGACGGTATAGACGGTTTGCGCGGGGCGGCCGTCGATGAGGTCGATGGCCATTCGTTCGCGGTGATGGCGATCGGAGCCGATAGGCAGATCGATGATGTCGGAATCGAAGTCGAAATCGTTTTCAACGATGGCGGTATAGGTTTTCTGGACTTTTCGCAGCTCGAACTGCTGCTGGATGTTGCTGCGGGCGGCTTCGGTTTTGGCGAAGAGCATGATGCCGGTGGTATCTTTGTCGAGCCGGTGGACGATGCCGGGGCGGTCGGGGTATTCGCGGTCTTCGATGGGGCCGCAATGGTGGAGGATGGCATTCAGCAGGGTGCCGCCGCGGTGGCCGGGCGCGGGGTGCGTAACGATATCGGGCTGCTTGTTGATCGCGAGCATGTGGTCGTCTTCGTAGATGACGTCGATGGGGATGTCTTCGGGTTCTCCGCCGCCGGTTTCGAGGACGGGAAACTCGACGTGGATGACGTCGCCTTTGCGCGTTTCGTAGCTGGGCTTGACGGGCTGGCCGTTGACGGTGATGATGCCCTGGCGGATGAGTTTCTGAATGAGCGTGCGCGAGTATGCGGCGAACCGCATGGAGAGGTAGCGGTCGATCCGCCGGCCGGGAACCTGGCGTTTAACGCGGAATTCGGCCTCGGTTACGGGTTCGAGCGTCTGCTCTTCTATCTGGTCTTCTATCTTGTCTTCGAGTTGATCGGGGTCCATCGTTATCTTTCTGGTGCAGCCTTGGGCGAGGGGGGTGCCTCGGCCAGGGCCTCTGTATGCTTGCGCAAAAACAGGGCTCCTGCCGGTAGGAGCCCCATTGGTTTCAGAATCGGATCGCCTGGCGGGTGATCGCCGTTACGCTGCGTGGAGCTGCTTTGCAACGTCGACCGCGCTGGCTGCGTCGGGTGCGTATCCGGATGCGCCGATTTCATCGGCGTAGCTTTGGGTGACGGGAGCGCCGCCAATCATGACGGATGCGGCTGCGCCGGAGTCCTTGAGTGCCTGGATGACGTTTTTCATCTGGGGCATAGTGGTGGTGAGCAGCGCCGAGAGTGCAACGATCTTGCAGCCGTCTTTTGCGGCCTGGACGAATTTCTCGGGGGCGACGTCGATGCCGAGGTCGACAACTTCGAAGCCGGCGCCCTTGAGCATCATGGAGACGAGATTCTTGCCGATGTCGTGGAGGTCGCCCTTGACGGTGCCGATGGCCACCTTGCAGATGGGCTTTACGCCTGCCTTCTTGAGGGCGGGCGCGAGGATTTCCATCGCCTGGTTCATCGCCCTGGCGGCAATGAGGACTTCAGGGACGTAGAACTCGTTCCTTTTGAATCTTTCGCCGACGACGCTCATTCCAGCGATGAGGCCCTTGTCGAGGATATCGCCCGGAGCCACGCCTTCCTTCATCGCTTCATCCACGAGGCGCTTCACCTCGGGTGCCTTACCCTTGATCAAGTTTTCAGCAATTGCCTGCAGGTCTGCCATTAGCGAGAGTCTCCTTTTCAGCACACTTCTGACGTTGTAGGCTTCCAAGCCGCGTATTTTCAATCCGCTCCAGATTCCGACCGGCTGTTGGATAGGAATCGGGAATCGGACTATGAACTCAAAATGGACAGGCGGTATTTCGCAAGCTCCGCCCAAGTGGGGCTGCTTTCCAGGCCGGCGATGCTCTTGTAGATTTCGCGGGCCTTATCGGGTTCGTTCAGCTCTTCATAGCAGCGGCCGGTGTAGTAGGCGGCTTCCTGCTCGAGAGCCGGGAGATTTGCGACGGTTCCTTTGTAGGTTATCCTCACTTCATCGAAGAGCGAGAGGGCGCTTTGCCATTCTTTCTGCTCGAAAAGTGCCTTGGCCTTTAGCTGCCTTACACCGATGGAGAAATAGCCGTTGGGGTTGCTCTTGAGGAATAGATCGCATTCCTCTACAACCTTGGCGATATTCTCGGAGCCGCCTTTTTCAAAGAGGGCCGCGATGTGGTGGAGCAGCGCCACCTGCTGAGCACCGCTGCCCTTGGTGGCTTCGATGAGTTTGCCGTATTGGGAGATTGTCTCGTCGACAAGCGCCTCGGGCTCGTCCTGGTTAAGTTTTTTCGCCTCTTCGAGTTTGGCCTCGGCAACGGCAAGCTTGGTCCATCCGGACTCATCGGAGCCTTTGCCCGATTCGGCCATGACGCTGATGAGGATAAATCCGAGGGCGAGTGCGATGACGCCGGCCAGAACGTAATTGCGGGCGGCGGCGGCTTTGCTGTATACCTTGGTTACGGATTCTACAAAAATATCTTCCTTGAGCTCCTGCTTCTTGTGCTCCAGCTCTTTTCTGCGGTTGAGTTTCATCTGCCTTTTGTCTCTCCGGGAGGGTTCGTGGAGGAATCGTTGGTGATCTTGATTGTCACGGCGGTGTCTTCGCCTTTGGACCCAACGGTAACCGTGCACTTCTCGTTGTTCTTTTTGAAATCGATAGTGTGCGTACCGCCGGCACTCACCAGGGTAACATATCGCCAGCCCTTCGCAGGCATTTGCTGCTTATAGAAATACACGGCCGTGAGCGGCTGAACGGCGCCGACGTACCTTAGCTCGCAGGCCCGATACTGCGGGGTGTCAATGTAGATGGAAGTATCCAGAAACTTCAGCCCCGTCATGACCGGCACATCGTCATAGATCGGCCGCGGTCCAACGGTAACAGTTGGATCGTTCAGGCTTTGGTCGGTGAAAATGCACCCATACAACAGCGGCATCGCTGCGAGGAGAAAGCACAAGAGCCGTTGTTTCATCGGGCAATCCCCCATTTGATGCCTGAGAACGCTCGGATTGGGCCGATGCGTTCAATTCGTGTTTCCTATGTAAAGATTTTACCACAGGGCGAAGAGTAATGTCAAGCACTTTTGGCGGCAAAATCCCACAATCGAAACCGGCATTGTAGCGGTGCCAGATTGCTTTCGGTTCACCGAGGCCGGTTTTACCCCTTGCATGAGCAGTGCCGTGTCGTTTATAATTTGGTTTTTCGTGAGCAGCGCAATCACTAGTTGAAGAAGGAACGGCTATGAGTTACGAACGGGGAATTGCGGCGATCCGGCTGCAAGCGCCGGCCGAAATCCCGCACACGCAGTATATTACGCACCCGAAGCTCGAGGAGGCTCTGGCCGGGGTGCCGCGGGAGAGCCCGGAATTCGGCGCACGGCTTGCAAAAGCTCTGGACCTGGATTTTTTCTGGTACACCGACGGCCCCGGCGTGTCGGGCAAGCACACCGATATGGGCCACTGCGTGTGGCAGGCCGACGGCAGCGATTTCCACCTGCCGGGCGAGTATGCGTTCAAAACAACCGAGGAGGCGCTGTCGCTTGACCCCGTGGCCGAGTATGGCCTGCCCGACATCCGGCAGCAGGCCGAGCGTTACCAGGCCTGGTGGAAGGAATCGCAGGCAAAGACCGATGGCGTGCTGCCGGGCGGCCTTTACATGTCGCTGTTCAGCTTCTGCATCCACACCTTCGGATGGGAAACGTTTCTCGCGGCGGCCGCCGAAGACGAGGAGCGATTCGACAAGATATTGGACGGTTACTTCAAAATCATAATGGCCTACACGCAGGCGTGGGCGAAAACAGATATCGAGGTGTTCCTCACACACGACGACATCGTGTGGACGGCCGGGCCGGTGTTTCGCCCGCAATGGTACCGAGACCACGTATTCCCCCGCTACAAGAAGTATTGGGAGGTGATGCGCAACGCCGGCAAGACGGTGCTGTTTTGCTCGGACGGCAATTTCGACGAGTTTGTGGACGATCTGGCGGCGGCGGGTACGCAGGGATTCATTTTCGAGCCGCTGACCAGCCTGGAAAACATCGTGCGGAAGTACGGCAAGACGCACGTGATCATGGGCAACGCCGACACCCGAATACTCACGTTCAGCACGAGAGACGCGGTGCGGACGGAGGTTCAGCGCTGCATGCGCGTGGGCCGCGATTGCCCGGGTTTCTTCTTTGCCGTGGGCAATCACATCCCGCCCAATGTGCCGGTGGAGAACGCGATGGAGTGCCTGGATGAGTATAAGAGGTTGAGGAAGAGGCGGTGAGCACCGGAAGACCGAACCACGAAGGCACGAAGGAACGAAGAAAACTAAGATGAAGCCGATCTCAAAGAACCGCCTCGAAGAGCTGCTGCCGGCGATGTTCGGCAAGCGCGTGCTCGTTGTGGGCGATATTTATCTTTACGAATACATCTGGGGCCGGATGACGGAGATTTCGACGGAGGCGCCGGTGCCTGTGGTGCACGTGTATTCGAGGTCGTATGCCCCGGGTGCGGCCGGCAACACCGCGGCCGGCGTGGCTGCGCTGGGCGGCAATGCCGTCCTCTGCGGGTGCATCGGCGACGATGCCAATGGCAGCATCCTTGCCGATTCGCTGCATGCAATGGGCGTTGACACGACGCATCTGGTGACCGTGCCGGGCGCGGTGACGAATACGTGGACGAAGATCAGCGCACGGGGGCTGCATAGCGCCCCGCAGGAAGTATTGCGGACGCATACCGAGCCGCCGGGCCGGATCGATGCCGCCACCGAGGAGGCCGTGGCTGCGCGGATCAAGGCGCTCGCGCCCCAGGCCGACGCCATCGTGCTGGTCGACCAGCTCGGCAGCGTGGTGACCCGCGGGATCATCGATCTCGTTCGCGAACTGCGCGCGGAGTCTTCGCTCATGACCGTAGGCGACAGCCGCGACAACGTGCGCGATATGCGAGGGATGGACCTGATCGTTCCAAACGATTACGAGGCGGGCAACGCAATCAACCTGGCGCTCGACAGCCAGGCGGCGATCGAGCGCGCGGGCGAGATGCTGCTGGGCTGCCAGAACGTGCAGAACGTGATCATCACGCGCGGCAAGGACGG
>DATLAR010000366.1:0-3172 GCA_035527355.1 Planctomycetota bacterium
TTGCGCTATGCTGGTTGCACGGCGCATCGCCGCAAGACGCCGCCCGCGCGGCCGAAGACGTCTTTGTGCGCGCATTCCACGAGCTGTGGATGGTGCCGCCGAAGGGTTTTCGCAAATGGCTGGCAAATCTGGCGCGGCGGCGTGCGTCGAGCTCCGATCTGCGGCAGCAGGCAGCGGAGCCCGGCGCCGCCGAGGCCCTCGATGCGCTGGCGGCCATGCCCGTTGCCGAGCGCGAGTGCGCGGTGCTCTACGCCGGCGCCGGGATTGGCACCCGCGAGATCGCAGGCATCTCCGGCAAAACGCACGCAGCCGTCCGCCGGGCGATTGCACACCTCGGGCGCGACGCCTTTCCCGAACGCACACCGGCCTGCCGCACGGCAGACCGGCTCATGTTGCTGATCGACGATGGCGCGCTGCCGCCGCGCAAACGCGCCCAACTGGACTTCCACGCGGCCACCTGCGATCAGTGCTCGAAAACTTTCGAGCGGCTTGGCCGCCGGCTCCTGGCTCTCAATGCCGCATTGACCACAGCGCTGCCCGGCGATGACCTCGTGCAGCGCGTGCTCGCGCGGCTGCCCGAAAAACCGCCCACGCCGCCGGAACTGCCCGCCGCCGTCAAGGTGATCGGCTACGGCTGGCTCTTCGCGATGCTCGCAATCATCGTCGGCTTGGCGCTGCTGTTCTTGCGCTGAGTGTAGCCGCCATCATTTTTTCATTTGACCTTTCCCGCCGTATCCCTTATCATCAGCGCAATGCGAATGCTCCCAAACGACCCGGAGGAATAGCGATGAACAGGTTTTTTTCCGCGCTGATTATTGTTGTGGCCGCCGCGGTTTGCTCTTTCGCCGATTCGGTGAAGGTGTACGAAGGCAAGCAACGCCTGCTCACCGGCCCGTTTCAACTGAAAGGCCCATCGCCCCAGCAGCGGCCCGACGAGTTCAAACCCGTGAGCTACCCCGCCGTGTTCATCGAAAACGAATACTTCCGCTGCTGCCTGCTGCCGGGCATCGGCGGGCGGCTGTACGAGGTTTACAACAAGGCGTCGAAATCGTCGGTGTTTTTCGTGAATCCGTATCTTGAAACGCACGCGGACGATTTCGAGGGCGGCCATCCGTGGAACCTCGGCGGCGTCGAGGTAAACTTCCCTTACTTCCACCACGGCAACACCTACAACGACCGCTGGCAATGGGCGAGGTTTACACAGCCCGACGGCTCGGCCGGCGTGGTGATGGCTTTCACGTCGCGGCCGTCGATGCAGCGGGCGCTTTTCCGCGTGATGCTCAGGCCGGGCGTCGCACGCGTCGATCTCGCCTACCGCTTCGAAAACCTCAATCCCTACTCGTGGGGCCTCGCCGCGTGGATCGACACTATGCACACGAAAACGATGAGCAGCGAGTTCATCCTGCCCACGCCGTGGGTGGCGCAGCACGGGCACAACGCCTTCCGCACCGATTTGCAGCCGTGGCCGATCCGCAACGGCGTGGACCTTTCGTGGCAGAAAAACGTGCCCGACGGCATGAGCCTCAGCGAATTCGGATGGATGCCGCGGCAGAATTTCCACGGCTGCTACAACCACGAGGCCGACCGCGGCGCCGCTCGCGTGTTCAACCCCAAGACGCTGCCCGCCGCCAAGCTCTGGACGCAATCGCCGCCCGTCACGCCCGACCAGTATTACCAGCACTTTGAAATCTGGACCGCCACCTCGCCCGTGATGGAAGACCCCATCCATCAGCCCGCGCTCAGCAGCTACGCCGGCGACGATTCGTGGTTTCAGGTGTGGGGGATCGGCGGATACGTCTATGCAAACGGCGACCTCGCCCTCAATCTCCGCCGCGAACCCGACGGCACCATCCTGGCCGGCGTCTGCGGCACGCGCAACGTGCGCGGCTGTGTCGTCAGCATCATGCACGGCCGCAGCGCGCTGTATCGCGGCACCTTCGATCTCGATCCCGCGAAGCCGTGGAAGAAGCAACTGACTGCACCGCCAGGCGACATCACAATCGAGGTGATCGCGCCCGATGGCGCCCTGCTGGCGCATTACGAGCATATGGAAACCGAGCAGCCCGTGGAGCAGTGGCAGATGAACAAGGACCCGCGCTGGAAAGGCGGCATCAACAGCGTGTATTACCAGGAAGACTACTCGGTGCTATGGCGGAGGCGCGGGCACTTCTTCGACGGATCGATCCACGGATACAGCGAGCTGCTGAAGAAGGAACCGGACTCGGTGAAGCTGATGATCGATCTGGCCCGCGTGTGCCTGAAGGACGCACAGGTGCGCGTAGGTTACCAGTATGGCAACCCCGGCCCCGCGGCCGATGAGGAAGTGGTGAAACGCCGCGCCGAAAATCTTAAGCGTGCCGCCGACATCCTCCATGAGCTGCTGAAGAAGGAATCGCAAAACGCGCACGCGCATTTCTACCTCGGCCTCGCGCTCGAATCCCAAAACGAACCCGCAGCCGCCGAAGCCTTCCAGGCCGCACTTGCCTGCCCCGTACCCGAGAGCGCCGCCGGCATGTACCTTGCCCGCCGCCACATGAAAAGCAAGCCGTCGAAAGCCGTCGCTTACGCCCGCACGGCCGCCGAGGCCTATCCGCAAAGCACACGCGCCAAACAGATGCTGATGGCCGCGCTCATCGCCGACGGCAGCAGGAAGGAAGCCGTGAAGCTCGGCAAAGCCTTGTATGAACTCGATCCCGCCGACCCGATCACCACGCATCTGCTGTCGCAATGTGCCGACAAATCGGAAGCCAAATCCTTTGCGAAGGAAACCGAGCGCCTGCTCGCAGACGATGCCGAGGCGAAAAAGAATTTCGACGCCGACCTGGCGTGGCTGCAAGGAACATGAGGCCCAAGCAACCGTTGCTGCGTCTTCACGAAGCCTGCACCTTGCACCCTCTTGACCTTGGACTTTGGACCTTGGACTTTGGACCTTGGACTTTGGCTCTTGACTTTTGACTTTTGACCTTGGCCCTTGACTCTTGACTCTTGACTTTGGACTTTGGACCTTGGCCCCTGGACCTTGGCCCCTGGACCTTGGCCCCTGGCCCCCGGCCGCCCTACACCCGCACTTCCTTGCCCATCTGCGATGATTTGTAAATGCCGTCGATGATCTTCTGCACCACCAGGCCCTGCTCGGCCGTGCACAGCGGCTGCGCCGTGCCGCGAAGGCAGC
>DATLAR010000367.1:0-10059 GCA_035527355.1 Planctomycetota bacterium
CGGAGGTTTGGCAATCCCACGCACGACGGGCAGCCCTGCCGGCATTCGCAGCCGGTGAGCATGCCGTAGACGACCTCAAACATCTCCCCCACCGCCTCGAATCCCCGCTCGGAAAAGCCCAGCCCGCCCGGGTAGCGGTCGTAAAGGAATATCGCTTGCCGGCCGTCGTTGTGATCGATTTCGATGTTTGCGCCGATGTCGCGCGGGTCGCACATCGAGATCACGGGCAGGGCTACGGCCAGCATGTTTCGCAGCGCCACCAGCCCCTCGATGGGCTTGTAACCGGCATCGGCCACCGTTTGCATGGCCGTCGCGGGCGGCTTGATCCACACGGCCGTAGTGTCGAGCTGCTGCGCCGGAAGCTCGAGCTTCTTATAGCCGATGTTTTCGCCGGTGAAGAACTTGAATTTGTTGAACATCACCGTGGCCCAGGTAACGGTAACGTCGCCGCAGCAGACGTCGACGTCCTTGAATTGCCTGGCGCTGTGCTGCGCGGTGACGTGCAGGCTCTGGCTGAGCACGGGCTGCGTGTAGTAATCGAGCTCGGCCTTTTCAACGCAGGCTACCTTGCCTTCGAGATCAAGCTCGCGCACCTGATAGCTTTCTCCCTCGTGGAGGTAGACGGCCTCGGGGTACACAAGCTCGGGCGCGCTGATGGAATCGACCTGGCCGATGACGCGGTTGCCCTGGGCGGTTTTCTCCACTATGGTCACCGTATCGTCGGAGATGGTGCGCAGGCTGGCTTTTCGAGAGGGCGTATCCGTGCACGACCAGTACCAGCGGCCGTCGATCTCCTTCAGCTTGCCGGCGTCGGCAAGCAATTGCGCTACGCCGGCGGCCTGCGGGCCAAACAGCTCCGCATCGCCGCGCGTGAGCGGCAGCTCGGCGGCGGCGCACGCGAGGTGTGCGAGGAGGATGTATGGATTTTGCGGGTCGATCGTTGCGTGCTCGGGCGTTTTTCCAAAGAAATAGTCCGGCTGCCGCATGATGTATTGGTCGATGGGATCATCGTAGGCCACGAGCACGGCGAGGCTGTCGAGCTTGCCGCGGCCTGCGCGGCCGGCCTGCTGCCAAGTGGAGGCTATGGTGCCAGGGTAGCCCGCGATCACGCATGCGTCGAGCCCGCCCACGTCGATGCCGAGTTCGAGGGCGTTTGTGCTCACCACGCCGAGGAGCTCGCCGCTGAAGAGCCGGCGCTCGATATCCCGCCGCTCTTCGGGCAGGTAGCCGCCGCGGTACGGCTTGATGCGTTCGGCCAGCTCCTTTCCGAGCTGCTCGCGTGCGTAGCGGTATATAAGCTCGGCCACAACTCGCGCCTTGGTGAAGGTGATTGTCTGCACGCCGGCGCGCATAAGACTGCAGAAGATTTCCTGCGCTTCCACGTTCGTGCTGCGGCGCTCCATCTTCACCTTGTCGATGAACGGCGGATTCCAGAATACGAAGAACTTTCTGCCGGAGGGCGAGCCGTCGTCGTCGATCAGCTCTACCTGCCGTGCCGTGAGCCGCTGGGCCAGCTCTCCGGGGTTGGCGATGGTGGCCGACGAGCATATGAACTGCGGCCGGGCTCCGTAATGCCGGCACACGCGCTGCAGCCTTCTGAGCACGCATGCCACGTTTGACCCGAAGATGCCGCGATAGGTGTGGATTTCGTCGAGCACCACGAATTTCAGCCCTTGGAAGAACCGCGCCCACCGCGTATGGCAGGGCAGCATGCCGGCGTGGAGCATATCGGGATTCGTGAGGATGAGGTTGGCGGCGGAACGCACCTTGCGCTTGTGGTAGGCGGTAGTGTCGCCGTCGTAGGTGCCGGGCCGCACGTTCTGCGCAATCTCGCTGCTGGCTTCGGCCAGACGAGCCAGGCTGCGCAACTGGTCCTGCGCCAGGGCTTTTGTTGGAAATATGTAGAGCGCGTTCGCACCGGGGTCATCGAGCATTCTCTCGATCACCGGCAGATTGTAACAAAGCGTTTTGCCGCTGGCGGTAGACGTTACAACCGCGATATCCTTGCCCGCCCGTGCAGCGGCGGCGGCGGCTGCCTGGTGCGTGTAGAGTTCGGCGATCCCGGCAGCTTCGAGAGCTGCGCGCAGCGGCCCGGGCAGAGGCGGGTGCAGCGGCGCGAACCTCGCCCGGCGGCCGGGCAGTTCTCTGCTGCACGTCACCTGGCCACGGTAGTCAGCATCAGTGCGCAGCTTGTGCAGAAAATTGTCGAGCGATGACGGCATCTTGATTTCTGGAGGAGGAATATGGAAAGCAAAATCCCCGCTTTCATTCTATTATATCGCTCGGCCGGCAGAAATCAAACGATTCAGCGGACTGCCGGTTCGCGCCGCTGCCATTGGTGCGCCATCCGCCAAGGCTGCGAAAAATACGTATTTTGCTTGCGCAAAGGGCCAGGGCTTCTTATAATGACTCAAGAATACGCCCCATCCGGTATCGTGCTCCTGCTGCGCAACTTGTTAAGGAATTATCCCTTGGACCAGATTACGTGGGCCAGGATCAGCGTACAGTATCAGGCAGAACTGCTGGCCAGAGCCAGGCGTGAAGGCGTGCCCGTGCACGACGCCGAGGATATTGTGCAGGAAGTGCTCAAGGCCGCGGTCAACTACGAGGGAAGAGCGGGCGCGGAAATCAGAACCTTCCTGATCGCGATCCTGCAGAATCAGGTGCGCAAGTGGATACGGAAAACCTGCGCCGCCCGCGGGAACGTAACCGTTGATCGCGTGGCCAATACGCTCCCAGATCGAACGAGGGACCCTTCCGAACTCGCCGGCGAGGGCGAAACAAAGCAGATCATCCTCAAGAGCTTTCTGGAGCTGCCCGATTACTGCCGCAGCGTCTGCGAACTTCGCCACGTATACGGCTATTCCTATGAGGATATTTCCCGCGAGCTGGAGATTCCCATCGAGACCGTGAAATCGCGATTGCACCGGGCCCGGAAAATACTGCAGGAAAGGTTGCGCGACATCCTGTAATCTGCGGGAACATCTTCACATTCCAGAATACTAATTGAGTGCGGGACGTTGCTCTTGGCATACGTTCCCTTCGAGAAATGAGGGCGCCGAGGACACAAAAAGTGGCCGCCATAGATAACACAGCACATATCGAAGAACAGCTTTCCGCCTACATTGACGGCGAACTGAGCCCGCCGGAGCGAGCACAGGTGGAGGCCCATCTGGCCGTCTGCTCGATGTGCCGAGCGGAATACGAAGGGCTGAAGCATGTGACCGAGCTGGCTTCTGATAGCCTGCGCTCGGTGCACTGCATTTCGGACGCCGACAGGGCGGCGTACGTGAACGATCTGCTGGACGAGGCGAAGCACCGGGAAGTTGAGGAACACCTGAAGCGGTGCAAGAGCTGCCGCGCCGACATCGAGCAGTTGAGGCATTGGCTTTCTGAAGCTCCAATGCCCGCACACGAGCATGCGGCCGCGGCAAAACCCCGCAAACATTTGTATCGCTACATCAGCGTTTACACTCCCCTTGCCGCGGCCGCCGCCATTGTCGTCGCAGTCATATCAATGATGCTCCCCAAGGACGACATCCAGCCGCCGTCCATCACCGGGCTCACCGTTCGCACGGCCGCCGTCAGGGCCGATCAGCCCCAGGGCGACATCAGCGTGCCCTTTGGCGAGCGCTGCGTGCTGCGCACCAACGACCAGATACGGTTTTCGCTGCACGCCGGCAGCTACAGGCACGCCGTCGTCTTCTGCGTGCTGCCGTCGGGCGAGGTGGCAAAAGTGGTGCGACACGATTCCCTCAGCGGAAGCATTCAACTGCCGGAGAACGGCCTTTGGCGGCTTGCCTCCACCATCGGCACCGAAGCCATCATCATCGCATTCTCAAGGGAACCCCTCACCGACGAAGACGTCGCGACCGCGAAGAGGGTCCTCTCGCAGGCCGGAGACATGCCGCAGCTACCCTACGGCAGCATCTGGTGGCTCGAACGACACGGAAACTGGGCGAGCAACGGGCCTGTTGACGAGGCGGTAGTAGACCTTGACGCGAGAGTGACCGCCTTGCGCAAAGCCCTCGCCAACCGCGCCCCGGTGTTCCAGGGCATCGCCTACGATCACCAGTGATGAAGATGGAGGCCTTCCGGCATTGGTCAGGCTTACTTAACCCCGGACTTCACTCGGCGGCAGAGGATCGGCGATGCTCGTCAAAGCATTAATCATTGCCACGTCGGCAATCACAACCCTCCAAGCCGACCAACCCGTCTACTTCTACGGCACCATTTGGCTTACGACCGCCGACGGCTTGCTCTTCGATATCCGCCAGCCCTGCGGCTCTACCGCCGGCGGCACCGACGGCGCGTTCAACGGCTTTGGCTATTCGCAGGTGAACGGCCAACCATACTGTGCACCCGGACCGTTCGGGCTGATCATCCACCCCGACTGGGGCAAGACGCTGATCGCGCCACCGATGCCGCTGCACAACGGCCTGAGCATCAGCCGAAAGATTTACGTGCCCTACCGGCCCGGCCGGAACTACGTTCGCTACCTCGACATAATCCGGAATGACACGCCGCATATGCAAACTGCCCTCGTGCAGTTCTTCGGTTTTTCAGGCTTGGGCAATGCGGCCACAATGCGGAAACTCACCAATGAATACGTCATGATCGGCGCAGTCCCCGACGGCGCCGGTCAGCCGCCGCCGATCGGCGTGCTTCTGCAGAACGGATTGCGGCACGCACCCGATAAAATAACCGACTGCATCTTCTACGACGCCGGCTTGTTTTCGTGCGCGTACCTCTGGGTTCAGATCAAGCCTCATTCGCGGGTGTCGCTGCTGCATTTTGTGGTGCAGGGCAAAAGAACCGGCCCGATCACGCCGAACGTGGCGGAAATGCAGGATGGTTACGATGACGTTGAACAGCAGTTGGAGGAACTGCTGGCATCGCCAGCCTTCGACTACCTGGACCCTGAAGACCTGCGCACGCTGTGGAATTTCTTCATCGACACCGACGTGAATATGGACGGCCGCGTGAATGTCCTGGACCTGATCGTCGTGCGAAATGACCTTACGAAAACGCCCGAGTCCGCCTCCACCCCGCGGTCTGACGTCAACCATGATTTGAGGATAAACATCCTGGACATGATCGCAATCCGCAACGACCTGGGCTGGCCTTATTGAAAACCGGATGTTGCGTCGTTGCCGGGGGATTACATGCTGTATCGAAAAACCGGGATCACGCTTTGCCTGATCGCTCTATCGGCCGCATCCTGCCTGGCCGCCGAACCGCAGGCGCTTCTTAAAGCCGCCGAAGAGGCATTCCAGCACGGGCAGTTTCAGCAAGCAGCCGCCCAGTGGGCGGCCGCCGCCGAAGCCTTCGCAGGCGACGGCGACCTGGCCAACCAGGCCCGCGCCCGCGCCGGGCTCGGCTCCGCTCATATCAGGCTGTCTGAACACGCCAACGCCACACGCGAATTGACCGCCGCACTAGCGCTATACACCAAGATCGACGACGCCGCCGGCCAGGCCGCCTGCATCACAAATCTCGCCGAGGTGCTGTTCCAGCAGGGAAGCTTCGACCAGAGCCTCGAAATGCGCAAGAAGGCCCTCGCCCTGCGCAGCCAAACCAGGGACGAGCTGGGCAAGGCTATCGATCTCGTGGGGATTGCGCAGGTTTACAGCAGGAAGGGATTGCGACGCGACGCCTGCGACACCTACACCGAAGCCCTCGCAGTTTTCATCGACGCCGGATCGTCGGAAGGCGAGGCGGCGGCGGTCTCGGGCCTGGGCATCGAATACCACAAGCTCGGCGCCTACGACATGTCTCTCGAATGCCACAAGCACGCGCTCGAAATCCACACCGCATCCGGCAACGAATTCCAGCAGACACGCGACTTCACCAATATCGGCAACGTGCACGAGGCGGCGTCTGACTACGCCGGCGCAATCCAGCATTACGCCAAGGCACTGCAAATCCAGGAGCGCCTCAAGGATCAAACCGGCACCGCCCAATCGCTGGCAAACATCGGCACATGCAACAAGAACCTCGGCCGCTATGGCCTTTCGCTGCAGCAACTGCGCCGCGCCGCCAAAATATTCCAACTAACCGGCAACCAGAGCGGCCTGGCCGACTGCTACACCAACATCGGCGTCCTCTTCCGCCACATCGGCGTCTGGAAGCAGGCCGAAACCTACCATCGCGAAGCACTGAAGATTCATGAAAAACTCGGCGACGAGCCCGGCCGAGGCGCCGCCCTTTCAAACCTCGGCGTCATTCATGCTCTCTCGAAGGATTACCCCAAGGCCCTGAAGCTTTTTGAGCAGGCGCAGAAAATCCTCGAACAGACACACGACAGGAAGCACGCGGCCATTGCACTGTTCAACGCCGCCGCAGCTCTCACCGAAATGAACAAGCTGAAGGAGGCGGCCGACAAACTGGACGAGGCCGCGGCGCATTTCGACAACATCAAGTATTTCGAGGGCCGCGCCTACTGCAAGGCTGCACGCGCGTCGATCGAGAAGAAACTTGGCCGCGTGAAAAGCGCCAGGCGTTTCTGCACAGATGCCCTCGAGCTCAGCCGGCAGTCCGACGTGACCGAGCTTGTGTGCAAGTGCCTGGGCCAGCTTGCCGGCACAATGGCCGATGATGGCGACACGGAAGAAGCCCTCAAAATGTACACCGAGATGATACGGGAAATGGAGCAGCTCCGCCGCAGCGTTGGCACATTCCAGCTCGCGTCGGCTTTCCTCAGCAAAACCTCCGACATCTATGAGCAGGCCGTGTGCCTCGTGGCCGGGCGCGCAAAGGACGACCCCGAAATGGCGTCGCTGGCGTTCCACTACATGGAAATGGGGCGGGCGCGAAGCTTCCTCGACATGCTCGTCGAGTCGGGCGTTGATATACGAGAAGGCGCCGACGAGCAGCTTCTGCGCGAGGAGCGGCTGCTATTGGCAAAGATGGCCGCAATAAACACCACGATCAACACCGAGCGGCACCAGCAGGCAAAGCCCGAGCGCCTGCACGCACTGGCCGCAAAGCTGCAAGACGCCCAGGCCGAGCACAACAGGTTGCTGATCGACCTCAAGGAGCGCTGCCCCGAATACGCGCGCCTCTACTATCCGGAGCCTCTGCCGGCCGAGCAGGTGCGCCGGGCGCTGCCGGCCGATGCCATTCTGCTGCAATACTCAATCGGCGAGAAAGGCTCGTTCCTCTTCGCCCTCACCCGCGAAGCGCTGCAAGTGTACCCCTTGCCCGACGAGACGACAATCCGGCAGAAGACAGTGCACTTCCGCCAGATACTGATGCACCGCGACAGCCGCGGCTACTGCCCGGCCGCGTTTGACCTGTACCGCACGCTCGTGCAGCCGGCCGCCAGCCTGCTGCAAGGCAAGCAGCACATCATAATCGTGCCCGACGGCCCCCTGCACCACCTCGGCTTCGAGTGCCTTCTCACCGAGGAAACCAGGAAGGTAGACTTCGCCCGGCTGCCGTACCTCCTGCGCCAGGGCACGGTGAGCTACGCGCCGTCGGCCACGGCCTGGGTGGAGATCAACCGCCGCCCGATGCCCGCACCCGAGTATCAGAAGGAAATACTGATCTGCGCCGATCCCGACTACGGCAGCCGCGAAAACGAAGTGCAGCTCGCAATGCGAAACACGCTGGGTCTGAATGCCAACCTCGTCCGCCTGCCCTATTCGTCGCTCGAGGCGAGAAACGTTGCTTCAGTATTCGCCCCGCAAGACACGGTTCTGCTCGATCGCCGCAAGGCGTCGGAAAGCCGACTGAAGGGCATGGACCTCTCGGTATTCAAGTACCTGAACTTCGCCACGCACGCGGTGCTCGACGAGGAGCGGCCCGAATTCTCCAGCATAGTTCTGGCACAGACCGATGAGGAGGACGACGGCTTCCTGCAGATGCAGGAGATATTCAACCTGAAGCTGAACGCGAGGCTCGTGTCGCTCTCGGCGTGCAGCACCGCCTGCGGCAAGGTGCTAGACGGCGAGGGAATGGTAGGCATCAGCAGGGCGTTCTTCTATGCCGGCACGCCATCGGTGGTGGCCTCGCTGTGGAACGTGAACGACGCATCCACGTCGCACCTGATGACCGAGCTATTCAAGTCGCTGAAAACTCACAACCTCTCAACGGCCGCCGCGCTGCGGCAGGCGAAGCTCAGGCTCATCGAAGGCTCTTCGGCCTCGCCGTTCGACGTCGTGCCCGACAATCCCTCGCACGTCGACCCGCAGGCAAGCGGCTCATACTCGCACCCCTTCTACTGGGCGGCGTTCGTTCTGATCGGCAAATGATGCACACAGCGTTTCTGCAAAAGAATCCCCAGTTTTTCTGCTTGCTCTGCGCGGCAATATTGCATATAATAGCCTGCCCATAAACTGTGCTCAACGAGGAATTATCATGGAGGAACCTCTATGGCTGAATTGGCCGCAGCACGATGGACGAACGTGAACGAGCAGTTCAAGGTGTGGCTGCAGAACCAGAACAAGTCTCCTTTCACCATAAAGAACTACCTGCATGACCTGCAGATGTTCAGCCGCTGGCACCACCAATGCTATGGAAAGCACCCGGACCCATCGTGCATTCAGCCGCTCGATTTCTTCTCTTACCGCGCATTCCTGCAAACGGAAAAGCGGCAGAGCACAAGCACGGTGAATCGCCGCGTGGCCACGCTGAAGACCTTCGCCGATTTCCTGCAGGTAAACTCGGTAACTCTCGAAAACGTGGGCGAGAAGGTGAAATACCTCGACACTCCCCCGCAGGCCGCACCGGATGTCCTCTCGCACGCACAGGTGCTGCAGTTGTTCAAATCGGTCGACCGCACCCGCAAGCTCGGCAAGCGCGATTATGCCGTCATTCAGCTCTTCGTGCAGTGCGGGCTGCGGCTGAAGGAGCTGGCCGACATCCATGTGGCCGACATGAAGATCGGCGAGCGCACCGGCACGTTGCGCATCCCTTCGGGCAAGGGCGGCAAGCCCCGTGAAATACCATTGAACAAAACGGCTCGCGAGGCAATAATGGAGTATCTGGCTGCGAGGCCCAGGTTTCACGGCGTGAAGCACCTGTTCTTCTCGCAGAAGAGGAAGCCGCTGGCACCCAGGAGCATCCAGGACGTCGTCAAAAAGTATATGAAAAAGGCGGGTATCGGAGGCTTCTCGTGCCATAGCCTCAGGCATCTTTTTGCCACAAACCTCTACAACAAGCACAAGGATATCGTGCTGGTGAAGGAGGCGCTCGGCCACAAACGGCTGGGCACCACACTGCGCTACAGCCACAAAACAAAACAGGAAGTGCAGGCCGCACTCGAGGATTCGCCGCTGAACGTGATGAGGTAAATTCGATCCGGATTCTTACAGGCAGACGTGAACAGCCCCGAAAAGCATAACTCGCAGCCTCAACCGTGCGGATCGGAATCCCTTGCCGATGAACAGCCGCAGCATCCGCCGCAAGCCATCGAGCTGCTGTTCCTCGGCACCGGCACGTCTCACGGTGTGCCGGTGATCGGGTGCGACTGCCATGTATGCCGCTCGGACAACCCCCGCAACGTCCGCACGCGCACCTCGATTCTGCTGCGGTTGCGTCCGCACAACATAAACATCCTCATCGACACTGCGATCGACCTGCGCCAGCAGATGCTGCGCGAGCGCGTCTCCCACGTCGACGCCATCCTTTTCACGCATCACCACGCCGATCATATCCTTGGGCTCGACGACATCCGCGTGTTCAGCGACAGGCAGGGCCGGATCGACTGCTACGCGCCGCCCGCCTCCGCCGAACGCATCAAGAGCGTGTTTTCCTACGCGTTCAACTCGCCCGAAATCCCGGACTGGGGCGGGCTGCCGCGGCTGAACCTCAAACTGATCGACGGCCACATCGACATCTTCGGCCAGCGCATCATACCCCTGCGCCTGCCGCACGGCCGCATTACCGTCTACGGCTATCGCATCGGAAAGCTGGCATACCTCACCGACTGCAAATCCGTGCCCGACGAGGCGATGGAGCAACTGCACGACCTCGACGTGCTCGTGATCGACGCATTGCGTCATCACCCCCACCCCACGCACCTGTCGATAGACGAAGCCCTCGAAGCTGCGGCGA
>DATLAR010000368.1:0-17341 GCA_035527355.1 Planctomycetota bacterium
TCGCCGCACTCGTCGACGCCATCACACGCACCTGGACCGGCCGCACATACGCGCTGTCTGCGCTCAGCGACAGCAGCATAGAGGAGATGTCGCGCCGGCTCGGAATCACCCGCCAGGCAATCCTCAAACAATTCACCACTCACAGCATCATGGAAGTGCGCGCCGCCCAGGATGAAATCCGCCGGCAGCTCGGCAAAATGGCATAGGCGAAAACCGCCAGGAGCAATGCAACCATATGCATTACCATGCCCGCATGACAACTATTATGGTTGCCGCAAATCCGCCCCTTCTCAACCTGGCCTTCGTTCGGTGTTCGATCTTCGATGCTCAATGTCTTCCCCTTCTTCTCCGTGTCTTCTCCGTGCCCTCCGTGTCCTCCGTGGTTTGCCTTGTCTTAAAAAATCCGCCCCTTGACAACACACACACGAAACGATATATAGTAATGGACAACTGTCCGCAAAACTGACGCCCGCTCATGGTTACGTTCACACGCGGCCGCACCGCAAGGAGGACAGTCATGGAGAGGACTTCCGCACGCCCGCTTACCCCGTGCCGCACCGCACTTCAGAGTTTCATCGTGCTGCTCATCATTCTTGCACTAATCGCGATCCTGCCTCGCGCCAACGCCGAGGAACCCGCCGAAACCCGCGGCCTCCAATGGGCACGGCTTCTGGGGGGCAGGCTCGACGACTACCCCCTCGCTCTGGCTGTCGACGCAGCCGGCAATATCTATCTCGGAGGCAGCACGCGCTCCGGCGATTTCCCGGGCAGAACCCCGACCTCCGATCTGTCGGTGGACGACGCATTCGTAACCAAAATGAGCCCTTCCGGCGAGGTACTGTGGACGGTTTTCATGGACGGTAGCGCATCCGGCAGTATTCACGCGCTCATAGCCGATCCTTCCGGAGGGGTTATTGTAGGCGGATACGCCCAGCCGGCAGACATACCCCTGGTGAATGAACCACGGGTGAAGGCCGGCGAATGCAACTTCGTTGCCCGGCTCGATTCCGCCGGGAACCGGCAATGGACCACATTCCTACCGGGGGCTGCAAGGAACGGCAGCCTGGTTGTCGATCCGAGCGGCGCCATCATTGCCGCCGCCAAGACCACCAGCGACCGTTTGCACGTCACAAGGCTCGATCCTCTCGGGCGCGTGGAGTGGGCTGTAACGCTCATCAAGAACCGGCAGTGCTTGGTTACAGGCGCAGCCGTTGATGCCGGCGGAAACATCTTTATTCTGGATGCAGAGTTCCTCACAAAGCTCACGCCTTCCGGCCAGGTGATCTGGTCCACGGTGATCGCCGAAGGCTACAGCAACACAAGCAACGGCCTTGCAGTGGATCATGACGGCAACGCGTTTGTGACAGGCACAACGATGTCGTCTGATTTCCCGGTAACCGATGGCCTGAACGTCGGTGAGTCTGGATCTGGCAGGGACGCGTTCCTCGCCAAGTTCACGCCGGCCGGCACACGGGAGTGGTCAACGCGTTTGGGGGGAGCATGGGAGGATGAAGGCTGTGCCGTGGCATGTGATGCGAATGGAAATGCGTTCGTTACCGGCCGCACCTACTCCGGCGGTTTCCCGGCCGCCGGCAGACTGCCTGCCGCAGGCACCCCCGGTTTTTGTGGCGCCTACGTCACCGCGTTCGCACCGTCGGGAGTGGTCCGATGGTACATGCTGTTTGGTGGAGACGACTGGGAAAGCGGCTTCGCGATCGCGGCCGACGGCCCCGGCAGCCTCATAGTTGCGGGGTCAACATCTTCCACTTTCTTCCCCACCTCCAGCACCACCTTTGCCCGCAACAGCGGCAAATGCGACTGCTTTGTGGCAAGGCTGAAGGTTGGCCCGCATGTAATCGTGCGATCCGAGCCCGGGCCGGTGCAGATCACCGGCGGCAAGCCCGGCCTCGCCGATTACACCGCCCCTTGCCGGCCGGATGAGATCGCAACGCTCGAAGCGCCTGCCACCGCAACCATCGGCGGTGAATCCCACGCTTTCATCCGCTGGATCGTCGACGGCCAGCCGCTCGCAGACGGACAGGCAGTTGCGCAGCTTCATGTCACCGGCTACCACACCGCCACCGCCATTTACGAGAGCAGCGTTGTATCGATCCGCAGCCAACCCTCTGCCCGTCTAGAGATCACGGGCGACCTCACTATTTTCACGGATTCGGACATCCGTGTGCCTCGCCGCCAGACGCTGAGCTTGCAGGCGCCGGCTATCATCGGCGCCGAAGGTGCAAGACACGAATTCCAGCACTGGCTCATTGACGGCGTTGAGGCACCATCGAATGACAAACGGCAAGTAACGGTCTTCACCGACACCGATCACACGGTCGTTGCGATCTACCGCATCATCACGTACAACATGCCAATCCAATCCAAACCATCCGGCATCGAGATCAGCGGCGACAACCCGGGCATCACCGAGTATACCGTGCAATGCACTGACAAAGATACGCTGAATCTGACCGCACCGTTGACCGCATACGTTGACGGCAAGAGATATTGCTTCCAGCGCTGGGAGCACTCGATCAACAAATGGAAGACGAGGCAGCTTGCGGTGAAAGGGGTCTCATACTTGCATGCCGTTTATGCTCCCGCCGATTGCCTGATAATCCTGAAAAGCCCCAAGGCTGGGGCCATCAAGAGAGCAGGGATTTATTGCGGGGAGGCCATCGCATGCGCCACCGGCGAGGTAGTCTCTCTAACAGCCGCAGGCATCAGCAACGAAGGGCTCTCGTACTACCCGGCCGGTTGGCTGCTCGATGGCCAGCCGCAGCCGGCGGGCACGCTCACGTTTACCGCACAAGGCGATCACGTGGTTGAAGCGCTATACAGCAACGCCGCCAGCTTCACGGTGAGCGCTTCCATTCCGGGCGTCGAGATCACCGGCACGCATCCCGGCACAGCCGAGTATGCTGCGGCCTGCCGATACGGCGAACGTATTGAGCTGCTTGCCCCGGCCACCGTGATGCTGGATGGCAGCGAATACCGGTTTGTTCGCTGGAAAGTGAATGGGTCTGCCAAGCCCTATGGCAACCCGAGCATAAGTGTCTCAGCGCCCGCGACATGCGCGGCCTTTGCGGAATACACCTGCGACGCCCCCGCCATCATCGTAACCTCCACACCAATCACCGGCCTGAGCATCGAAGGCGGCAGGCCGGGAGTTACCGACTACACCATCGCGTGCGAATACGGGGAATCAGTTTCGCTCACGGCGCCGCTGTTGCTGCCGGCCACCAGCGAATGCGGAGAAGCGGCTTTCACGGGTTGGATTGTGGACGGCTCCAACACCATATTGGGTGCCAACTCCACCACCAGCGTTACGGTATGCGGCACGCGCACTGCTCAAGCCACCTACCGCACGGACAGGCGCGTGCTCACCGCCTCTTCATCGCCGCCCGGCATTCTGCAGTCCACAACCATCGAGGCGCACATGACCACCACGTACGTTTTTGCGCCGGAAGGAAGCGTGGTGGACGATGAATTCTACTACTTCCACCACTGGCTGCGCGACGGCGTCGAGATTCCCAATGCGCCCAGCAGGATGCTCAATCTGCTGATGGATGCCCACCATCACGTGGAGGCCGTGTACACCACGGTGCCATTCAGGCTCGAGGTTCAATCGGTGCCCGCGAGCGGCATCGCCATCAGTTGTGGAAACGCCTGCTACCCAACCGACTGTGCGCTGGCCTGCAGCAGAGGGCAGAAAGTTGCGCTGAGCGCGCCGATGAAAGCCACGGTGGACGGCCTGACATACTGCTTCACGAATTGGCTCGTCGACGGCTACACGTCAACGGCAAGCACACTGAATGTAACAGTTACCGAAGACCGCACGGTCGTTGCCGTTTACACACCGGCGCTCCTGCTGCAGGTGCAGTCGACACCCGTCAGCGGGATTCTGATTACGGCCGACGGAGTGAGCCATGAGACCGACTTCATTTTGAACTGTGCAACAGGCGAGAGGATCAAGCTTCGCGCCCCGAAGCAAGCTGTCGTTGGCGACCTGACGTTCTTCTTCGAGCACTGGCTGATCGACGGCGAGCAGTCGTCGGCCGACCTCCTGGATGTAACAGTTACGAAGGACTGCACGGCCATTGCGGTCTACACGCCGTCCACGTGCAAACTGCGCGTCGAATCGACTCCCATCAGCGGTGCCAGGGTTAACGCCGTCGGCTGGACACGAAGCACCAGCTTCACGTTGCCGTGCAGAACGGGCGATAAGATCACGCTTACTGCGGCGGCGAAAAGCAAGATCAATGAACAGACAGTCTTCTTCGAGTATTGGCTCATCGACGGCGAAAGATCGCCGTTCAATCCCGTGAGTATAACAGTTACGGAAGACCGCACGGCCGTTGCGGTGCATACGACAGACTCGTTCGCGCTCAACGTTCAATCAACGCCCGTCAGCGGCATCTCTATTAAAGCCGGGGGGGTTACGCAGCGGACCAATTTCATAGAGGCGTGCGGAATAGGCGAGGTAGTGAAGCTTTCAGCGCCGGCGACGAGCACGGTGAATGGCGTGCAGTTTTACTTCGGATGCTGGCTGGTCGATGGCGTGCGGGATTCATCGAACCCGATAGAGGTGGCCGTTACGAAAGATCGCACAGTGGTTGCCGACTATTCGGCAACACCGTTCGAGCTGCGAGTGGAGTCGACACCCGTCAGCGGCATACTGATCGACTGCGGGAACGCTTCGGCGCTCACCAGCTTCTCGATGCCCTGCGGGCCCGGCGAGATCAGCGTTACCGCGCCCGTTACCGGCGATTGCGACGGCCGGCGGTACTACTTCGTGCGCTGGATCGTGGATGGCCAACAAAAGGCGTTAGACAGCCGCACCGCAAAGATACTCATGGCAAAAGATGCCACCGCGGTTGCGGTTTACACCGAGCAGCCGCCCACGGTTACGGTCAAATCGTGGCCCGTTGGCGGGGTAAGCATCAGCGGCAGCGCGCCCGGCGTAACCGACTATACGGTTGTCGTCGACAAGGCCGCCCCCGATATTTCCCTCACGGCGCCCGCTACGTATACCGTCGACGGATGCATCTACACTTTCGCGGGTTGGTCATTCGACGGCGCCCAAATCTTCCCAAGCAGCGATCGGCTCACCACGCTAGCCAGAACGCTAGGTGCCGGCGCCCACGTAGCCGAGGCGGCCTACACGAGGGTGGCCATCATCACGATCAAAGGCCCGGCCGATCGCGGCGAGGCGGTGCTTCCGGCCGGCGGCGGCCGGTTCGCGGTGGACATTTACATGCGCGACGCCGACTATCTGGCGGCGGTGCAGGCGCAGCTAGCATTCACCGCGCCGGACGGCTCGGCGGGCGGCTTCACGATCAGCCGATTCGCGGAGTGCGACATTCCGCCGGATGCTGCCTTCGCCGATGCAATGATCGAGTACAACAAGGTGCGCTTCGCGGAAGCCTGGCCATTTTTCGTCAACGACGCCTTCGGTTTCATGCTGTGGAAACGCAGCGTGAGCATCAGCAAGGATACGCGCGTCTTCACCGTCACTTTCGACTACGGCCCGGATGCCTTCGGGGAGTATAGCATCACAATGGATGACTTCGGCACGTTGCTGGCGTGCAGCGTAGACGCCGATCACGTGGCAAGCACACCCTACTCAACGATCGCCGGCAAAGTAGTTATCGGCGACGTGTCGCCGTTGGCAGCCAGAGCCGTGCTCGCCGGGGATATCGACGGCGATTGCGCGGTAACGGAAGCAGACCTGATCCTTGCCCGCAACCAGCTCGGGCAGGCGCAGCCAGCCGGCTCGCCGCCATCGGCCGACGTCAACGCCGACGGCCGCGTCAACGTGCTGGACCTGATCTTCATCCGCAACCAGCTCGGGGCGAGATGCGAGTAGGCGGCAGACACGGGAAGGTTGCAGACCGGCTTGATCGGAGGGCGGACCATTGCGGCCGGGCGGTGCTTTCACGCGCGCTGCGAAGGCCCCCATCCGGCCGCAAGTCCGCACCCTACAACGACACCGTATGAAAACCAATCGCGCGTTCGAATCCATTCCGCATCACATCGGCATGCGCCGCGCATCTTCGCAGGGGCTCTTCGCAGGGGCGGGGCGCTGTCCCCGCCCAGGGCAAGGGCCGTGCCTTGCCCCTGCAACGACATCGGCTGATGGTCAGTCGCGCATCACATCGGCACGCGCCGCGCATCTTCGTGCGCCGCGGGCTGTCTAGCCAAGGTATTTCATTTCGATCAGCCTGTTCAGTTCTTCCTCCATGGCAATTTTAGTGGTCGGTTTGAGGCGGCCTTCCTTGCGCTCGTCGCGGAGCTTGCGGCGCATGAAGGTGTTGAGGTTGGCTTCGGCCTGGGTTTCGAGGCGGGCAAGTGTGTCGGAGGGAAGGGTTTCGCGCACTTCGCGGATTTTTTCGAGCAGGACGATCCGCTCGCGTTCCTGGAGCTCCATTTCCTGCTGTTTTTCGCGAATTTTGCGGAGGCTTTCTTCGCGGACGGCTTTCTTTTCGGCGTCGGAGATGAAGCCGGGGGCGGGGGCGTAGTCGTCTTCGATTGATTTGCGCAGGAAGCCGGCGGGGTTCGTTTTGATGCGCGAGCCTTCGGCGCTCATCAACCAGTCAAATACTTCGACCTGCCGTGCGATGCGGTGGGGGAAGCGGCGGGCGAGCTCGATGGCGGCGGGCCTGCTGATGCCGCGATGGACGAGCATGCGTGCGAGTTGGTTGGCGATGGGTTCTTCGTCGCGGCGGCGCGGGAAGGAGTATGCTACTTTCCATTCGCCGCGGCGCATCGGCTCGTATTGCGCGGTGGTGAGGAATCCGCCGGCGACGAGCTCGGCGTGGGCCTTGTCGAGCACTTTTTTGAGGAATGAAGGGTATTCATCGGTGAGCGGGAGCGCGCGTGCGAGTTCGGATAGTGACAGCTCGATGCGGCTGCGGTCGGGGTAGGAGCGTTTGTCGAGCAGCCGGTAAAGTTTTTTTGAGGTGGGCAGTGCGAGGCTGCGGTAGAAGGTGGAGTTGAGGGGTTTCACGTAGTTTGCGCGGCGGCTTTCGGTGTACCATCGGCTGGGATAGAGGATGTTGTATTCGATGTTGCGGCGGGGCGATTTGTCGACGGCGCGGTTGTAGAAGCTTACTTCGTCGTAGAGAGCGAAGACGCCGGATACGTGGTGGCGTTCGCCTTTGTGGTAGAGTGCCTGGCCGCTGGTGATGGAGGTGGCGATCATGCGTTCGATTGCTTGTGTGATTTTCTGGTAGATGATGCCGGAGTGGCCCTTGCCCATGATTTCGGCGATGCGGTATTTGGTGAAGGGCAGGGAGCCGTCGGGGTCGATGCCGCGTTCGTCGATGATTTCTTCGAGTGCGACGTAGACGTCCTGGTCGAACGGGCCGGGGAGGCCGAGCGTGCCGGATGCGCGGACGATCCATTCCTGGAGAAGGATGTCGCCTTCGGGGTTTCGGGTGTCGCGGCTGTAGTAGATTTCGCGGAGTGTGCGGGCGTCGCGTTTGGAGAGGCGGAAGTAGGGGAATTCTTCCATGTTGCATTCGACGCGGATGATTTTTTCCTCGTCGTGCAGGTTTCGAGGTTTGCTTCCCCTTGGTGGCATGTGGTTCTCGTGCGTGAGCGGCTTGGTGGAGGATTTTTCAGCTTCGCGATGCTGCCATGTTGCCGAAAATACTCATGAAGCCTGTATACGTGTGGTTCGTTTTTTGAACTGTTCGAGTAGCCGGAGGGCGAGCCGTGATGGCAGTGCCCGTCCGTTTTCCCAGCGGTTCACGGTGGCAAAGCTGATGCCGAGTTCGCGGGCAAATTCTTCCTGGCTCAGGCCGGAGAGCCGCCGCAGCTCTTTGATCTCATCGACCGTCATCGGATTCTCCTTGCCTTTGCTATAAAGGCGGTTACAATATGCTCTATAACATGCGTCATAGCAGGTGCCCTGAAGGGTGTTGGTGCAAATGCCCAAGGGTTATGGTTTTGGGCGTTTCACCGGCACCACATGTTGTGGAATCTTCATAATGTTGTATATCGGCGCTTTGTGCGGGAATCTTTAAGCGGCTCGGTTGCTTTTTATTTAGCCCAAAAGACAGAAGCCTTTCGAAAGACTTCTGTGCATGGTATTACGGACATGCGTCTGTTTTTGTGGATACGGTGCTAAGATGTGGTGCTGCAAGGTGATACGTTGCCTTTCACCGCGCAATGTGTTGCCTAAACCCAACAACCCGCCTTTCGGACGGGTGTTTGCAGGGCACGGATGTGTGCTGCAACACGTGGTATGACAATAACATACGACGCAAGCGGATTTTTTCAGACACCATGTTGCGGTTTGGCACCATTTTTGCATTAGTTTTATGGTACTGATCTTATCATCCCTCACAAGTGAAACAGCAGGGGCGTTCGCCGGAATGCGAGCAAGGGGGCTTTTTCGCTTCCGGAAATCTTGCCTTAGGGGAGATTTACCGAGTGCTGAATAACAGAATAGCCGGGCTGGAAAGGCGCGCCGCGAAGCTTGAGCATATCCGCGCTGAAACGCGGAAGCTTTCGGGCAGGCTTTACGAGCTTTCCCTGCTCAATGAGCTCTGGGAGGCTGCACGCTGCGTGCAGTCGGTGCACGAACTGCTCGATAATGTGCTGGAAACGTGCATGGCCATGCTGAAGGCCGAGTCGGGTTCGATATTTCTTTATGATAAGGAGACGAAGGAGCTGGTGCTGAGCGCGGCGAAGGGCAGGATGGCCGATTCGCTGAAAGGCGTGCGGCAGAAGCTCGACGACGGCGTGGCCGGATACGTGGCCACCGCACTGCAGCCGCTGTTTGTGCCCGACATCAACAGCGACGCGCGCTTCAAGGGGAGGCAGTCGGGCCGCCACATCAGCGGGTCGTTCATGTCGGTGCCGCTGATGGACGAGAACGAGCTGCTAGGCGTGATCAGCCTGCATGACAAGCAGAACGGCAAGCCGTTCGAGCCGCAGGATCTAAAGCAATTGCTGGTGGCCGCCAACTACTCGGCCACGGCGATCAGGAAGCTTGGCAAGCACGAGTTGCTCGAGGAGTTCAACAAGGAGCTGCACGAGCGCCTCGATGCCGCCCTCGAGAAACTTGCCGAGACCGGCAAGGAACTGAAGCGGCTGAAGAGTTACAACGAGAGCATCGTGAAGAGCATTCCCCTGGCGCTCATCACGTTTAACCAGAATTTCGAGATCACTTTCTGCAACCAGCGCTTCGAAGAGCTCTACGGCGGGCAACCGGGCAACAAGAGCCTGCTGGAGCTGGACATAACGGAGAAGAGCAGGACGTGGGCGCGCGAGCTGCAGGCGGTGATACAGCTAGGCGACGTGGTGCGGTTCGACTCCGCCACGTTTGTGCCGCCGGACGGGGACAGGTCGCACATCATACGCGCCACGGCGAGCCCGCTGAAGGACCCTGAAGGCGCCATCATCGGCGGAGTAGTGGTGATCGAAGACGTGACCCGGCGCGTGAAGATGGAGCGGATGCTTTCCGCCTCCGAGCGGCACGCGGTGATCGGACGCCTCGCCGCACGCGTGGCGCACGAGCTGAACAACCCGCTCGACGGCATCCTGCGTTTCATCAACCTTTCGCTGAACACCACCAGGGAAGACGAGCGGGTGCGGATGTATCTGGGCGAAACGAAAAAGGGCCTGGAACGCATGGCGGGCATAGTGGGCTCGCTGCTGGAATTTTCGCGCAACGCCCACCGCGCCCATCACAGCGTTCTTGTAAACGAGGCGGTGAAAGAGGCGCTTTCTTCGGTGCGGTTCAAGGCCGAAGAACTGCACGTGTCGGTTGAAACCGTTCTCGCCGACAACCTCCCGGAGGCGGCCTGCGACATTACGCAGGTGGTGCTGAACCTGGTGAAGAACGCCTTGGATGCGATGCCCGGCGGCGGAAAGCTGCTGCTGACTACCGAGCTGAGGGAAGGGGCGATTGTGCTAGCGGTTACCGACAATGGCACGGGCATGCCGGAGCACGTGAAGAAGAGGATATTCGATCCGTTTTTCACTACGAAGGAGCCGGGCAAAGGCACCGGCCTGGGGCTGGCGATCTGCCACGATATGGTGGAGAAACACCAGGGCACCATCGACGTTCAGAGCGAGCCGGGCAAGGGCACAACTTTTACGGTGAAACTGCCGGCAACGTAGCCGCGGCATTTCACGGAAGTGTGGAAGAAGCAAACGTTGAATCCGAAAAGAAGCGAGCTGGATGAAGGTGCGCCAAACGCGGAGAAAGCCCCGAAGGCCAAGCGCGCAGCCGATGGTCCGCTCGGCAGGCCAAAGGGCAGATCAGTGAACCGGGAGCTTAATGAGATGTCTGGTAAAATCCTTGTCGTCGACGACGATCCGATCGAATGCAAATCCCTCTCCGAATTTCTGCGACTGGAGGGATACGCGGTAGACTCGGCCCGGGGGGGTGCCGAGGCGATTCGCAAGATGCAGCAGGAATCGTACCAGGTGGTGCTCGCCGACGTCAACATGCCGGAGGTAACCGGGTTCGACGTGCTGAAGCACGGCGTGGCAAACTGCCCCGAAAGTTCGGTGGTGCTGATCACGGGCTACGGCCAGATCGAAGCGGCGGTGGAGGCGATCAAGATCGGGGCATTCGATTACATCACGAAGCCGCTGATAGACGACGGCGTGAAGATGATCATTCAGCGGGCGCTCGAGCAGCAGAAACTGAGGCACGAGAACATCGAGCTGAAGAAGCAACTGGGCCTGCGAAACCAGTACAACATGCTGCTGGGCCGCGACCACAAGATGCAGAAAATCTATGACATAATAGACGTGGTAGCCGACACGCGCGCCTCGGTGCTGGTAACCGGGGAGTCGGGCACGGGGAAGAGCCTGATAGCGCGGACAATACACCAGAAATCGCCGCGACGCGACAAGCCGTTCATCGAGGTAAGCTGCGGAGCGCTGACCGAGACACTGCTGGAAAGCGAGCTGTTTGGCCACACGAAGGGTTCGTTTACCGGTGCTCACGCCGACAAGCCGGGCAAGTTTGAGCTGGCCAACGGCGGCACGATTTTTCTGGACGAGATATCGGCGGCCTCGCCATCGCTGCAGGTGAAGCTGCTGCACGTGCTGCAAGACCGGGTGTTTGAAAAGATCGGCTCGAACGATTCGATCACGAGCGACGTGCGCGTGATCATCGCCACAAACAAGAACCTGAACGACGAGATCGAAGCGGGGCACTTCCGGGCGGATCTTTTTTACCGAATAAACGTGGTGCCGATCGAGGTGCCGCCGATGCGGGAGCGCGTGGGTGATATTTCGCGGCTGGCCGAGCATTTCGCGTTTGCTTACGCGCGCGAGAACAGCAAGAAGATCAACGGCATCACCGACGGTGCAATGCGCAAGCTGCAGCAGTATAACTGGCCCGGCAACGTGCGCGAGCTGGAGAACGTGCTGGAACGGGCGGTGATACTTGCCAAGGGTTCAACGATCGGTGTGGACGACCTGCCGCCGCGGATTACGGACGAGAACGTGGTTGCGTCGCAATCGGTGGGAATGCTGCCGCTGAAAGATGCGCTGGCCGGCCCCGAAAAGGAGATCATCGAGCGGGCGCTGCGCAGCACCGGCTGGAACCGTCAGAAGACCGCGGAGCTGCTGCAGGTGAACCGCAGCACCCTTTTCAAGAAGATGAGAAAATACAAGCTTGCCCTTCCGGATGGCATCCAGGAGGGGTGATCCTAGTGCACGGCCTCACAAATTCGATGACGTATCTTTCTTGTTCTTTTCCAGTCAAGGCCTGAAGGGCCGGAGTAATAAACGCCAGTCTGCCGGCGCACCCTGGGCAACGCCCTGGGTGGCCGGTGTGGCAAAAAGAGCCAAGCCCTGAAAGGGCGGAGTATACGGTCGTGCGTAGGGTATGCGTAAGGCCGCCCTTTCAGGGCTGACTTTGGGGTGGGTGGCGCCTTTTCCCCAGCCCTTCGGGCTGGGCTATATGGAATTCCGGCCCTTCAGGCCTTAATCGGAATTGAATGAAGAATGGATGAAGAATGTGCATACGAATTCGATGACGTATCTTTCTTGTTCTTTTCCAGTCAAGGCCTGAAGGGCCGGAGCTGACCTTGGACTTTGGACCTTGGACTTCTTGACCTTGGACCCTGGACTTCTTGACTTTGGACTTTGAATGAGGTTTCCACTGAAGCTTGTCATCATGTGCGGCATCATTTGCGTAGCGGCACTAGCGGTGCTGGCTCGGATGGCCGTGAACCCTACACCTGCCCAGCTTTGCCACCAGGCGCAGATTTTAATCGCCCGCTCAGAGTTTGAAGCTGCCGAGCAACGCTTGCAGCGCGCCCTGCAAATCCAGCCCGATTACGCCTACGCGCATTTCCAGACGGCCCGGCTCTGCCTCCAGCAACGGCGCTACGCCGATGCCCTCACGGGCTATCACACTGCACTGAAGCTCGACCCGCTGCTGTTTTTGAGCATCGACTTCCAGGGCTTCCTCACCGATGCGGCCGAGTTTGACAAAGCCGATGGCTTCCTCCGCAGCTATGCGCGTCTGGCACGAGAGCTGCCGGCCAATGCGGTGGGTGCGGCGCACGTGGCCGCATTGGACCTTGCGGGCCGCCTGGAGCACCGCCGTTTTCTTTACGAATGCCGCCAGCTCGCTGCGGAGCTAGGCACATTGGCGGTGGCCGCCGACGACCTGATCCTGCACGAAGTGTCTGCCGGCCGCCTGGACGAGGCGACCGAGATGCTGCGCCGGAACCTGCCCAAGGACGACGACGCCGGCCGCCTGCTGGCGAAGGTTCAATCGGTGCGCGAAATATCCGTGAGAGCGAGCCGCTACCTCGAGGAAGCGCTGGCCGCGGACATCGATTTCATCGCCTCGCGGCTGGGCAAGGCTGCAATAGACATACAGCTGGGCGCCCGCGAGCGCGGCCTGGAAACCGTGCTGGATGTGATGGCCCAGCTCGATCATCCGCCGGCCGGCCTGCGGCTCTATGCCGCGCAGATGCTTGCACGCGAAGCCCGAATCGAGGAGGCGGAGGTGCTTGTAGACCGCGTGCTCATAGACGATCCGAAGAACATAACGGCACGCCACCTCAAGGCGGGAATAATGTTTTGCACCGACGACTACGCCCGGCTGGTGCCTGCGGTGAAAGACCTGCTGGAGAAGAATCCGCGCGAGGAGCGTGCGATTTTCCTGCAAGGGTCGATCGACCTGCTGGCGGGCCGGCATCACCTCGCGCTGAAGAACCTGGGCATGCTGTCGGACCCCAATTGGGAGCTGCTGGGGTATCACCGCGCCCTCGCCGAGTATCGCACCGGTCATCTCAACGCCGCCGAACTGGCTCTTCGCAGGCTGTGCACGTGGCGCAGCGGATTTGCGGAGGCGCACCTGGCCCGCGCGGCGGTAGCGCTGACGGCCGACCGCACGGACACGGCGGTGGAAATCTGCCGCGGTGTGCTGGAGCGCAACCCGGGCGACCCCGACGCGCTTCGGATGCTGGCGGCGGGGCATGTGGCCAGCGGGCGCAGCGATGCCGCCATCGACGCTATGGAGAAGTACCTCGAGCTGCGGCCGGACTCGGCCCAGGCCATACAAGCTCTGGCCGCCGCGCGAATGGCCAACGGCGAGATTCGCCTCGTAATCGACGACCACGAATACCTCGCGGCTCAGCCGGATGCATCCAAGGCGCACCACCGCGTGCTGGCCTTTGCGTACAGCCTGGCCGGGCAAATGGACCGCGCCGAACAGCATTACGACAAACTCGTTCAGTACGATGCGGCCTCGCCCGAGCCGGAGCTGTTCCGTGCGCGTCGGCTCGCGCTGGATGGCCGCATAAACGCCGCAATCGCCCAGTGCCGCGCCGGCCTGGCGCGAGGGGCCTCCGCCAGCGCATTGATGGCCACGCTCGGGTCGCTCAATACAATGGCCGGCCGCCACTCCGACGCGGACGAGCAGTTGGCCGTAGCCACAGACATGCCGGTTGAAACGACGTTCATCGCCAACGTGTATTTCGCGCTGGTACATGAGAAAGACTACTCCGAAGTGGCGGCGCAAATGCTTGCAGCGGATCCTTTTTCGCGCCGCTCGCAAGACCTGCTGCTGATGGCGCATTCCAGCGGCTTGCGCGGCCCCGACCTCCGCGGCTCGCTGGCGGCAATCGTGCAGCGGCAGCCGGGGACAGTTGGCCTGCTGAACTCTGCCGTGGTGCTTCGCCGGCAGAACGCCGCCAGCCTGGCAAGGCTGCAGATGATCGAGCTGGATTCGCTTTGGCCGCGCCTGTTGCACGTGTACCGAACGCACGGCCTCGACTGGCCGTGACGCACCCGCGACGAGCCACGGGAATAACTGATGTATAGACGCCGACGATTCTTTCTCTTAGCTGCGCTGCTGCTATTCGGTGCGGCCGGGCTGCGCCTGTGGCTGCATGATCCCGCGGCGCGAAACTACCGCAACGGGCAGCATGCCGAGCACGCAGGCGACTTTGCCGCCGCCGAGAACGAGTATACGTTAGCCACGCGTGCAAACCCGAAAATGCCGGACGCGTGGACGGCTCTGGGGCGTGTGCAGAAACGATTTGGCCGCCTGGCCGCGGCGCAGGATAGCTACCGGCGCGCACTGGACCTGGCGCCGGGGAATCGGAGCGAGGCGCTTCTGGGCATCGGCTGGATTCTGTTGCAGCGATCCGAGCTTGACGGCGTGGAGCAGCTTTCGAAGGAAGCGCTCGCCTTGGGCGAGGAGGGGGTGGCGCACCAGCTTGCCGCGCGCCGGCTGGCCGTACTTTTCCGCGCAAAACTGGTCGAGCTCGAAGATGCCGTTTTGCAGGCCGGCGGGGGGCGCGAGCATGCTTTTCAGTACGGCAGCCTCGCGGAATTCCGCGCGTATCTGAAGACGCGGGCACAAGACGAGCCGGCGCGCCCGGAGGTGCAAGCGCTGCTTTCGCAGGCGGAGGAGCTTT
Organism: Planctomycetota bacterium; assembly: GCA_035527355.1. GTDB lineage: Bacteria > Planctomycetota > PUPC01 > JABMSA01 > JABMSA01 > DATLAR01. Next base: position 14,913 of record DATLAR010000368.1, read on the forward strand.
GCAGGCAGGCGATCGGCGAGGCGGCGCAAGGCGGCCCGAGCGGGCGTTTGCTGCAGGCGGACCTCCTGCTGAACGCCGGGCGTCCGGCCGAAGCCGAAACCATAGCCGTGCAGCTTGCGAAATGGCCCAAGCCTTCCATCGCGTCGGCCGCGATGGTAGCCCTGGCTCGCATTGCGAAAGACCGCGACGATCCCGCAGCGGCAATAAGGCTGGTGGGCGACGCGCTAAGCGCCGATCCGGCAAACGTTACAGCGCGGCTCGAGCTGCGCAGAATCCGCCTGTATATGGCCGACTTCGAGAGCATGATGCTGGAGATCGATCCGGCGGCCGACTCGTCGGCCCCGGCGTTGGTGCCAGTGGACTATACCGCCGGCTCGCTGAGCCTGCTCAAGGCAGATTACCACGATGCGGTGGCGAGGCTAGCGGTGGTTGTGAACCAGCACCCGCAGTGGCTGCAGGCGCGCATCATGCTGGCCATCGCATATTACCGCGCCGGCAAGAACGAACACGCTCTGGAGCAGTTCAGGATAGTTACGGAAGCCGCACCGGACCTGATGCCCGCGCAGGTGGCGCTTGCACGCATCTTCCTCGTAGGCGGGAACCTGCGCGAAACGATCGCGCGCTGCCGCCAGATACTGCATGCGGAACCTTCCAACCCCGTTGCCCTCGAGATGCTGGCGGAGGCATACTTCCGCAACGGGCAGGTGTTTGAGGCAAACCAAATCTTCCTGCGCCGCGTGGACATATACCTGGGCGTGCGCGCCCGTCAGGATGCTAGTGCGGCCGATTCGCTTGCGGTGCTGTTGGAGCGTTACCCGCAAAGCGACGACAATCGCGCGCAAGGCATCATCAACGCGAACAGCCGCGGCCTGATCCATCTTGCGGCATACCTGCTGCACCGCGATAGCGGCACCGACGCGGAGGCCTATTACAGTGCGGCCGAGACCTGTTTCGACCTGATGCGCGACCTTGCACTAGGCACGGGCACGGCCGGCCCGGGCGAGAGCTCGCTTACCCAAGCCTGGCCGCTGGCCGAGTACCAGCTTGCTATGCTCAGGGTTCGCAGCGGCGACTCGGAACGGATCAACTCGGCCAGGCGCATCCTCTCGGATTCGCTGCAAAATGCGCTAAGCGTGGCGGAAAAGGATGCGGCCGGCAAGATCAGCCGGCCGGGCGGAGGCCAGCAAACGCTGCCGCAGCTCATCCGCGACGAGCTGCAACTGAGACCGGTGGTTTCCGACATGCACACGTTGCTCGCGCAGATCGCGCTTCAGGAAAAGGATCACGCGGCCGTCTTGGAGCAAGCCGGGCAGGCGCTGCAATACAAGTACGATCTAGCCGATGAATTGGAGGCGCACCGGCTGCTGATGGACACCCGGCGCGCGCTCGCGGGCATCAGTGCGGAACCCGTAGCCGGTTATACCGATGCCCTGATGGCAGCCTTGCGGGAGCTCCCCGGCGACGAGCGATACGATGCGCTGATGCAGTGCGTGGCCGCACTAGTGCCCGCGCGGATAAGCACCACGCGGACGGCGCTGGAGGACCTGGGCCGAATCTTCGAGTGCTGGAGCGAATTTGAGAAGCAATGCGGCGAGGCGGCAAAATCCGCGCAGGCGGTTTTTCGCGTGCAGCGCAGCAACAGCGAATTCAACGGCCGCCTTGCCGGCGTTTACGAGCTGTGGCAAGCCCAGCCCGCGCAGAAGCAGAGCCTGTGCGAAAGGCTGATCCACATGATCGAGCCGCTAGGGCCACCGCTTGAGCAGGAGATCGAGGCACTGAAGAAGGAGATGCTGCAAACCGACACTGCGGAAAAGCAGATGAAACGCTCGGCGCTCGACAAGCTAGTCACCAAGGCAAGCCGCGTGAGCGGGGCCGTGTCGGACCTTCGCGCCCGGCAGAGCGAGGCCGGCAACGCCGCCGCGAGATACGCGACACAGGCGGACGCTCACCTGCAACGCCAGAAGGAATTCAGCGAGCAGGCAACTGGGGATCAGGCTTTTTGAGGCGCGGAATGGTTTGCCCGGGCCGGCGGGGCAGGGGCAAGGCACCGCCCTTGCCCTTGGGCGGGGGCTTGGGCGGGGGCAGTGCCCCGCCCCTACATTGGGCGGCTGCCCCGCCCCTGCATTTGCGGCGCCGCCCGCACCTCCGGAACGCATGTTTCGCGTATAATACGTTCACTCTCACGCCATTGGTAGCAGGCCCGCTTTGGCCATGCCCGGAATTAGCTCTTTTCTTTCCTCCTCGTACGCACTATAATTGATGTGTTACCATCACATTTCCACACGAACATGGAGAGCGGCATGTGCCTTGACGAACTCCGGAGCAAGATCGACCAACTCGACGAGCAGATCGTCCGCCTCATCAACGAACGCGCGCTGATCACTCGGGAGATCGGCGAGATCAAGCGCCAAAGCAACAGCCCCGTTTAC
>DATLAR010000369.1:0-8612 GCA_035527355.1 Planctomycetota bacterium
CCGGTTGCACATGAATCAGGCAGCCATGCCCAGAGTGCATCATGCCAGCCGGCGCTGTGGCTGGTGTTTGCCACACGCGGCACGCCTGAAAAAGAACGCAACCGGGGAGCGGGCCGAACGCCTATTCATTCAGGGGGGAAACCGCGCGCATGCCGTGGCCTGCACTCGATTTGTAAAAACAGGTGAGCCGCGGTTTTTGTGGTTGCAAACGGTGCGCCTGTGTGTTAGACTTCTAGCGGAGGGTTTTCAGAGGTGAGCATGGCTCTGGATCATATTTCGACTAAGCTTTCGGCGCTGCGAAGCCGCATGCGGCGGCTGATCGTGTTGATCGGCTCGCTCCGCGTGCTGCTTGTGGCGTTGGCGGTGGTAGCGGCGGCGTTTGTTCTGGATTGGTATGCCCACCTGCCGGGCGCCACGCGCGTGGCCGCGCTTGCCGGCGGGGCCGGAATCGTCATCGCCGCCCTTTACCAGTATATCATCAGGCCGCTGGGCGTGAAGCTCACCAACGACTCTCTCGCGTTGCTGGTGGAAAAACGCCACCCGGAATTCCAGGACTCGCTGATCAGCGCGATCCAGCTTTCGCGCGGACGTGCTACGCCCGCCACCGAATACGTATCGCCGGCGCTCGTCAGCGAGGTCGTCACGTCGGTGAACCGCCAGGTGGCGGGGCGCGATTTCACTACGGTGCTGCGCAAAACGCAGCTATTCCGCCTGCTGGCCGGTGCGATGGTTTGCCTGGGCATAGCGGGCGCATACGTGGCGGCCGAGCGCGAGCTTGTAGGAATTTTCGCCTCGCGGATGCTCCACCCCTATTCCGCAATCGAGTATCCGCGCCAAACCACGCTGCTGCTTGCGGGCCGCAAAAAAGACAGCAGCGTGGCCAAGGGCGATGATGTTACAATCGACGTGCAATGCAAGGGCCGCGTGCCGCCGCGAGTTATCCTGTATTCCCGCTCGGCCGCGGCCGGGCGCACCACCCGCCGGCTCAAGAGGATCTCCGACCGCTCATTCCGCGCGTATCTGCCGGCCGTCGCCGAAGGATTTTCGTTTTACCTCGAAGGAGGAGACCACCGCACCGACGAATACCATGTGAAGGTGATCGACCGTCCGCAGGTGGAAACGATCAGCGTGGAATACGATTTCCCCAAGTATACCGGCCAGGCCGGCTATAAGCAGCCCGCCGGCCTTGGCGACATCACCGGCGTGGCCGGCACGAAGGTGCGGTTGCGCGCGAAAACCAACAAAACCATCAAGCCCGACGGCGCACGCGTGGTATTCGACAGCAAATCAGAGCTGCCGATGAAGGTCTCGCCCGAGAATGACAACGACCCGCCCGAAGCCGGCGGCCGGCTGCTTTCCACAAGCAAGCCCATCACGCTGGAACCCGGCCCCACCAACTACAGGATCGAGGTCACCGATTTCGACGGCCTGTCAGACACCAACCCCGTGCGCTATCGGCTGCGGGTGATAGCAGACAAGCCCCCGGAGGTGCGCGTGCTGCAGCCGCGCGGCAACCGCGAGGTGACCGACAAGGCGCAAATCGACGTGGCGGCCGAGAGCACCGACGAGCGCGACTTCGGCGGAATCCGGCAGACGCGCTTCATAATGAAAAATGGCGACAAAGGCCCGCAGACCGTTGATATCTTTCCCGACACCAAAGCGCATTCCGTCCGCGTGCAAAACCGAGGCTCCTTCGATCTGTCGCGCCTCGCACCTAAGGAGGGCGACCGCATCATCTGCTACGTGGAGGCGGAAGACTACAACGACGTGAGCGGCCCCGGGATAGGCCGCTCCGATCCGTTCTACCTCACAATCGTCAGCGCCGCAAGCATGGCGTCGAAGCTCGACACCCGGCTGAACCAGGTGAAAAGGGATATCGAGGAAATCCAGAAGGTGGAGGAAGGCCTGAAGGCAAAGACCGACGAGCTTGCCGACAAGATGCAGATCGCCAGGAAACTCGGCCCCGACGACGCACAGCACCTGCACATGGCCGCCGAATCGCAGAATGACCTCGGCCGGCGCAGCTCTGCTGCCGCCGAGCAGATCGCCGAAATCTCGAAGGAGATGCTCGACAACAAGATCGGCACGCCCGAAGACGCCGAGCGGCTTGAGTCGTTCCGGCAGGTGCTCGACGACCTCGGCAAGAAGAACATGCCCGACGCCGCCGCCAAGCTCAACGATGCCCAGAAGAAGGACCAACTGCCCAACCTGCGCAACGCTTCCGCTGCGCAGTCGGATATCCTTTCGGAGCTCAGCTCGCTGCTGAAGCGCATGGGCCGCACCGAAGACCTCGACGAGCTGATCCGGCAGGCCGGGCGGCTGGTGCTGAAACAGAAATCGATCAACGAGCGCTCGAAGAGTGTGAGCATTCGCACGCTCGGACAGAAGCCCGATGAAATCAAGGAGGAAGACCGCACGGCGCTGCACGGTCTGGAGCGCGACCAGGACGGCGCCCACGAGGACATGAAGAGCCTGGAATCGGCGATGAGCAACTTCACGAAAAACGCGAAAGAGAGCGACCCCGCCGCCGCCGAAGCCGTGCAAAAAGCGATTGAGCAGGCTGCATCCGACCAGATCGCGCGAAACATGAAGGACGTGTCGGAGAAGCTCGGCAAGGTTAGTCCCGCGTCGGCCGTGCCCGTGCAGGAGAAGGTCTATGCAGACCTTCAGAAGCTGGTAGACAACCTGAACGAAGCCAAGCGAAAGCAGATCGCCGACATTAACCAGTTGAAGAAGCAGATGGAAGACGCCGCGAAAAAGCTCGACAAGCTGATCCGCGAGCAGCAGGCCCAGAAAGAGGCCACCGAAGCCGGCCAGAACCAGTCGCTCGAAGACGCCGAGAAGCAGATCGACAGCATCATCAAGGAGCAGGAAAACCTGAAGGCCCTAGCCGCCGGGCGTTCGCAGGAAAACACGAAATCAGACGATCTGGCCCCGAAGCAGCAGGAGCTTGCGGAAGCCGCCGAAAAGCTGGCTAAGCAGCTTGACGATCTGAAAGGCGCCGCCGAGGCTTCGCCCGAAGCCAAAAAGGCCGCCGGCAAGATGCAGGAGGCCGGCCAGAAGCTCGCAAAGAACCAGCCCGCCGATGCTCAGCAGCAGCAGGCCGCCGCCATCGACCACCTGAAGAACGCCAAGGAGCGGCTTGGCAAGGCCAACGAGGCACGCAAGGCCGAGGAACTCGCGAAGGAACAGGAGCGCATCCGCAAGCAAACCGAAGACCTCACGCGCGAGCTGAACCAGATGGCCGAGCAGGGCAAGCCGCTGGACAAAACAATGTCCGAGAGGATGCAAGACGCCTCCGGCAGCACGAAGCAGGCCGAGGACAATATGCAGAAGGCCGAGCAGGAGCTCGGCAAGGACGACCGAAAGAACGCCGGCAGCGAGCAGGAGCAGGCGATCAGGAACCTGCAGGAAGCGAAGAAGAAGCTGGCCGAGGCGCAGCAGGCGCTGGCGAAAAAAGAGCGCGAAAAGAAGCTTTTCGAGATCGGCCGAGCGCTCGTCGAGATGCTCGGCAAGCAGCGCGAAGTCAATTCTGAAACGCTGCAGATCGACGACACGTCGAAGAAGGAAAACGGCCTCTCGCGGCCGCTGAGGATCAAGCTGCAGACCACCGCCGGAAAGCAGGCATTGCTGAAGGACGACGCGGCCAAGGTGCTGGAGAACCTCGAAAAGGAAGAAGGCGCCATCTTCACCTACGCGATGTCGGCCGTCACCCGCGATATGAGCGACTCGGCCAAACGGCTGGCCGAGGAGAAGACCGACTGGGCAACGCTGCAGATTCAGCAGGATATCGAGAAAACGCTTTCCGAGCTCGTGGAGGCCCTCAAACGCGAGTATCAGGCGTCGAAGGAATCCGGCGGCGGCGGTGGCGGAGGTGGCGGGGGCGGCGGCGGAAAGCAGCCGCTGGTGCCGCCGCTCGCACAGTTGAAGATGCTCAAAACGCTCGAGGTGGGCATCTTCGATGCCACCAAGACGTATGAAGAAGAGAAGGTGCTGGGCCGGATGAATCCGGTGCTGCTCGGCAAGCGAATCGAGCGGCTCGGCGAGAAGCAGGAGGAGGTGTCGGAAGTGGCGCGCGAGTTTGCCCGAAAACTCGAGGAAGGCGCAGAGCAGCCGCAGGACAACAAGCAGGAGGAACCAGAGTGAAGATTCTCACAGCAATGGTCATCGTGATGGCGGCGGTGTGCGTTTGCGGCGAAGCCGCCGGCGCGGCGAAAGACGCCGTGAAGGTGCTGCCTCCAAAAGAGGCCAAGCCCAAGCAGCCCAATCCCCTCGATCTCGTGGCCGACGAGATGCTGGGCGCACAGGTGCAGCTCAAGCAGGGCCTGACAAACGAAGGAACGCAGATCCGCCAGGCAAAGGCCATCGAGCTGCTCGACAGACTGATCGATATCGCGCAGAAGCAACAGCAGCAACAGCAGGAGCAGGATCAGCAGCAGAAACAGCAGCAGGAAAAGGACCAGCAGACCGAGCAGGCAAAGCCGGAAAACTCCGCGGCGAACCAGCAGGAGGAAAGCACCACGCCCGCTCGAGGTTCGCAGGAAAGCGGCGCAAGTGCCAAGCCAGCCGTCACCGGAAACGCGCCGCCCGGCCAGAAGGGCATCGAATGGGGCAACCTGCCGCCGAAGGCTAGGGAGGAATTCAACCAGATAATGAAAGAAGACTTCCCCGAGATATACAAGAACCTGCTCGAACTGTACTTCAAGAACCTATCGGATCGTTGAGCGATGAACGCAGCAAGAATACAACTCGCAGCCGCGGCCGCCGTGGTTTTCTGCTTGTGGATTCCGGCGGCGTTGCTTGCAGGCGAGGCGCCCGCCACGCCCACACCCGCCGCGCGCACACACGCGAAGGACGAGCAGATCGCCCGGCTCGTAGCCGACCTGTCGAGCGGTAAATACGAACTGCGCGAAACGGCTACGGCCGCGCTGATCGAGCTTGGCGCACCGGCGCTGCCGGCTCTCGCCAAGGCAGCCAACTCGGAAGACCCCGAGGCGGCGTGGCGCGCGGCCGCCGCCGCACGCATGATCAACTGGGGCGTAACGCCCGCGCTGTGGTCGCGGCTGGGCGACCTGATCAAGCAGTTTGAGAAGGCCGATGCCACCGAGCGCGAGCGGATCGTGCGGATCGTCCGCACCTGCGCCGACGAGCAGGCCATACCTGTCCTTCGACAGGTGCTGCGCAAGGAGCAGGATGACTACGTGAAGCAGGCGGCGGCCGTCATGCTGGCCGATCTGGGTTCAGCGGGGCTGGCCGTGCTGGTGGAGGAAAACGTGCCGATAGCCGGGCTCGGCCGGCAAGACCCGCGCGTGCACCTCATGCTGGGCAATTCCTTCCTAAGCGAAAAGAACTACCGACGCGCCGAGCACCATTATCAGAAGGTTCTCGACGCGGAACCCGACAACCAGATCGCTCTGTACAACATGGCCTGCGTCAAGGCTATCGAGAAGGACTCGGCCAAGGCCATAGAATGGCTGCAGAAGGCGATCGACGCCGGCTACGATGATTTTGAATGGATGGAGAAGGACACCGACCTCGACAACATCCGTGAAGACGAGCAATACAAGGAACTGGTGAGGCAGGGGCCTAAGACCCGGAAGAAACCGGAGCAGCCGTCAGACGTCATTCCTCGTTGAACAGCCGCCGGAACTTTTCGCGCGGGTCGAGCTTCTCTTCGGGCTTGCCCGTCGAAAACGCCTTGCGGGTCTTCTCGATCTTCGCCGTGGCAACCTCCTTGAATTTGAACTCTTCGCAGAAATTGCTTCTGTCTTTTTCCCTTATCTTATCTACGGTAGAGCTCTTGCACTTCTGGTTGGCGGATTCGTCGTAAAGGCTGCAGTTCTTGCAGCAATGAAGGAAGGAATCGCACCGGGGGCACATCTCCCGGAAAGCGGGCACCTGGGGTTGTTTCCATTCCCACCCGCAATTGTAACACTGCTTCATTCTTGTCTCCGTTCCCGTCCTGATAGGCAACAAACTAGCGATATTTAAGGATACGGCTTTTGGCCCGAAAAATCAACGGACTTTTGCCGCATCCTGCAACACGATCACTTCCGCGCCTTCTCGGCAAAATCAATCCGCTGGAGCGCCGTCGGATGCGAAGCATACAGCCGCACCAGCAGCGGGTGCGGCAGCAGGTCGGCTTTGTTGTCGCGCACCAGCCTCACCTGCACGCGAATGAAGGCATCGGCGTCGCCGGTAAGCTCGAGTGCGGAGCGGTCGGCCTGGCGTTCGAGCGCACGCGAGGCAGCCGATTCCACCGGCTGCAGCAGCGCGCCCGCCAGCGAGCCCAGCAGCACCAGCACGGGCAGCGCCGCAAGCTCATCCAAGGCGGCACCGAAAAGCCATTCCGCCGCCTCTACCTGGAAAAGCCGGTACAGCAGATACGCGCCCGCAAATCCCATCACAGCCGACACGCCCAGCCCCATCAGCAGGTGCCGCCGCTTCCAGTGCCCTGCCTCGTGGGCCACCACCGCCGCCACCTCGTCCGGCGGATGCGAATTCAGCAGATTGTCGTACAGCACGATCCGCTTCGTTTTTCCGAGGCCCGCGAAGTAGGCGTTGGTTTGCGTGCTCACACTGCTCTCGTGCTGCACAAACACCTCGCGCGCCTCGATGCCGGCCTTGCGGCAAAGCTCGAGCAGCCGGGCGCGCAGCGGGCCTTCCTCGAGCCGGGTAAACTTGTAGAAGATCGGCGCGAGCAGCACCGGCTGCAGGTAAACTATCAGGATCGTTACCGCCGCCAAAGCTGCGCCGGTGAGCGCCCACCAGCCGCGCGGATAGGCGCGGACGAGCAGTTGAAACATCAGAAAAAGCGCCCATGTGAAAATCAGCGCAACCGCCGCTCCCTTTAGGTTGAAGACCAACCACTGCCCGAGCGTCTGCTTCAGACGGCCGAGGCGGCGTCCCAGCACGTAGCCGCTGTAATAGACGAGCGGCGCGGAGACAATCGTCCGAATGGCAGCGAACATCAGCACGTACGCTCCGGTGTGCACTATCAGCCCTCCGCCGGCCCGAATGGCGGCGCTTTCGAGCACGCGGCTGAGCCGCAGGAAAACGAGCGCATAGAGCAGCCCGAATCCGATGATGCAGCCGATGAGGCCGGGCAGGTAATAGGGCCGCGAGCAGCGTTTGCCGGTTTCGATATCGTCGGCGGTGAAATACCTGAGAGAATACTCGCGGGTCGCGGGCGAGGTATCGCCGCGGTATGCGAGGAGCGTTCTGGCGGTCTTCCAGATGATGAAAGGCGCGATGATCAGAGCACCGATTGCGGGCGGATTCATTTGCGTCTGCGCTTCCGTGGAATGCGTTTCGGCCACGACGGAATTCTACATCGAACATCGGACGCATTCAAGCGGAAGTGTCGCAGAAAGATGGAAGAAGAAGTGCCGGGAAGAAGTGCCGAGTGCCGCCGGTCATGAACGTTGCATCGGGCGGCGTGAATCGTCGGCTTACATCATCCCGCGAATCCTGCGTTTCACCAGGCGGATGAGCTTGCCCGTTTCGCTCACGCGGTCCATTGTTTCGTTTGTGACGCTCCACAACGCGCGCGACCTCAGCTCTTCGAGCTTGGCGATGTCGTTCTTCTCAGCCGAGAGGAATATCGTCTTCTTCGCGGCCTCGATGCCGGCGGCATTTTTCTCCATCAGCGATGCGATCAGCTTCGCGAGCTCTTTCGCGCTCACCTTCTCGCCCTTCATTCCGGGGTAGGGCTCGCGGGCAGGCGGGCCGATGGCCTGGATGCGGCGAATGGCATCGGCCGCCGCTTTGGATTCCTCGGGATTCTTCCGCAGCGCGTTGAGCACCGCCACCGATTTCTCATGCCCGAGCATTCCCAGCGCCCGGATGAGCGCCAGCCGCACGGCCGGGTCAGTCTCGATTGCCAGGCGATTGGCGATGAACTCGGAGCCGCGCTCGTGGCCCACGTGCTCAAGGCTGTCGATCGCATACTGCCGCACCTGCGGCGAGAGGTCGTTGACCGCCAGTGCGAGCGGCTCGATGCAAAGCTCGTGCTGCACCTCGCCAAGTGCAAACGCGCACGCCGCGCGAACGCTGGCGCTCTGGTCGGTGTTCAGCGCGTGGCTCAGCGAGCGGATCACGCCGTAGTGGTCCATCTGACCCAATGCGTTTGCGGCGGCGGCTCGCACCTGCTCGTCGGCGTCGAGCGCCAGCAGGTCGGCCAGCACGAACATGGGTGTTTCATCGCCGAAGAACCCGAGCATCGAAGCGGCATTGGCGCGCACCACGGCGTTGGGGTCGGTGCAGGCCTGCATCAGCGGCCGCACGGCGGCGGTGCCGTACACGCCGTAGAGGTACGTGCAAATGGTGCGCGGCTCGAGCATAGGCGACTCGTGATCGATGAAGACCACCGTTCGCTCGTTGGCGAGCAGGCGCCTCAGCACGGGCAGGATTCCCGGTTCGCGCTGCCGCGCCAGCCGATGGCAGAGGTAGAAATACTGGAAGGCATTGTCGCTGATCGACGTTCTTTCGAGGGCCGTGAGAATGGCGGGAGAGGCCGTTTTCGGCTCGATCTGGTATAGCACCATCGACGCGCTGAGCTGGAAGTATGCGTCGCGCGGGTGTGCTTCGAGCTGCTTGCGGATTTCAGCGGC
>DATLAR010000370.1:0-3150 GCA_035527355.1 Planctomycetota bacterium
GCGGCCGGCCGCCAGCCGGCTGCCATCCTGATGCTGCTCGATACCGGCGCCGGGCTGTAGTTGATTACAACCACCGCGCGCGTGCGGGCGTCCAGCGGATGCTCGGTAACACCGAGCTGCGGATGCTCCTTCTGCACCGCGCGGCCGGCGATGGCCTGCTCGGCGATCTGGCGGTATATCCGCCAGAGAGGCTGAGCGTTCGGCGCGTCGAACCCGCCCGGCGTGGCCGTTGCGTGCTGTTCGATGGGCACCGTAAGAAAATAGATCCGCCCGCGGCCGTAGTCCGCGCAGGTGAACGCCGGATTACCGTCCGCCTCGCCGCCGAGCACGGCGGCGCGGGTGGGCGACAATCCCAGGCGGAAGGGACTGCCCACGCTGAATGCGGACACGTCCGGAAGAGCATCAATCCTGATTCCAGCGGGCGCCACTCGCCGCGAGCGCGAAACAACCTCCAAGCCGAACGGCTCGACGAATGGCGAGAGCATAGCGTCGTTGTGCGAGACGTATGCGGTGGCGCCCGAGCGGACGCGGTCCAGCAGTTCCAGCCATCGGCGGCGGCTGAACGATTGGGCGCCGCTCATGCACGGCACTAGATACAGCGCCGAGTCGCGCAGCGGCTGCTCGGACGTCTGAAAGCTGATGTCGAAGCCCGCCTGCTTTGCGAGCACAAATGCACCGAACGCCGCAGCCCACGAGTCTTGCCCGGCGGTCAGCACGCACACCGCCTGCGTTGTTCGCGGCGGCAGCCTCCTCACGGGCAGCGCTGCGATGAACCGCCGGAAGGCGGCCATCTCGCGGAGCACCGGCTTTGGTGTGCGGTCGGCGCGGAACAGCCCGAGCTCGCGCTCGTACGAGTCCCAATCGTAGGGCGCGTGTTCGAGCCGGTCGAGATCATACGCGCACCACCAGAGGAAGCCGTGGCAATCGTTTGCCCACGACGACAGCAGGCCGCAGCGCACGAAATCGGCGGCGACTGCCTCGGATGCGAGCATCGGGCCGAGCGTACCAACCTCCTCCACAAGGCATGGCCTGCCGCCGACGTCGGCATACATCCTGGACTCGGCCGCGGCGTGCAGGCCGGCTCGGATCGTGTTGACCGCGTCGCGGTCGCAGTGCGGCGTGAAGATCGGGTATGGGTGCGTGGTGAGCAGGTCGGTGAGCTCGCCCTGATCGCTGATCCGCCAGGCGCCGTCGCGTGCCGTGCTCAGGCTGTGCATGCCGGAGACGACGGGCCGCGTGCGGTCTTCCACGCGGATGGCGTTTACGATGGTAGAAGTCCACAGCCATGACTGCTCGCGCGTGGCGTGGCCCATGCAGTTGCACTCGTTGCCCAGGTCCCACGCGATGATCGCGCGATGCCCGCCAAGCTGCCGCACGAAATGGCGCACGAGCCGCACCTCCCACATCACGGCGGTGGCGTCGGTGATGGGGTTCATTCCCTCGAGTGCCGGCGGCACGAACAGCCGCCCGCTCATCCATCCGGTGATCAGCCCCACGATCAGCCGCAGGCCGTGCTTGTCGGCAAGGTCGGCGAATTGCCGAAAGCGGTCAATGGCCTCTGGCGACACGCCCGCGCGTCCGGCATCGTCATCGGGCAACGGCCGCTCGCCGAGGCGGAATTCTATCGGCCTGCTGTGCGCCGTGCGCAACAGCGTGATCGGCTGGAAATCAGGCCACAGCGGAAAAACGCGAAGCACCTGCATGCCGGCTTCGGAAAGCTGCTGCAGGTCGGCGTCCACCACGTCGGGCCGCCAGTCCGACCACATGGCGGTGCCGGCGTGCGATGCCCAGTAGTTGCAGCCAATGACGAATGAGCCGGGTTCAAGCAGATCAGCGGAAGTAGCAAAACTGTTTTCCATTGTCGTCTCCTTATATTGTAACTCAAGAAGATGATTATAGCATTTGAGCGGTTGAAAGAAAAGGCGCGGCGGGCGCGCCCGGCGGGCCGTTTAGCTTTGAGCACGAAAATCGCTGCAAACAACGCCCCGATGAACGCCAGTCGCCGCACTCGATACTTTTCTCTTGACACACCTCAACCGCGCGAATAGAATGCTGTCAATAGGTTCGGCAAGGACGTCGGGTACACGTTCGGGAGCTGCCTGTGGATCAGGACAACTGTGTGAGACTCGAAAACGTAGGCGCGAAAAAAGTGTTGACGGTGAAGATCCTGGTTGCGCACGCTTGACGTCGGAACAAGGTTCCATGCGCACTGTGGTACAACCATTTGTGATGGAGAAAAGCAATGGCGGAAAAACCGAAAATCACACTCGACGACGTTGAAACGGCGATAGATTCATCGCAGGATTACATGTTCATGTCATACGCCAACACGAAAACCGGCGAGATCGTCATGCTATCGGAAGAAGACAGACGTGTACTTGAGGAAGACGAAGAGGAAGACGAATCCGAAGAGCACGAAGACGGCGACGACGATTCAGAGCGCGAGCTGCCCGAGTGGCAGGTCGAACAGAGAGAGCTCATACGCAGGATGCAGGAGAATCGCGAGGATTACGTGCCAATGCCCACCTCGTTTGATTTCCACGAGTATCGCGTAATGGAGAGATTCTGCTACAGCGTGGAAAACGAGGCCCTCGCCGACAAGCTGCTGCACTCGATCAAAGGCCGCGGCGCGTTCCGGATGTTCAAAACCACTCTCTACGCGCACCACATCGAGAAGGACTGGTATGAATTTCGCCAACGGGCGCTCAGGGAGGTTGCTCAGCAATGGTGCAACGACTTCGGCTTCGAGCTGGTCGATCGAATCCCCCCGCCGGAAGATAAGAAGAAATGACACGCCCGCGCCGCACGCGTGCGATATGGTGAGGCGGCCATTGCGGCCGCCCCGAATATCATGCAGTTGCTCTTGGAGCCGCTGTGCTTAAGGGCACCGCGTGTTCAGCCGGTTCCTCACGTGGAGGAGGTCGAGGATGTTTATTCGGCCGTCGAGGTTGATGTCGGCTCGCCAGTTGTCGCCCGTGTTCACGTCCTCATTCAGCCGGTTGCGGATGTAGATGAGGTCGAGCACGTTCACGCGGCAGTCGTCGTTCATGTCGCCGGCAACCGTGCTGTGTATTGCGAAGGTATCGGTGTGGCTGCCGCCGTCGTCATCGTTTACCGTCAGCGCGACCGTGAAGGTGCCGCCGGCCGTGA
>DATLAR010000371.1:0-4587 GCA_035527355.1 Planctomycetota bacterium
ACTGCACCGGCGGCAACTGGCGGCGGCTCTACTTCGCTTCTTCCTGGTCCTTGCCTTCCACGGCTCTGGAAATCGCACTTCGAGTGAAACGAATCTTGTTGCCGTCTTCGGTGCGAAGAACTACTTCGCGGTCGTTGATCGATTGGATCACGCCGATCATGCCGCCGATGGTAACCACCTTGTCGTCCTTCTTGAGGCGGCTGAGCATGTCTACCCGGTTCTTCTCCTTCTTCTTCTGCGGGCGGATGAGCATGAAATACATGATGCCGAACATGATCGCAATCAAGATCATGAACTGCACCATCCCGCTGCCTGCGTCGGCCCCTTTACCCTCGACCCCAGCAACAAAAAAACTGCTCATGACTCTGTACTCCTTTACATATCAGGGTTCACTCTCATAGTTTCTTAGGAATTCGGCTTTGAATTCACGGAAATTTCCCTGCGATATCGCAGAGCGTATGTTTTCCATCAGCTTCTGGTAAAAGCGGATGTTGTGGATGCTGGTCAACATTCCGGCGGCGGCTTCTTTTACCATGTATAGATGGCGAAGATAACCGCGGGTGAAATTCGTGCAAGCGTAGCAATCGCACGCGGGATCGATGGGCTCGCCGGACATCCGATGCTGCACGTTTCGCAGCCGCACTTTGCCTTTTGTCGAAAACGCGCAGGCTCCGCGGGCGTTGCGCGTGGGCATGACGCAGTCGAACATGTCTACGCCGCATTCCACCGCGGCGAGTATATCTTGCGGGGTGCCCACGCCCATAAGGTAGCGGGGCTTGCCGGCGGGCAGGTGGGGCACGGTTGCCTCCACCATCGCTCTCATCAGTTCGGTTCCCTCGCCCACGCTTATTCCGCCCAGGGCATAGCCCGGAAAGTCCATCTCGACCAGGCGCTGGGCGCAATACGCGCGGAGCTCCGGAAATACGCTGCCCTGCACGATGCCGAAGAGTGATTGCCCGCCCCTCTTGTGAGCCTTCTGGCAGCGGCGGGCCCAGTCCAGCGTACGCTGCACCGCCCGCTGCGCCTGGGAATGCTCCACCGGATAGGGCACGCACTCGTCGAAGCACATTATAATGTCGGCACCTAGGGCATTCTGGATTTCAATCGCACGCTCGGGCGAGAGGAAGATGCTAGAGCCGTCGACGTGCGACTGGAACGTTACGCCGTCGTCGTTGATCTGCCGCAGCTTTGACAGCGAAAGCACCTGGAAACCTCCGCTGTCGGTGAGGATCGGCCCGTTCCAGCTCATGAACTTGTGCAGCCCGCCGAAATGTGCTACCACGCTCTCGCCGGGCCTGATGGCCAGGTGATAGGCGTTGCCGAGGATGATCGTGGCGCCGGCGGCGGCCAGTGCATCCGGCAGGATCATCTTTACCGTAGCGTTTGTGCCTACGGGCATGAAAACGGGGGTATCGACGATTCCATGCGGCGTCGTGAGGAGTCCGTGCCGAGCGTTGCCGTCGGTGGCCAGCAGTTGAAAATCTATCATTATTGAGGCTTCAGGCTTCTCAGGGTTTCTTTGGACTTCGGCCTGTTGGGCTCTTGGGCTTTAGTTGTCAGGCGCAGTGCCTGTGCAAGCCTGCTTCCACAGCCGAGGGCGCCCGTGCGGACACGGGGCTGTGCTACAATTCACAGCCGAGGGGCGCCCGTGCGGACACGGGGCTGTGCTACAATCGGCACTTCTTCTAATACACTTTCGTAACCTGTGCGCCCGGGTAGTAGTATTCGAGGATGGCCTGCGAGGTGTAGTTTTCGCGTGCCATGCCGCTGGCGCCCCATTGACACATCCCCACGCCGTGGCCGTAGCCTTTGCCGGTGAATACGAATGCGTTGCCTTTTTTCGTGCAGTTGAACGCCGGGCTGATCAGCTTTGAAAAGCCGACAGCAAGGCGGAATTTTTCGACCGGCATCCTGGCGGGTGCTCCGGTCTTGGGGCGGATATCCACCGCCGCGGCATAGCCCCCGGCATCGATGTTCACCGGCACAATGGCGTCGATGGATGGCATATTGACGCCCTGCAGCGCGAGCGCCGAAGCGAGGTCGGCCTGCTGAACGGTAACCTCCCAGCGGAAGTACTTCTCCATTTTCGGCCCAAGAAGGCCGTGCATCGAGGGGTTGCAGAACCTGCATTCGCGCCCGGCCAGCGGCGTGATTTCTTCCTCGCCGAAAACCGTTTTGCGGCTGGCCGTGTGGCCGCCGCATACGGCGTGATAGTAGGCCGGCAGTATCTTCCAATCATAAAGCAGCACGATGCCCCGCGTGCGCTCCACGGCCTCCCAGCCGGAGCTTGTCTCGCCCGAGATGCCGTTGTACACCTGGTCGCCCGTGGTGGGGCAGACGTCGTAGCTCCAGCTCGCGCGGGTTCGGGCGCGATAAAGAGCATAGGTGCGTGCGGCGACGGCTTGCGCCATCAGTGCGGGGATTTTCCAGAGGCTGGGCATTTCGCAGCAAACTACGCCGGCCACGTAATCGTCAAGGTCTACCACGTTCACAGCCATCAGGCCGGAGGAGGGATTGTTGATCAGCCGCAGCAGCCCGCGGTATGGTTTGTTGTTTACCAGCAGCCTGGCGCCGGGTTCGGGCACAAGCTCGGCCTGGCGGTGGCCGATGAAATCGCGGCCGATCATTATGCCGTCTGTTGCGGCGCTGGCCGTAACTTCGGGCAGCGGCGAGCTGTCGGCGAATATGGTTTTGCCGGCGGCGATGAGCTTGTAGCCGCCGCCCGCTACCTGTATTTTGCACGCCTCGCCGGAATTGAGCCAAACGCGGATGGTTCCGGGCAGTTGCACGTTGGATCTGGTGGGGTAGAGCGCGAACTCGTTGCGGCGGGCAATGCACGACTGCACCGACGCCATGAAGAGCGCCAGTACCGCGGTGGCCAATGCGATGTGTACGGCCCGTTTCATTGCTGCACCCCGGATGAAGTGGTGCCCGCGTGCGCCGGCGGCTCAGCGCTTGCGGGTGTCGGAATCCTTGTAGCGCTCGAATTCGCTGAAAATGCAACCGCAGTACTGCTGGCGATAGAGCGCCCTCTTGCGGGCGATCTCGAGGCTGTCGTCTACGAGGTGGCGCAGGTCTACGTAATGGAAAGGCACGCCCAGTTGAACGCCGGTGGCCTGGCCGATTATTTTCAGCGCCACATGGTCTTGCTGCCTGCTGAACAGCAGCGAAGAGGAGAACGCGTCGAAACCGCCTTCGAGTGCGGCTTTGGCGGTTTCCTGGAGCCGCATGCTATGGCAGATCATGCAGCGCATCGGCGTATCGGGCCCGATGCGCCGCAGAAATTCGTTCAGGCCGTATTCGCGCCGGTAGATGACTTCGAGGTTTTCCTGCTCTTGAAAAACTTCCACTGCCCGAATCCGTTTTCGGAATTCGAGCAGTGGATGTATGTTTGGGTTGAAGAAGAAACCGGTGACCTTGGCGCCGCTGTTCCTCAATTCCGCGAGGGGGGCGGCGATGCAGGGCGCACAGCAGATATGCAGGAGGAGTTTCATCAGATCCTTACGAAGCCGTTCCGGCGTTTCCGCTTGTGCCGGTGGATGACTAGCGCGATTCCTTCAGCGCCAGCCCGTAATGAGTAAGCTTCTCCTTCACTTCGTTAAGCGAAGCTTTGCCGAAGTTCTTGCTGCTCAGGAGGTCTTCGGCGGTGTGCTGGATAAGCTCGCCGATGGTTTCGATGCCCAGGCGCTCCATGCAGCGGTGGCTGCGCACCGAGAGGCCGAGCTCGTCGATATTGCGTTCTGTAACGGGCAGGTCTTCGGGCCGTACGGCTTCTTCTTCGAGTTCCTCTTCCTCTTCGAGCGGGGGCGTGAGGTAATCGAGGGGCAACGGCTCTTCAAATTCCTGGCCAAGCCGCAGACCTTTGATATCGAGAAGCTGCTTGATTTCGGACAGCGACGTTTCGCCGAAGTTTTTGTAGCTGAGAAGCTCCTGCTCGCTCTTGCGCACGAGGTCGCCAAGGGTACGGATGTTCATTTTCGAGAGGCAGTTTCGGCTTCTGACGGACAGCTCGAAATCGGTGATGGGAGTGCGAAGTATTTCAAACTTGCGGCTCACCTCTTTGTCGTGGCTGTCGTCGTAGGTTTGGCGTAAGGCGGATTCGGCATCCTTGAGGTAGAGCGCGGCGCGCAGGTTGTTTGGGTCGTAGCGCAGCACTCTTTTGAAGCATTCGGCGGCGCGATCCGGCTGCTGAAGCTCTTCGTATACGAGTCCGAGGTTCATGATAGCCTCGCCGTAGGCGGAAGGGCCTTCGGTGAGGCTGGAGTAGAAGCCGACGGCCTTGTTGAGGTCGCCCCGCTGGGCATGCAGGTAGCCCAGGCGGAATGTGGCGCCCGCGTGCGTCGGGTTTTCTTCCAGCGCCTGCTCGTAGCAATCGGCCGCCTCTTCATAGCGGCCGGCAGCTTCGCGCTCGCGTCCTGCCTTGTATAGTTCTTCTGCTGTCTTGCCCATCAATTCTACCATGCTATCGGGCCTCCGGGCCAGTGGCGCCTCGCACCGGAGACGCCTGCTCTACTAGCTCACAAGAATATTATTATATGATCGGACAGGTTATCTCAGTGTTTACCTTCCTTCACGCTTACATTAAAA
>DATLAR010000372.1:0-2842 GCA_035527355.1 Planctomycetota bacterium
ACGGCACGTCCTGGTAGCTCAGCAGCGCAAACATGATCCCGCCCGTAACAACGCACACGCCAAACGATACCACTATGATGCCGAAAAACTCGTCCGGCGTCACGCCGTCCGGGCTGCCCGCCGTAATCAACGACCGCCGCAACCTCTGCCGCATCGAAAGGAAAAACGATTTCTCATTCGTCTCCACCTGCCGACGCTCCTGCCTCGCTGCAAGCAGCCCGAACAGCGCCGCAAACGGCTGCGCACACGGGATCAGAAACTTGAACAGCAGCGACTGAATCCACACGCGCCGCTCGGGGTTCAGCTCGGTGTGGCGCGTTACCTCCTGATATGACATGTAAGCGCCCCACAGGAAAAACCCCGACGCCGACGCCGCACACAGGTAAACGAGCATTTCTTTTGCGTTCATCTGATCTCACACGTCGATGTTGATGATCTTGCGGATCACCAGAATTCCGCACAACTCCAGCACGCCGATCACGCCACACAACAGCCAGCCCATGGGCGTATGCAGCAACGGCTGCATCATCTCCGGATTCGTGAGGTTCAGCACCAGCCCCATCGCGATCGGCAGCGAGCAGATAATGCCGGCCTGCATTTTGCCCATTGCCGTCAGCGAGCGTATCTTGCCCTCCAGCCGCTGCCGCTCGCGGATCGTCATCGCGATATTGTCAAACACCTCCGTCAGGTTGCCGCCCACCTCGCGCGATATATTGATCGCCGTCACCACCAGGTCCAAATCCTCGCTGGGCAGCCGCTCCACCATGTGCTGCATCGCCTCCTCGATCGGCACGCCCACCCGCATCTCCGTATTCGCAAGCCGAAATTCCTGGCTGATCGGGTCGTGCATATCCCGCTGCACCAGCATAAACGCCTGCTGCAAACTGAAACCGGTGCGCAACGCGTTCGACATCGTCATCAGCGCGTCGACCAGTTGCGCGCCGAACTTCATACGACGCCGGCGCTTCAAAAACCGCACCAGCATCTCCGGCAGCAGCAGCCCCAGCATCCCGAAGGCCAAACCCGCGATTATGCTGCCCGATATCACACCCGCCGTCATCGCCAAAACGAAAAACGACAGCACCGAAAGATAGATCAGGTGCTGCGTCGGAATCGTCAGATACATATCGTCCAGCCGCCGCGTCGCTCCCTTCACATACTTCTGCTCATACCCATCCCAACCTCTGCTGAACATATGTATGCCGGCGATCGCAAACGCAACCGCCGAACCGAATGCCGCCATCTGGACCAGAAGCTCCTTAAACATACCTTCCGCCAATCAAACGTCAGGCAAACATCTGCATGTTCACCTGGATGCCGCGCTGCTTGAGGGCGTGCACAAACTTCGGCACCGCACCGGTGCTCTCGTGCCGCCCCACGATGCTGCCGTCCGGCTGTATGCCGGTCTGCTTATACACGAATACATCCTGCAACGTAATCACGTCGCCTTCCATGCCCGTCACCTCGGTAACCGTTATCACCTTTCGTTTGCCGTCGGGCAGGCGCGCCGTGTGCACGATCAGGTGAATCGCCGCCGCCACCTGGTCGCGAATAGCCCGCGTAGGCAGTTCCATCCCCGACATCATCACCATTGTTTCGAGGCGCGACAGCGCATCGCGGGCACTGTTTGCATGCAACGTAGTGAGCGACCCGTCGTGCCCCGTATTCATAGCCTGGAGCATGTCCAGCGCCTCGCCGCCGCGGCACTCGCCCACTATGATTCGGTTGGGCCGCATACGCAGGCTGTTTATCACCAGCTTGCGAATCGGAATCTCGCCGCGGCCCTCGATGTTGGGCGGCTTGCTTTCCAGCGAAATCACGTGCTCCTGCGGAAGCTTCAACTCCGCCGAATCCTCGATCGTTATGATCCGCTCGTCGGCGCCGATGAACGACGACACCACGTTCAGCAGCGTGGTTTTGCCGGAGCCGGTGCCGCCCGAGATCAGGATGTTGCGGCGATACTCCACCGCCAGCCGCAAGAACTCGCCCATCGCCGCACTCAGCGTGCCGAAGTCGATCATATCGTCCGCCGTAAACGGCTCATACGCAAACTTCCTCACGGTGAGCGTGGGGCCGGTGAGCGACAGCGGCGGGATGATCGCATTAACGCGCGAGCCGTCGGCCAGGCGGGCATCGACCATCGGGCTGGACTCGTCGACGCGCCGGCCTATCGGCGCCAGGATGCGCCGTATTATCGTCAATAGCTGCTTCTCATCCGTAAACCGCTTGTTCGTCTTCTGAATCTTGCCGCCGCGCTCCACGTAGATGCGGTCCCAGTTGTTCACCATTATCTCGTCGACCGATCGGTCGGCCAAAAATTCCTCTAGCGCCCCCAGCCCCACCGCCTCGTCCACCACCTCGCGCACAAGGTGCTCGGGCCGAAGCCATTGCGGCAGCTCGGGCGACAGCCGCTCGACGATTTTCGCCACCACCTCCTGCGCACGCTTCCGAAGATCCTCGTGGCTCTGATCCGAGATATCCACGTGCCGCAGGTCCAGGTCGGTCAGCAGGTTCTCATGAATCTTGCGCTTGAGGTCCACCGGCGTCACGTGGTTTTCAGAGCCGGGCTTGGCTTGCACCGGAGGCGGCGTGCTCGCACGCGCCGCATTCAGATGCGCCGCATTCGGATGCGCCGCTGCCGGCTCGGCCGCCGGGTTCTTCTCATCGGCCTTGGGCGCCGGCTCGCCGTTCGAGCCGCCCGCAAACACCAGCACGAAATCGCCGATCAGGATTTCGGCGCCCTCGCTCAATGCCACGTCGCCCGCCACACGGCCCGCACCCGTAAACGTGCCGTTCGTGCTGCCGCAGTCCTGCAGCACGTAGCCGCCGTTGGCGCTTATGA
>DATLAR010000373.1:0-2487 GCA_035527355.1 Planctomycetota bacterium
CTCCTCGATATGAGCGTGAAGCCGATGGAGAGCATTCCGGTGAGGCCTACGCCGCACGCGGTGCCGGCGGCGAGGACGGGCACGTAGGAGCGCCATTTGTCGCGCCCGATGCGTTTGGCGAAAACGAATCGCCCAAGCATCGCGCCTACAAACAGCAGAACGGTGTTGTGCGGCCAGGCCGTGAGGCCGGTGAGCATGCCGTAGTAGGCCAGCGTTGGCAGGCCGAAGAGCTGGAAAACGCCGAACAGCGCGATACCCACACCGAAGCCGCCCGCCACGTACGCCGGGTTGATCGCCTGCAGCAGAAAACTGTCGCCCGTGCGCGTGGCCGAGGCCCACAGGCAGGTGAAATACGATTGCACCGGCCACATCTTTGCCGCGTGAGGATACGCCGCCGATGGAATCGGGTTCAGCTTCCACAGGAATGAGCAGAAGAGAATGCTGCACAGCAGCAGCAGCGGAAAAACCAGCAGCTCGATCTTGATGAGGCTGGTGATCTTCGTGCGCGTAAGCGTCATCTCGCGGAAGAACTGCGCCATGCCGCCGTGGTCGGCCAGCGGGGTTGGTGCGAACCAGATGGCCGAGCCGCTGTAGTTGAGCTGGCGTGTGGCCAGGATGAACGACGCCTGGCGGAAGTAGCTGAACTCGACGCCCGAGCCGGTGAGCCCGATCATTCGTGCCGAGATGTACGAGTTGAATGGCGTCCATATGAAGCCGAAGAACGCGAGTATCCACCAGGGGAAATCGGGCACGAGCTTCGCGCACAGCACCACCATTCCGGTGGTCGATGCCAGCCATAGCACGATTGCCAGCCACACCGGCAGGTCGCCCCGCTCGCGGTTTCGGCCGGCTCCCGACGCCCTGAATCCGGACCGCCAAAGCGTTGCCGCCGCCAGCCCCACGCCAAGCGCCGCCATGCACAACGAAGTGCCGATCCGCACGCTCAGCCAGAAATCGATGTCGTTTACGATGAACGTCGAGATCGTGTCCATCCCCGGCTTCCAGTTGTGCAGCACGCCCGCCTTGTAGAGCACGGGGTTGAGGCAGATTTGGGTTACAACGGACGCGACGAACTGCGCGACGACCATCCAGAATGGCAGCACGAAGCCGAAGATGATGGCGGTGAGATTCGTGCTGATGCCGATCAGCGCGGCCGGCAGGATGTTCTGTGTGTCGGGGCCGTAGTCGATGAACGGGATCGGAAGGATCTGCACGGGCTTGTTCATTATGCCGCCGGTAACGGTGGGCACGAGCACGTAAACGATGCCGAAGAAGATGCCGATGGCCGCGCCGATGGTGAAGATGCGCCAGCGCCAGCCCTCGCGTTCGTTGTAAGATTCCGCCAGCGCCGTGGCGCCCTGCGCGGCTATCGGGGCCATCGGAAACGGCAGTTTCTCCACGTCCGAAGTCATCTTGAATAGCGCGAAGCCCAGCGTGAAACGGTTCAGCCGCATCAGCAGGCCGCTGGCGATGATCACCGCTATCGCCGGCAGCCAGTCGCGGTTGAACACCGACCGCAGCTTGTACACCTCGGAGGTGGGCGGCGGCGCGATCCAGGTGTTGCGCGCCAGCTCGTCGGCCAGGCCGAACTGCTCGACGGCGGTGGATTGCACCAGGTACTGGTTCCAGATCAGCGCGAAGAACGGCCCGCCCGCGACGACCAGCCCGCCCGCGAGCGCGTAGAGCACGTAGATTTCCTGCCGCGAGAGCTTCGTGAAGCACCTGCGCGCTATTTCGGTGAACAGGATCACGGTGACCCATTGTGCGGCGGTGGACATTCCGCCCGCGTCGCCGGTTACGAGGCTCAGGTAGATCGCGCCCGGCAGCATCACGAAGCCGAGGAACAGCCCGCCAAGCACCGCCCTGATGCCGAAGCCGTCGCGGTATGGCTCGTCAAACTCCTCGAACGCCCTCGCGCCCCATTCGCTCTCGAGCTCTTTCTGAATGTCCATTGCCATGGATGCTGAACCTCGCTTGCGTCGGGTTATTTCTCCATCAGATACCACGCGGCCACCAGCGGATCATCGTCCGAGCTGCGCGTATGATGATCCTCGCCGGCCTCCACCAGGATCACGTCGCCCGTCTTCACCGGATGATCGGTGCCGTCGATCGGGATCACGCCCTTGCCTTGCACAAAGATGAACACCTCGTGCACGTCGTGTGCGTGCCGCGGCTCGGGATGGGCGGTTTCGCCCGGTTTGAACACGTAAACGCCGCCGCCGGTGATTTTCCTGCCGCCCAGCAGAGCGGGCATCAGCCGCGAATCGCCGTGCTTCAAATCCGTAATTGTCAGCCTTTTCATGTGCTCTCCGTGTGCGCTATCTGCGCAAAAGCCTTGCCCATTTTCTCGTACATCGCACGGTCTTCCGGCTTCAGCACGCGCCAGATCAGAAACGTCTTTCGCAGCGTGTTCAGGAAGACCTTGTTTGTGCGCCACCACGACGCGTCGTCGCCGCTGAGCCGGCGTATGACCATTTTGAAATTCAT
>DATLAR010000374.1:0-5920 GCA_035527355.1 Planctomycetota bacterium
TTTTTCTGCAGCACCCAGGCCAGCACCTCGGCCCCATCAAACAGCCGTGTGCCGTCGCTGTTGAAATAGCGGAAAATCCTCGTCGTCCTCAGGTCTTCCATGTCCTGAAAAATCGGATGCCGCGCCGCCAGCCGCCCAAAGCTGAACGTGTCGCGCCTGTCGGCGCTACCCTCGATCCCACGCAGCCGCGCCGGCAAGAACGACCACTTGTTGTACTCGCCCAGGTTCACCTTCGACCCCAGGAAGATCATCACACTGCCGCCCGTGTTCAAAAACGACTCCAGCCGCACAAGGTCCGACCCGTCCAGCTTCTCCACGTTGCACAGGATCACGCACTTATACGTGTCGAATTTTGTTCGCGAAAACTCCGCCAGCGGCACCACCCTCGGCTCGATCTCCGAACCCGCCCGCACACCCGTCACCGACGACGGATTGAGCGCAAGGTTCAAATAGAAACTCTCGCTCAGCGACCTAGCCGCCGACGAGTAATCCCCGTCTACCACCAGCACCGTCACGCGGTCGTCCACCGACAAATTGAACTCGTACGTGTCGTCGACTCGCAGGCTGTCTTCGTTCAAACTCAGAGTGCAGCGGTAGTTGCCCGGCTGATCGAAATCCACCTCCAGCGGCACCTGCGCCGGCTCGCCCGGCCTCACCCGCAGCGACGCCTGATCCTTCTTCTCCTTATCCACCGAAAGCGTCACCACGTTCTCCGACGATCCCGCGCCCACCGTCTCGATCTCGGCAACCAGCTTGCTGCCTATGCCCGACGACGACGCACCCGCGATCGTTATGCCGCGTATCCACGTGTTCTGCGAATTCGGCTTGCCAAAACTGCTCACAAACAGCTTCGGCCGCGGCGGACGCTCCGACTTGATGAAGTTATCTTCCAGCAGCTTCGACCACGAATAAGCCTGCAAGTCCGTCAGCAGATGAATCTCGCGCCGAGCATTCTTCGCCGCGCCCATCATCGTATACGCCTGGCTCAGCGCGCCTGCCACATCGGTCCCGTGGCTCGACAGCTTGATCTTGGCCACCTGCGATTTGGCCGCACCCAGATCCGGCGTGAAATCCTTGATAAACGGCTCCGACTTCCTGTTCATCACGATCACCGCCAACTCGTCGTGCCGGTTCACGTCCAACGAGTCGATAAGATCGAATGCCACCTTCTTTGCACGCTCAAACCGCGAAACGCCTTGCTCGCGAAAGCCCATACTGTATGAATTGTCAATGATCAATATCATCGACGTTGCCAGCTTGCCCGACGCCGCCGACGACTTATCCGACTGCACGACCGGCTTGGACAGCCCCAGCACTATGAGCGCCAGCAGCAGCATCCGCAACGCCATCAGGATTATCTGCTTCAGCCTTGTGCGGCGGGCTGCCCGGCGCTGGCAGTTCTTCAAAAACCGTATCGTGCTGAACCTTATGACCTCGGCCTTCGTGCTGTGCATCAGGTGAATTGCCACCGGCACGCCCAGCGCCGCAAGACCCCAGAGAAATAACGGACTCAGAAACATACTTCCTGCTTCAATCCACGCGCCCAAAAGAGGGCGTCACCTGCCAATATATCTTTCGCCATGCTTTCTGCATTTCGTTGACACTCGGCACTCGGCACTTGGCACTCGGCACTTCTTCTCGGCACTCGGCACTTGGCACTCGGCACTTGGCACTTGGCACTCGGCACTTGGCACTTCTTCTCTATGCCCGTTCGTGATCCGGCTCGAGCAACCTGGGCATCAGCCCCGTTGCCGCCAGCCCGGCGGCCGCGGCCGCGGCCGACACCACCAGCACTATCACCGCGCCCGGCTTGCCCGCCGCCGTGCCCCATATCCCACACAGCACTCCGGCCAGCGCCAGCGATATCTCCACCAACACCACCATCTGGCACAGCATCGCCACAGTCTTATTCCCACGATTGGTGCTGCTCATCAAACTACCTCTAACCCCGGTTCCGCGCGGGCACGCGGCTCCTCGATCTCCGGAAAATCACGGAACTCCTTTCCGGCCCCGATACGATCCGTGCACCCGGGCACCAGGAGCCTTGCCGTTGAGGAGCGGCCGGCAAGGCATCCGTCCTTCTACGTCATCTTCGCACGACGCGTCAGATAAGCCGACAGGAAAACGTCGGGCGGAATCTTCGTATTGATGGTCACGTAATCGATTGCGTTCTCGAAGCACGCGCTCTTATAGCGCTCCAGGAAACCCGTGATTTCCTTTTTGTACTCTTCCTTGATCTCCTTGGGCGCCACGCGAATCTTCTCGCCCGTTTCCATGTCCAGAAACTCGCCCACCTTCTCGAACGGGAAATTCAGCTCGTAATCGTCCAGCACGTGCAAAACTATCACGTCGTGCCGTTTCTGCCTGAAATGCGCCAACCCCTTGATCACCGTCTCCGGGTCGTCCATCAGGTCGCTCACGATCACTATCAGGCCGCGCCGTTTCAGCATCTCCGCGATGCCGTGCAGCACAATGCCCGTATCCGTCCCCTGCGACGGACGCAGGTCTACCAGCGCATCCAGCATCGCCCTCAGGTGCGACACCGTGCCTTTCGGCGGGAAGTAGTTCTGTATCTTCGTATCGAAAATTGCCAAACCCGCCGCGTCCTGCTGCCTTATCACCAGGTAGCTCAGCCCGGCCGCGAGGTGGCAGGCATATTCATACTTGCTGATGCCGTTGGACGCATACCCCATCGAAGCCGAGCAGTCCATCAGCATGTACATTTTCAGGTTCGTGTTTTCCTCAAACTGCTTGATGTAGTACCGCTCGGATCGCGCGTAGACGCGCCAGTCCAGGTGCCGCAGGTCGTCGCCTTTCGCATACTCGCGATGATCGGCAAACTCCGTGCTGAAGCCCTTGAACGGGCTGCGGTGCGCGCCCGTTACGCTGCCTTCAACCACGGAGCGGCTCTTGATGTTGAGATGCGCCATCTTCTTCAGCATCTCGGGGCTGAGGAACCTTCTTGAATCAGCCTTTGCCGTTCTCATCTCGTAAGCACCACCACAAAATCATGACTGCACAGGATCACGCGGCTCTCCTCGATTCGCACGGCCGTGAGGCCGCCTTTCGTCTGGCCGTCTTCAATCGTCAGCGTTTCCGTTTTCAGGCCCACCATCACCAGCTTGGGCTGTATTGCTTTCAGCGTAAACGGCTTGTAAAAATCCTTCTCGCGGGCCAGCACGTCGGGTATGCCGGCCACGTCGCCGTTCACGTTCTTGCTTTTCAGCAAAAACTTCTGCAGCGGGGCGCGGGGGTATTTCGATTCCTTTGGTTCGTAAACAAACTGATCGCCCCACGCATCCACGAGGTCTGCCTTGTCCAGCAGCTTTCTCTCTACCAGCTTGCTCAGCTTATCGGGGTATTCCACTTCATCCAGGTAATACGCGCGGCAGGCTTTCTTTATGCGGCTCATTCGCACGCGCGACAGCCACCGCTTTCCCAGTTCGGCGGCGGCGATGGAAAGGCTATCGGCGCCCTTTGCGCCGGCAGCCGCCGTGAAGCCCTTCTCCGCGGCCGCTATGTCATCGACGTCACGCCACAAAATAATCCCCCGAAGCACGCGGGAGATAGCGGCCTCGGGGGATTCAGGATTCGCGGATATGAAGTCTTCGTAAAGCTTTGCCGCATCGGCGGCGTTTTTCGATTCGCGTGCCAGCCCGGCGGTGGCGTAAAAGTCCGGCACCTCCGCAGTAGCGGCTTCTTCGGCCAAAACCGTTTTCGGCACGACCGCGCAGGCGGCGAACAACATGCATGTGATGATTACAATGTGCCTCACGGATTTACGCCTTTCAGTGCGATTTCCACGCGCCATCATGCCGATGGCATTTCACGGCCTTGTGTATTCATTCGGCTGAAAGCCGCGCGGCTCTTGCAGCCGCGGTACAGATTGTTTGATCCTGAATGCACAAGTGCCTGCAGGGCGCGGTCTGCCGCGCGGTAGCGCGGCCGACGGCTCCGATCAATGCGTGGTTGAATACATCATGATATTCATGCCAAGCTGGATCGCACTGCGGCTCTCGTAACCCACTCCGTATGGGTGAGGCTTGAGCTCCCAGCCGCAGCCCAGATCGTGGCTGCTGTACACCACGGCCAGATGGCCGTTCACCGTTATGCCTTCCAGCAGCGGCGCGGTGGTGGGAGTTTTCATCTTCTGTGTGGCGGCCGGCGTGTATTGCACTGCCGTTATCCGTGTAGGCCAACTGTAAATCCTGTGGTCGGCGGGCAGCAGCGACAGCGTTTGCTGCGGCAGCACGCGCTTCATCTCGCGGCGGAACGCCGCGTCGAAGCTCGGACGCCCGCAGCAGGCGTCGGCCAGCAAGAATCCGCCGCTCTCCAGATACCGCCTCAGGATGCTCACCTCCTCGTCGCTCAGCTTGAAGTCCTTGTGGCCCGTCACATACAGGAACGGGAATGCACCCAGGCCGGCATCGGTGAGCTTGATCTCCTTGCGGTCGAAGCTGATCTTCATATTCGTGGCGCCCGATATCGTATCCAGCAGCGTCGAAAGGCCCGCCGGATCGGGATCCCACTCGCCTTCGTGCTTTAGCTGCGCCACGCGAAACTTGTCCATCTTGCTGATCTCTGAATCCACGTAGATACGCGATTCCGCCAGCGAAAGCCCCATCGTTTTGGTAGCCGTGCCGTACGCAATCAGGTTTGCACCCAGCATCAGCGCGTCCTTCGAGTCAATCGCCTTGGCTTGCGTATGCGCGTGCATGTCCCAGCCGCAGCTCATATCGTAGGGCGAAAACACCACCGCCGTGCGGCAGCCGATGTTGATGCCCATCAGCGGCGGCGAAACCACGCTGCTCACGCCCGCGTCGTACACCTTCACGCGGTCGATCGTGTAATAGCAGTTGTAGATCGGGTGATCCGGGGCCAACGGCTCAAGCCTCGATTCCGGGAAAATCTGCGCCATCTCCCGTATCACGCTCTGGCTGAACTCGTCGCGTCCGCAGCAGGCGTCGAAGATGATGAACCCGCCGTTTATTGCATACTTGCGCAGGTTCGCTCGCTCTTGCGGTGTGAAGGAGAACTCGTAATGGCCGGTGCGGTACAGTGCAGGCATCCGCGAGGGATCGAACTCAAGCTCGTTGATCGCCTTCACTTCATACGTGAAGTTCATCTTCAGCTTCGTCTTCATCCACGCCAGCAGATTATTAACATCGTTCTTATCCGTATTCCAGTCCCGCTCCGATCCCCACTGGATCTTCGTTATGATCACAGGCGGTTCCGGCGGTTTCTTCTTCTCCGTCCGGCGCATCGGCGTAACTGGAAGCGGCAGCGGTGCCAGCGTTTCGGCTGAAGCTCGCTGGGCAGGCTTCGGCGGCGGGGGCGGGCCACATGCATCGTCCACTCTCACCTCACCCGCCAGAAGCTCGGGCACTACCGCCATTGCCAGCAGCGCCATAACCAGCGCACTACCTACCCTGAGATTCTTCATTGTGTTTCTCCTTACACATCCGGCGAATCCCCTACACCGCACTGCCGTGCTGCGCGCGGAACATGCGCACACTGAGCGCACACTCCGCCCGATATGTACTAACGGAGGATTATAACACATGGCGCAGAAAATTCCCCCCAAAATCCCTGTTCCTCAAAACTTTTTCGCCAAAGTAAAAAATTGTAACAATATCCATCCGATACACACTGAACGGGGGCCGGCCCCGAGCGCAACGTCCGACCTCGCCGGCCGCGTCGTCAGCGCTGTGCCTCTTGCACTCTTTTGAAGTCTGAAGTCTGGCTCTTGACTCTTGGACCTTGGACCTTGGACTCTGGACTTTGGACCTTGGACTTTGGACCTTGGACTCTGGACTTTGGACCTTGGACTTTGGACCTTGGACTCTGGACTTTGGACCTAGGACTCTGGACTTTGGACCTTGGACTATGGACCATGGACCTTGGACTTTGGACCTTGGAC
>DATLAR010000375.1:0-7044 GCA_035527355.1 Planctomycetota bacterium
AGTCGCTGGGGATGGAGCTGTTTTACATCCGGCAGATGCGGCAGCTTGGGCTGGGGCACGCGATCGGGTGCGGGCGGGCGTTTGCCAACGGTAATCCCTTTGTGGTGGCGCTCGGCGATTCGATCATCCAGGCGCAGCCGCTGCACAACCTGCTGGCCGAGCTGATGCGGTGCTTCGAGAAGACGGAGGCGTCGTGCGTGATCGCTTTTGAGGAGGTGCCGCGCGAGCACGTGAGCCGCTATGGCATAGCAAAGCCGGCGGCCGAGATGGACGGTTATTTCCGGATAGACGACCTGATAGAGAAGCCGAGCGTGGAAAGTGCGCCGAGTAACCTGGCAATCGCCGCGCGATACGTGTTTTCGTCCGAGATCTTCGACGCTATCGGAAAGACGCAGCCGGGCAAGGGCGGCGAGATCCAGCTCACCGACGCGATCAGGCTGCTGCTGAAGGCCGGGCGCAAGGTCTTTGGCGTGAGAATGAAGCCGGGCGAGATTCGCCACGATATCGGCACCTTCGATAGCTACTTCAGGTGCTTCATCGAGTTTGCCCTCGACGATCCGAAATGCGGCGGCGAGTTCAGAAAGTACGTGAAGGACGCGCTGAAACGCCGCGGCGTGTGAAAACCACTGACGGGGCGCCAGTGGTTCCGATCAGGTCTGATTCCTACCTTCG
Source organism: Planctomycetota bacterium (assembly GCA_035527355.1). Taxonomy (GTDB): domain Bacteria; phylum Planctomycetota; class PUPC01; order JABMSA01; family JABMSA01; genus DATLAR01. The sequence goes on from DATLAR010000375.1 coordinate 673, forward strand.
CCGGCAGCAGCACCGCCCCACGGCCGGCGCCAGCCGCTCGCGCTCGATCACTTCCATGTAATATTTCAGCCGCTCGGCAGAATTGTCGAGGCCGTTGCCGAAGCCGCGCGACACATCGCCGTAGATCATTTTCACCGGGATTTCGAGGACCGAAAGGCCGTGCTTGGCGGCATGAATCCAAAGCTGCAGCGGCATGGCATAGCCGGTTTCGGTGAGGTGCAGCCCGCACAGCGGCCGCAGCTTGTAGGCTTTGAAGCCGCAGAAGGCGTCGGTGAGCCGGTAGCCTGTTATCTCGTTTATGATCTTCGTGACGTCGGTGTTGATGCGGCGGCGGTCTTCAGGCGGCGCCTCGCGCGGCTCGTATGGCAGCAGGTAACGCGAGCCCGACACGATATCGGCCCGCGGCGCGGCGGCGGCGAAATCCGCAATCTGCTTGGGCTCGTGCTGGGCATCGCAGTCCATCGTGATGACGAATTCGTGGTTGCATCGGCAGGCGTGGGCGAAGGCGTCGATGAGGCTGGCGCCGTAGCCTTTGTTCCCTTCGTGCGTGATAACTTCGATGCCATCGATCGAGTCGAGCAGCCTGCCGGTGGCATCGGTTGAGCCATCGTTCACCACCAGCACGTGCTCCGCGTGTTTCTTCACTTCCGATATCACGGGCTTCACGTATTTTTCTTCGTTGTAGATCGGTATGGTCACAAGAAAGGTCATTCATCTGCTCCGGATGTTTTGTGCCGACGATCCTGCTCGCCGGTCATTATTATGCGTGCGTTGCGGCGCAAAGTGAAGGAAATGGCCCGCCGAGGCTTTGGCTTATTCGCTCAGCTTGATCGATTCCAGCAGCACGCCGGCTTCGGCCAGCATCTGTTTGGAAAGCTCGTCGGGGTAATCGTCCAGCATCACCACTCGTTTCACGCCGGCGTTGATCAGCATCTTTGCGCAAAGCGAGCATGGATGCGCGGTGGTGTACATGGTGGATTCGGCGGTGGAGATACCGAAGAGCGCGGACTGGATGAGTGCGTTCATCTCGGCGTGTAGCCCGCGGCAGAGCTCGTGGCGCTCGCCGGAAGGCACGTTGTGCAGGGTGCGCACGCAGCCCACCTCGTCGCAATGTTTCAGGCCGCTGGGGGCGCCGTTGTAGCCGGTGGCGAGGATGCGGCGGTCGCGCACCAGCACAGCCCCCACCTTGCGCCGCATGCACGTGGAGCGTTGCGACACCTCGCGCGTGATCCGCAGGAAATATTCATCCCATGATGGCCTGTCCATTTGATTTTCCGTTTCGTTTTTTGCGCCTCAAGTCTCTTGTTTCAACAAGTAAACCCTGTTGGCTTGGAGGTCGGCCGCGGGCTCGCCGGTGGCGGCATCGGTAGCAGTGGCGGCGGCCTTTGGTTTCTGGTTTTTGAAGCTGAACAGCACCGACTGGCCGGTCTCGTTTTCCCATAGCACGCCGGCGTCGTCTCTAAGCACGGTTCGCTTCGTCATCAGGTGGCGGTTCTGCTTGTAAAGGCGCAGGAGCTCCTTGATTTCGGCGGCGCGCTGGGCGTTCCACTGTTCGCGCGGCACAAGCTGAAATGCGAAGGCGGGCAGGTGCTTGTGCGCGACGTGGCGGAAGAGCATGTCGATGGGCGCCTCGCCCTTGAGTGTCTTCTGGTCGAAATTCTCCTGCGGGCCGTCGCCGTACCACGGGCCCATCGAGCTTTCGTAGGTGTAGCCGAGGAGGTCGCCGCGGTAGATGTTTCCACCGTGCATGCCGCAGCACGAATGGTCGGAGAAGGAGACGATGCCTTCGGGCATGATGTAAAGCCCTGCGTTCACGAGGTCGGCGTAGAGCCCGGCCATCTTGTCGAACTGCGGCCGCATTGTGCCGTCGGAGTAGTCCAGTTGCCACCAGCCGAGGTTGCTGAAGGAATCCCAGAGGAAGCCTGCTAGGCCGGTGCGGCGGCATACGCCCAGAATCTGCTCCTTGATCTTCTGTGCGATCGGCGCGTTGAGGTTAACGGTCCAGCAGCTCGAGGGATAGCCGGTGTCGGGATGGCGGCCGGATTCCTTTGCGGCAAAAATGCCGGATGCGCCGTGGCCCAGCTCCTTCTGAAGCTGCAGGGTGGAGTTTGGCGAGTAATGCGCCGCCATCCACGAGATGAGCTTCAGCCCGCGTGCGGCCGCGCGGTCGCACAGTGCTTTCAGGCCGTCTTCGCCGCCCATCACGTCGGCCACCTCGAAGTCGAGGGTAACGCACATGTTCTGATGCCGGAATTTTTCGAGGATGGTGCCTTTCCATTTCTCTTTGGGCACAAGCTGTGCCAGCTCTTCCTCGAACGCCTGCTGGTGCTCCCACACGGGGTCGATGAACACGTAGTCGGCGTTGAACTCGGCGGCAACTTCGATCACCTTTTCGTAGGTGGTGGCGAAGCGCATGTTTCGCCAGACGTTTTCGGAGAAGACGACGGCCGGCGGGGTCTCGGCGAAGCCGAACTGCTTGCAGGCTTTCGCCTGCTCGAGGTCGTACACGCGCGTCCAGAGGTTCAGCGCATCGGTGTCGTCAAGCACGTCGCGGCTCCAGACTACGGTTTTCGGATTTGTGCGCGCGGCGGCGGCCTGGGCGAAACAGTGCACGTCGACGAACCGCAGCCATTCCTCGCCTGCGTTCGTTTCGATGGCAGTTCGGATCAATGACACCTCGTCGAACCACGCGAGGAGCACGCCGGCCTTGCCGTATTGCATGTCGAATGCGGGAAGGAGCGACCAGCGAGCCCACAAGTTGCCTGGGAGCAGCGCGGCCCATTTGTCCAGCCCCACGGTAGAGTAGGTGGTATCGCGGCCGATCTTCACCCGCGGGGGCGTGAGCCAGTTTCGGCAGCAGATGTTGAGGTCGTCGAGGTTTCCGCCCACCTCCCACGTTTGGCGGTCGATCAGGCGGTGGATGGCGATGTTGTCGCTTTCGTATTCGAACCAGTATTTGAAGCCGGTGAACGGGCGGCCGTCTACCACGGTTCTCACCGGTTCGAGCACGATGCGCAAGGTGGCTTCGAGCGGTGCGGAATCCCAGCCGGAATTGCAGACGCACGGATCGCCCGAGGTGTCGCGCCGCTCGCGGAAGACGGCGGCATCCGGATCGCTCACGGCTCTTGTAACGAGCACCGTTTGGCTGCCGCGCTCTTCGACGCCGATGAACCGGAAGCTGCGGAAGACGTCGCCGTCGTAGGTGTCGAACCACGGCAGGAATCGTGCGCGGGCATTGCGAAGCCGCCGCGTGCCCACGCGCACGTCGCCGATGCTATGCAGGAAACCTTTGACGATCCTGGGTGTAATGGAAACGTCGCCGATCTTGAGCTTCAGAGCTGGCATTTATCAGTCCTTTTGCGGGTGCGGGTCCATCTGTGCAGACAGGCCAAACCTGGGCAGATATTCTGACATAATCGCCGTTGCCAATCAAGCGGGTTTTCCGGATTTCCGAATTCGCTATCTCACATGAACCCAGCCTCTTCGATTTTCACTGCCTTTGAGCTGGACGACGATGCGATGGAGTATAGCCGGTGGAAGAGGCCATTGCGAGCCACGAGCTGCTCGAACGTGCCGTCTTCTGCGATGCCGCTGTCCGCCCGACAACTGAGCGCCGCCTTCGCCAACGGGGTGGTTCAGCTTCTTTGGAAACTCCAGCGTGAAATCGAGCGCGCAGGTTTTTTTCAGTGCGTCGAGCAGGTCATCTTCGGTGGCGTTGGGTCTGGCGCAGCGGAGGTTGGCGGCGATGGTATCATCGAAAAGGAATGGGTCTTGCAGCACCACGCCGTAGAGCGCTCGATACTGGCGTATCGGCAGCTCGCGGATGTCGCGCCCGTCCAGCAGAATTGCCCCGCAGTTTGGGTCGTAGAAGCGCATCAGCAGATTTGCAATGGTGGTTTTGCCGGCACCGCTGCGGCCGACCAGTGCCACGGTTTGGCCGGGCTGGATCGAGAGGCTCATTTCTTTCAGCACCGGCTTTTGGCTGTAGCCGAAGGTAACGTTGCGGAATTCGAGCCTGCCTTCGACCTGCTCCGGCATGGCGGCGCCCGGGAGGTCGCGCACTGTGCTTTGCGTATCGAGCACCGTGAAGAGCTGATCGAACCCCGCGCGTGCGGCGCCGAGCTGGCCGTAGATCGCGGTGAGCGTAGACACCATGCTGGTGAACATGGCCTGGTATGCGATGAACGCCACGAGGGTGCCCAGCGACATTTCCCAATGGAAGATGGCGTATGCGCCGCCCACGTGCACCGCGGCCGTGATAACGTAGCCCACGGCGCCGATGAGGATCACAACGGTCATCGCGGGGCTGTAGTAGAGGCAGAACATCAGGCTGAACAGCAAGCCCGAAACGTAGACGGTAAAACTGGAGAAGATAGTGGCGAGGAAGATGCCGATGGCATTGATGGAGCGGCCGAAGACGCGCTCGTAGAGGAAGCCCGACGGGAAGCGGTTGTGAAAGCGCAGGCACAGCCGCTGCAGGTGCTGGAAGCTCTGCGAGCGCATCCGGAAAACGACATCTTCGCGCATCCAGAGGATCCGCCATTGGGCGATGTACCACAGGGCCATGCGAATGAACTGCACAACGAGGAAAACGGCCATCACGGCCAGCGCAAGCCCGATGTCTTTCCCGGGAATCGCGGTGTCGATCACATACTTGGTGAACACCGGCCCCACGGCCACCGCAATGCCCACAAACGCCACGAGCGCGGCCGCGAAAACCAGCCGCCAGACATGCGGCCGCACCAGCGGCCACATTCTTTCGGCCGACTGCCGCACCGAGTACTGTCGTATATCGAAATCCAGCTCTTCGGTTGTTTCAGGCTCACCCACGGCGGCACATCATACCAAAGATGCCGGCAGGATACAAGATGCCGCGCGTCCGCATGCCGCGCAGCCGCATGCCGCGCGCCCGCATGCCGCGCAGCCGCATGCCGCGCGCCCACACCGGCCTTAGCGGCCGTTCAGCCACAATCTTCGCTGCACCTGGCCGCTTCCGGCATACGCTGGGCCGAATGAAACCCACGTGCCGGTGTGGGCCACAGCACGGAGGAAAATTCCACTTGCCGAAACGGTATCTTCGTGCTATAATACTATACACCCGCCGATGTGGCTCAATGGCAGAGCAGCGCTTTCGTAAAGCGCAGGTTGTCGGTTCGACTCCGACCATCGGCTCCAAACCCAACTCATTGGCATGCCTGAAGTTGCACAGAGCTTGGCGGCCTGGCCGAACGGCGTAGCGCGACGCCTGCATGACTGAATCATGACCGAAAGCGCCCCGCGAAGGTGACCAGGTGTCCTCTCTCTACCAAAACCCGATCTCGAAAACCTGCCACACTTCCATCTACTACGGCAACGGTCGGCGCGACGGTTCTTCCTTGCGCACAAAGTCGCTGAAGATCGCCCTTGATGCCTTCAATCATCTGCCAGGATTGCAGCACGAAATGGAATTGGCTGTCAATAACGAAGAAGGTAAAACAGGGGGGAAACGGGAAAATAGTTCCGGATGTGGAAGTTTCCGTCCGGAGGTGGTCAAAGGCGGTGCTTTATAGCCGAAACTGGTCAACGATGGCGGCGAAAGACTGCTTGCCCCAGACGGTTCAGAAGAATCGCAGTAAGACGTGGCTGATCCTGATTGGCCCCAAGCGTTTGGCCCGACTGTGCCGGGTCGTGTAAGTATGCTTCAGTTGCGAGGTTATCACGCAAGGATTCCAGCGGCCGTCCTTGCACACACAGTAGCAGTTCGAGTTGTTCAGTATTGCACACAGTTCCATAGCCCATGTTTCCTCATCGTTGCTCTGAACGTATCCAAGCATTCCGGCTTCATCGGCGTCGCGGGCGTAAGCGCCGGTTATAAAGCAGCCTAGCCCATCCGCGCCGAGATACTCTGCGGCCGATCCACTGTCATGTAATCGTTTCGCCTCAAAGTGGAACTTCGGCCGAGGACAACATATGGTGGCAGTAAACTTGATGTCTACTCGTCTCCTGCGCTTGCCATACCGCTCCCTCTGGTTAACGGCAGGGTCATCGTATACTGAATAGAACCGGACCCAGCTAGGGGCGGTCGTATCATCCAGCACCTCGTCTATAGCACGAGCAAGCTCACCAGTGATCGCTGTCTCATCACTGTGCTTATGCCTTTTCGGCGCCAGACGATTGTACCCCATCTCAAGCAGACCGTAGACATGCTCCTTGAATGAGGTCGTATAAACGCCCCTATTGTCAGAGTTTCCCCATGATTGGCATGAATATCGCCCTAACGACATGCAATCCTATCTCCCATTGAGTGTCTCTGCGATTATCTGATCCGCATCAACTAATGCTTGGCTGGTTGTCCACGACAAGAACTGCATCGGCTTGAGGAGATACGTTCTG
>DATLAR010000376.1:0-4496 GCA_035527355.1 Planctomycetota bacterium
GTGCCGGCGGCGAGGCGATTCGCCCAGTACACGCGTTCTTTCACGGCGAGGCCGTTGTACGACACGAGCATGCCCCAGTCCATCCTGAGGCGCAGGTCGTTCTTGATCTTCAGCCCGATGGCATCCAGCGGCACGGCGGCCTCGGCCACGAATCCGCCGGCCTGCTCCTTCATTGCGAGCTTCACGTTTTCGAGCTGCACGATGCGGTCGAAGGTGATCTCGCCGGCGGCCTGGCTGAATGCGCGCCAGCCTTCATTGGGCTTCGCCCCCGGGGCAACCGGCTGATGAAGCACGGCCAGCGGCTTGTTGCGCACGAACGTGAGCAGCAGGCGGATGTCGCCGGCCTGCGGCTCGCGGCGATTGGCATCGGCCCCGGGATTGGTGGAGAGGAAGAAATCGAGCGCGGCGCCGGAAGTATAGAGCGTGCGGAATTCCTCGCCGGAGTTGCTCAGCTTGCCCACGTTCTTGCCGGTCCAGCACAGGTAGAGGTTGGCGTTGTCGTACGCGATGCGGAACGACAGGTTGCCATCCCGGATTTCGGTGGCGTCGGGCCATTCGCCGGGCTGGATGGCGCCGTCGATTGCTGGCGCCTTGTCCAGCTTCTGCGCCTTGATCTGCAGCGTGCGCGCCAGCGCCGCCTGCTTTTCCTGGGCCTCATCCCATGCCTTTGCCTTCGCGATGTCGGCCGCGGTAACGCGCACGTCCACCGATACGCGGCGGGCCTTCTCGATCCCTTTGATCTCGATGAGGCTGATGTGGTTGAAGCCGGCCACGGCGTAGAACTTGCCGTCGGTGTGAGACTTGCCCACGAACCCGCTGAAGTGCTCCTGGTTGACGGTGAGCGGGTCGAGCCGCGTGCCCGGTTTCACTTCCTCGATCGAGTTGAACACGCGCACGCCGGGGAAGAACTTGTGGCGCATGACCTCGCCCGCGAGAAAGCCGTCGGCCGTCCAGATTCGCCACTGTCCGGTGTTTTGATGCACCACCACAAACTCGCCAAGCTCGCCCTTGTCGGGGGTGGCGTGGCCGATGATGGTCCCGAACTGGTGGCTCACGTAGCCGGGGATGTATTGCGAGATGCTCAGCCCGCCCACGCCGGGCGAATGCACGGGATAGCCCCACACCTTCTCGCCGGCTGCATTCAGCGCGAAGTTTTCGGTGCGGCCATTGGGCACGTTATTGCCGTTGAGGAAAAGGAAGTTGCCGTTGGTAAACCTGAACAACGGCGAGAACTTCAGCGGCTTGCGCTCGAAAACCGGCGTGCCGTTGGCGAGGATTTCCTTCACTTCGTAGATGCAGTTTGTGCCCACGCACGAGAGCTGATCGTCGATGTATCCCAGCCGCATGCCGCCCTCGAAGCCATTGTGCCTCAAGGTGATGGCGGTGGGTTCAAACTTGATCTCGTCGGGATCCACTTTTCCGTTGCCGTTGGTGTCGGACCACAGGAAGGTGAACTCGAGGGGTGTTTTGCCGCCAAGCAAGGGCAGGATTTCGGGGCTGCTGGCCGGGCCAAACTGGTAGGCGTGGCCGAACGCGGCCGCCATCCGGGCGGTGCCGGTCTTGTCGTCGTAAAGATAGATTACGACCTGCCTGGGCATATTGCCCAGCCGCAGGGGCACGTTTGCCAGGTATGTGCGGCCCTTGAGCTTGATGGCCGCGATGTCGGCCTGCTCGCCGATCTCGGTGGACATCAGGTTGCGGATGCTCGACTTGTAGTTCTTCCAGTCCATGTCGTATTCGATGCGTCCGTAGAAGACGCGCGACTTGTCGAAGGAGTTGAACGTGCCGCCGCCGCCGTATTCGGTGTTGCCCAGGAACTCGCCCGTCAGCTTGCCGGTTTTCGTGTCGAACCGCAGGATGCGCTTGGGATTCGAGTGCCCCTCGGCCACCCACAGGCTTCCCTTGGAATCGACGCAGATGTTGTAAAGCTCGCCAACGCGGCCGGGCACCCAGGGGCCGGGCGTTATCTTGCCGGGCTCACCTCGCCCGAATTGACGCGCACCTTTGCGTCGAGCGAGTGGAGTTCCACGCGCCGGGCTGGCCGTTGTATTCAAACTCCTGCCAGTCGGCCTCCTCGTTCGGGCGCGGCGGATACGGTGCATCGGGCTTCAGCACGCTGAATTCCACCTTCTGTATCCATTCGGGATCGTCGGGATAGGGAAACGCGACGCTGCCGATGGGCGTGGCCTTGTGGAAAGCAACAACGATATGCTGGCGTGCGTCGGTGCCCGGCGGAGTTTGCAGGTAGACGGGCCACGCGGCCGAGAAGCTGTGCGGGCCGCTATGATTAACTCCGGCCGGCGTTCACGTGAGCCGAAGCAGCCGCAGGAAATAGTTGCGCGGGTTCGGCTTCAGCCGGTCGCCCTGCGCATCGGTCGGATAGACGGGCAGGCTGTTGTCGTGATCGACCATGTTCTCCGTCGTCACGTCGTCAAACAGCTCGGCGCCTCCGAGCGGCGCGAATGCGACAAACAGCTTCCCATCGCGCGCGGCCAATGCGTTTGGCCAGCCGCGGCGTTCGTCCGTGAAATACGTAAACACCTCGCGCATCTGCTTGGTGCGCTTGTCAAACCGGAACATGCGGTTATGGCTGGCGATGTACACCGCCTGCTCGTCGGCCGCCATGCCCTGCGCGCCCAGCCACGGCCCAAACCAGTGGTAGCCCCATTGCCTCTTGCCGTCCAGCGTGCACTCGATGAATGCCTGCCCCGCCTCGGACGACCACGAGCCGAAGTAGACCTGATCGCCGGATGTCGCACATACGGAATTGTTGTTGCAGTCCGAAAGCCACCCGTGCGGGCCCGATTGGCTGGTGTACCACGGCACGCGGTCGGTGGAGTAGTTCTCGATGTTCGGATACGGCGTGTGCTGGTAGTGAAGCTCCACGGGCGGCATCACGAGCGAGCGCAGCTTGTAACTGCCGGGCGAGACGTAGTTGCCCAGGTCGTCTTTCAGGTCCCACGCGATCACCGAGGGCCCTTTCTTGCGCTCGATCTCGGCCTCGATATTCCTGATCCTGGTCCCTTGCGTGCTGTCGATCACCACCGCGCTCAGGCCGTCGGCCGGCAGTTGGTATCGCACGCGGAAGGGCGGCATTACCTCGGCATCGGCCGGCGAAACTACTACAAGCGAAACAAATGCAAGCAAGATAAACCTGATGTTGCTCATGTCACTATCTCCGTTTGCAATTCGGCCGTCCGCCACTGCACCAGGGCGAATTATAGGCATTCGGCGGGTGATTGCAAGGCAGAAATCTGCGCCCAGAAACAGCGATTGAGTTTTCTGCTTGGCTTGAGCAGGCCACGGGCAAACGGCCTGCGCGAGGCCAAAATGCCATTGCGACGGTTTCCGTCCGCTTCACCAATGGGGTGAAAACCGTCCCCTCCCCTATCCCCTCCCCGTTGACGGGGAGGGGAACGAGGGGTGGGGTGGATCGATCGTTACCGAAAGCCCGGCGCGTCGTTTGGTTGCGGGCTCGGACCGCGCTGTGTCTATCGCTATTTTTGGGCCTGCGGCTCGTCTCGCCGCGGCACAAATAGGAACTGTGCCACTGCGATAAGGAAGTATTGAAAAAATCAATCGCTCCCATTACCTTGAACAGCGCGCCGGTTTCTGTTATATTATGGTTATTCGCTCAGAGGCGGCCCACTGCGCCATCTGCCCGCGAGGATAGACCGAATACTTCAGAACGAAACGCGTGGATGCGCCGCAGGCGCGTCTGATGTCTGCACGAAAGGGCGATTTATGGACCTTGCGAACGTCGTTAACCCCCTGTTCGAGAAGAATGGCGAGCTGCAGCGCGGTTTCGATATCACGTGGCGGCATCCTCAGAAGCCGCTTAAGAAGCCCTTGGAGGCGAAGATCGAGCGATCCTGGCCCGCCTGGACGCCCGCAACCCCCGCAACGCTGAAGAAGAACGAGAAGAACTGGTTCTACGCCGATTTCAAGTTTCCGGCCGAGCGCTGCGGCATCGCGCTGAAAGGCGCCGAAGGATGGTTCTTCATCCACGGCTGGTGCCCCTTCACGCTCTGGATCGACGGCGCTGAAATCTTCAAGGAAACCCACGCCTGGCATGCCACCGGCCCCATTGCCGATCCGGTGGTGAAAACCATCGAACCCGGCAAAACGCACCGCCTCGTGTTGTGCGTAGAGCCCACGGAACTGCCCGCCGGAATGAACCCGCTGGTAATCGAGATCAAGGCGCGGCCGTGCGTAGAGCTTGCCGTGCAGCTTTCGGCCGCGGCCGCGCAGTTGCGCCTGGCCGAAACGCTCGCAAAGATTGAAAAAGACCGCCAGATCGTGCAGAAGGCTGCTTCGCGAGTGAACCTCGCCGCACTGAAGGCCAATCGCTGGGACAAGACCCTTGCCGGCATCGGGAAAATGGAAGCCGAACTCGAGCCGCTTTCAGCACGCGCGAAGGAAATCACCGTGCACATCATCGGCCACACTCACATCGACATGAACTGGATGTGGACCTGGCCCGACACCGTTTACTG
>DATLAR010000377.1:0-7148 GCA_035527355.1 Planctomycetota bacterium
GAACTAAATAATGGGAAGGCATATTTCCTGCATCAGGAAATATGCTTCCCCATTAGATGGTTCGTTATTCAGTTTTACCAGCAGGCGACCGGAGTTTTCTCAAACCCGAACTGCAAGGACCCGCAAGAGCTTCGTCCTTGCTACTGGTATTATAACCCAGAAAGGTGCCTGTGTCAAGTTAAAATGTGCTTTTTTTTCGGAATTTTTTTCCGGCAGCCCTTGGCATCATCGTAACTGCTTCTGTTGCAGGCACTTACAGCTTTGCGCGCTCGTGTGAACTTTTTTTCGCGCCGCCTGATTTTCCTCCGTCGCAGGCGGCCGCAACCTCAGAGCTGGTAGTCTGCGTCAATCCCATTGATGGACGGCATCCAAGGTTTTTTGCTTGTCTGCACAACGATTTCTCAGGGAAAGCGTCAGCCGGATTCCGTGTTGGAATCACCTGTTATCGGTATTTTCTATGGGCTTGGGTGCGGGCTCCCAGCTTACGCGGGGTGCGTCGCCCCAGAGTAGTTCCAAGTCGTAGAATTCGCGGAATTCGCCGAGGAAGATGTGAACGATTACATCGTTGTAGTCGCAGAGAATCCACTTATCGCTGTCGAGCCCCTCCTCGCCGAGTGGGAGGATGCGCTCTTTCTTCAGTTCGGCACGGATGCGGTGCCAAAGTGCACGGAGTTGGCGGGCGCTTTCAACGGTGCAGATCACGAAGTATTCGGTTACTTCGCTGATGTCGCGCAGGTCCAGGATGGTGATGTCCTTGGCCTTCATGTCGTCTGCGATGCGTGCGCACGTGATTGCCTTTTCGCTGGCTTCGATGCTTCAGGCTCCTTTGGCCGGATGCGCGGGCCGCCCAATAGCCGGGCGGCCCGCCGCATCGAGCTTCGTTTTACTTCGCCACGATGTCGGATATTCCAAGCATGTCGGCGATGATTGGTGCATATTTCACCGTTAGCCCGGCGAATACCACCGACACCATCGACATTAGCTTGATGAGGATGTTCAGCGACGGGCCGGAGGTGTCTTTGAACGGATCACCAACGGTGTCGCCGACTACCGCTGCCTTGTGAGCGGGCGAGCCCTTGCCGCCAAGCTGTCCCGTTTCGATATACTTCTTCGCGTTGTCCCACGAGCCGCCCGCATTGGCCATCATGACGGCCAGCGTGAAGCCCGTGGCAAGGCCGGCCGCCAGCAAGCCCACCACGCCCGCCACACCAAGCAAAAGGCCAGTGACGATAGGCACGATGATTGCCAGCAGCGACGGCACGATCATTTCGCGCTGTGCGCCGCGGGTGGAAATATCCACGCAAGCCGCATAGTCAGGTTCGGCTTTGCCTTCCATGATTCCCTTGATTTCACGGAACTGGCGCCGCACTTCTTCCACCATCTTGCCGGCGGCGCGGCCCACCGCGCGCATCGTGAGGGAGCAGAAGACAAATGCGATCATGGCACCGATAAGCATGCCCGCCAGCACCTTGGGGTTCATCAGGTTGATCTTGTAAAGTACGGCAAGATCCTCAAGGTTGACAATCTTATCCCCGCCGGGAGTGGCCGTTCGCACTTGCTCGATGAACGCTGCAATCAGGGCGAGGGCGGTGAGGGCAGCCGAGCCGATTGCAAAGCCCTTGCCGGTGGCGGCGGTGGTGTTGCCCAGCGAATCCAGGGCATCGGTGCGCTTCCGGATGTCAGGCCCAAGGCCGCTCATTTCGGCATTGCCGCCGGCGTTGTCGGCGATGGGGCCGTAGGCGTCGGTGCTGAGCACGATGCCGAGGGTCGAAAGCATGCCGACGGCCGCGATGGCTATGCCGTAGAGGCCGGCTGAGGTTTGCTGAAAGCCGCCTGCGAGGCCGTAACTGGCCAGAATTGCCGCCACCACGGTTAGGGTGGGAATCCAGGTGGACATCATGCCCACCGACAGGCCATAGATGATAACGGTGCCCGGTCCGGTGGCCGACTGCTCAGCCACGTGCCTGGTGGGCGCGTAATCGGCCGAGGTGTAATACTCGGTGGATTTTCCAATGACCCAGCCTGCCAACAGGCCAACGACAATCGCCATCCAGATTCGCATTCCGCCCACGCCGAGCAGCACAAATTGCGGCATCTGGCTCTTGTCCAGCACCAGCATGCAAGCCACAAACGAGACGATAATCAGCAGTATTGAGCTGAGGTTCACCCCGCGGCCCAACGCGCCGAGTAGTTGCTTTTGTGTGGCGCCTTCCTTCGTGCGCACCGCAAAAACGCCAATTACCGACAGGATGATGCCGGCGCCGGCGATGATCATGGGCAGGAGGATCATTCGCATCTTCAGCTCTTCGATAGCCACGTTGCCCGCAAAGAGCGCGATCACGGCTGCGATGCCCAGAGGCATTGCTGCGAGGATGGAATTTGCGTATGACTCGAAGAGGTCGGCGCCCATTCCGGCCACGTCGCCCACGTTGTCGCCCACGTTGTCGGCGATGGTGGCGGGGTTGCGGGGGTCGTCTTCAGGGATGCCGGCTTCCACCTTGCCTACGAGGTCGGCGCCCACGTCGGCGGCCTTGGTGAATATGCCGCCGCCCACGCGGGCAAACAGTGCCTGCGTGCTGGCGCCGATGCCCGACGCAAGCAGCGTGGTGGCAAGGTCCATCAGTGTCATGTTCGGGTCGCTCTTCTGCATCAGGTAGAGCACCACGAACCATATGCAGATGTTCAGCAGAGCCAGGCCCACCACCACGTGGCCCATGACGCTGCCGCTGCGGAAGGCCACCACCAGGCCCGAATTGAGGCTCTGGCGGGCGGCATTTGCCGTGCGGGCGCTGGCGTTTGTGGCGGTGCGCATGCCCAGGTAGCCGGCGAGAGCGCTGAAGAAACCGCCCGTAAGGAACGCAAACGGCACCATCGGCGGCAGCAGGCCGCGGCCGTTGTCATCCTTGATGCCAAACGCCATTAAGAGGAACACTACGAACAGCACCACGAAAACAATCGCGACGGCCCTGTACTGCCGCCGCAAATACGCCATCGCGCCCACGCGCACCGCCTGGGCGATCTTTTTCATCTGATCGGTGCCTTCCGAATTCTTCATCACCGATCTGTAAAACATCAGCGCGGCAAACAGGCCGACTATCGCCCCGATAGGGGCAATCAGCCACAATGCCCACAGCTTCGACATCGAATCGCCGATAGCGGCCGAACCAGCCGCTTCCGACACGGCCTTGGCCGTGTCCTCGGCGAGCGCCGCTCCCGATGCCAGCACCGAAATCAACAAAGACCCCACAGTCAGATTCCTCACAAGATTCTCCTTTCTTTCTGCCTTGAAAAAGCCGAAGAGGCCACGTCCTCTTTCTGTGCACGAATCTACGGGGCCACTATTTTATATATTTCGTCTAGTTTGTTCAAGTTATCTTTCGCTTCATCGTCGGCGGGATAGCGTTCTCTGATGCCAAGCCAGATGCCCCTGGCCTGGTCGTAGGCGTGGCGGGCCAGATCGTAGTCCTCGGCTTTCACGGCTTTCGCAAAGGTGCTTACGAAATAGCGGCCGGCGGCGCGGATGTGCTTGTCGCTCCATTCGGCTTTGATGCTCTGCCTGTAGAAAAGCATTATGACGTCGAGCGCAAGGCGTCGGAGCTGCTCGTTTTCGCGGCCGCTCTCGCTGCCGATGCGTTCGAGCGTGTCTTCAACCCACGCCTGCAGGCGCAGCACGCCGTCGTCGTTTTCCTTCAGTTGCTCGTATTTCAGCAGGTCGTAAAGGATCATGCGGTTCATCTCGCTGGCTTCCTTCTTGGCGTGGTCGTCCGCCAGCGATTCTGATGCATCCGCGCAGCGTTGGGCGAGGTCGCGCATCATGGCTGCGTGAGCCGGCAAGGAGCTGTCGAATGCAAACAGGCCGCGCCTGAACGGCATCAGGCCGCCGAGGCCCTCGATGATCTCGCGCTCGTCGCCGGCGTGCAATGCCTCATCCAGCCTGGCCGTGTACTCCTGTTCGAGCCTGGTGCACTTGTCGATCACAAACTCGGTGTAAGTGCGTTTGCCGAGGATGAGCGCCCATATTTCCAGGCGGCGGTGCTCGGGCGCCCGCCCGAGTTCTGCCGGGGCCGTCTTCATCATCTCCTCAAACCTGTCGGCGATCTTGACGAGATGGCGGCCCTGCTCTTCCTGGTAGGGGTTGCCGTCGAAGGCCTTTGTCCAGTATGTCAGCGCCTTCTCCAGCAGCTCGAATTCCGCCAAAGTGTTCCCCCGCCCGCGCTGTTTGGCGGCGGCGCGCTCGTCGGCATGGGCCTGCAGCCTGGCGCACAGATCGGCCTTCTCGCCCTCGGCATAGCGGCGGAACCTCTCGTTCCTCCGGTACGAATACGCCAGCTTGTCGAGCCATTCTATGGCCTTCAGCCGGTTGTCGATCATCGCCTGCGTTGCGGCCTCGCGGTGCTCGTCATCGGCAGCGGCATCGATCGCCTCCTCGGCTTCGAATGCCATTTGCTTGTAGGTGGCGGCGATGTAGTCCAGCCAATGCGGGTTTCCCCGGCCGTCCTCGTCTTCCCTGCCGGGCAGCTTCCTGTCGGCCACTTCGTAGGCTTTCTTGAACCACTCGAGAGCGTGCTCCCAATTGCTCTTGCCGGTTTCTTCTTGCAGCCAGCGCTGGAATTCCTTGCCGCGCTCGTCGCCGACGCGCCCGCACTTGTGATAGTAGTAATAGCCGATGTTCCAGGCCAGCTTCCAACTGTCTTGCCGCTCCTTGTTGCGCTCGTAGCCCTCTTCGGCAAAGGCTATGCCTTTCTTCACCCAGTCCCAGCCCTCCTTGTTTGTGGAGGCGGTGAGCGAGAGGTTGTAGGTCATATTCCAACTGTTGAAAATCCACACCTCGATGAACCTGGGCTGCAGCGATGCGATGAGCTGGCAGAGCAGGAAATAGCGGTGCCAATCGCGGTTCTTCTCGGCCTCCTGCGCTTTAAGCCATATCAGATCAACCGCGATCGCGCGGAAGCCGCCAAGCAGCACCGTGCCGAAAAACTCGCCGGCCGGCAGCTCCTTCAGAGGGGCGCTCGATATCAGCTCGCTGCGTGCGCGCACGTCGTTTATCCGAGGCTGGAGAAGCACGCCCATCGACAGCAGCAGCGCGATGATGAGGCCCACGCTTATGAGCCTGGTTCTGGATGTGAAACCCCGCCCGCCCATCAACCAAACTCCTTGCGCCTGAAAATCACGTAGGCGATTGCCATGAATATGGCCACGTAGAGTATCGTGATGCCTGCACCGGTAACGACGGCCGCATTTGGCACATCGAGACCCTTCAGGATGAACGCCTTTCCGTCGAGCTTGTTTACGTCGGGCACGATATTCACAAACACCTTCAGGAGCACCTTGCCGATCTCCCACGATGCACCGGCACCCTCGGCCGCATGGCTCTGCCCGTGGTGGTGGCCCGACAGGTAGGCCGTGGGGTTGATCAGCAGATCGCGTGCAAAGCCCGCCAGCAGGCCGCAGAAGTAAACGAAGAACCCAACGAGCGCCGCCACGCCGCCGGAAACGAAAGTAGACGCCGAGATCGTGGCGCCGCTCACCAGCATCACCTGGCAAAACACCAGCAGCACTGCCTTGCCGTAGCTCCACTCGAAGCTGGCCGGCCGCGCCAGCAGCCTCAACGCCAGGTTGTCCTTCGCACTCACCCCCACTGCAAAGCGCCTGGGCACGCTCTCGAGCTTGATATCAACGCGGCCGTCGGGCGACACGAGATCGCGGCTGAATGCAAACTCTACCGGCTTGCCGTTCCTCGCCGGCACCATCACAATCTCGCTGCGGCCGTCGGACGGGCAGGACACTCGGAAGCACACTTCAGCCGCCTGAGCACCGTGTGCCGGCAGCCCGTTTTTCGTGATCTCAAACTGCATCTCGCCGCGAATCGCGGCACCCGCCGGGAACCTGTGGTTCCGGAGGCCGCGGAAGCGCCACGTGCATGTGCGGTCGCCGTCGAATTGGTCGGGCGAGTCGCGATGAAATGCCGGCGTGATCCGCACGAGCGACAGCTCGAGGTCGCCGCCAAGCATCTCGCGCGGCATCGAAAAGCGGCTCACGAACCCTTTCGTGCCCGCCAGCGCCTCTATCTCATCCTCGTGCCGCTGCCCCGTTTTCGTATTCAGCACCACGATCGATGCCTTAAACCTGTCGAGCTTCGTATCCTGCCCGGGCGCGTTCCCGGCCACGATCCCGCTTATGCCCGCCACGCGCAGCGCCACGTCCACCTGCTTCGCGTCCGGCGGCAGACCTGCCGGCGGCAGATCTGCAGCAGCATTCCCGAAGCTCCAGATTTCGCGCACCTGATCGTCGCCTTGGACTACGGTAACACCGATCTGAAGCTCCACGGCCTGGCTCTTTCGATCGTATCGGGCGAGGCCGCGGCTGCGGTAAATTCGCGCGGCCGATTCAACGATGCGTTTCTTGCTGATCACGCTCCAACGCGGAGCCGACGTGCTCTCAACCGGCACCATCGCCTTCCGCGCGCGGAGGTTCGCTGGCAAAATCACTACAAACGAATCACCCGCCTTTTCCCGCATCGCAAGCTTGGTGCCCTTGGGCGCCTCGGCCACGCACACGCCATTGTAAAGCAGCCGCGCGGTTTCGGCTTTCACCGTAAGCTGCCGGGTGGTGCGGTCGGCTTCAACGTCGGCGGCGGCAATGGCGGCCTCATTTATCACCAGATCATCGGGCAAAACCACGTGATGAAACTTGCCGTCGGTTTTCAGCACACGCAGCGTGCGGCCCTTACCGGCCGCGCCCACGGGCTGGCCGTTTATGTGGATCGCCGCCTCGCCCGCCGTCACCTCCACGCGCGAATACGTCGACACGCTTCTGATCACCACGTTGCTGAACGCGCCCATCAGCGCGAGCACCACGGCAAACAGCGCGAGGAAGCCCAGGAACTTGCCCAGGAGTATCTGGTGCCGATGCACAGGCTTTGTAGCTAGTGTGAAGATGCGCTTCTCGTCGATGTCCGACGGCAGCGAATATGCTGATATGAAAACTGCTATGATGATGCCGAGAAACGTCATCGCCGTCAGCGACACGTCTTCCACCAGCTTCACCAGATCCTCGTCGCTCATCGTCGGCCAGGAGGGCGCGGTGGCGATCAGCACCAGCGCAAACAGCCCCGTCACCACCAGCAGCCGCTTTCGCACCGCCTCCTT
>DATLAR010000378.1:0-4784 GCA_035527355.1 Planctomycetota bacterium
TATCCTTCGCCAGAGAGAAGTTCGGTCTACGGGCTTACCCAGTGGGAGGTGACGCTGGCCGAACTTCTCTCTGGCGAAGGATATGCGACCGGAATCTTTGGCAAAGGGATCTGAACCGGTGATTCCAGCAATGCCCGTTTCAGCCCCGAAGATGACCAAGGGCCTACTTCGGTGAACGGCTTCATTTCCGGCGCCGTTGGGATCTGCCAAGTGCCCGGTTTTTTGCCCCGCCCTTGACAACCAGCAGCCCGCCTGAACAGCATGCGGCAATGCGGTCGGGATGTTGGCTGCCATCACTTACGGAGAAGCATGACAATGAGGGCACTTTTAACATTAACATCCGACGTGGCGCTGACAATTGCACTTCCTGCCGCCGCGCAGGATATCGGCACCGCAACGCCTGAGAACCTGTCCGCCGCCTACACCGGCAAGGTCTACTCACCCTATGCCGAGCGCAACTTCCCCGAACGGCCGCTGTGGGGAGACTCGCATCTGCACACCTCGCTGTCGGTCGATGCGGGCTTGTTCGGCAACACCCTGCCGCCACGCGAGGCCTACCGTTTCGCCCGCGGCGAGGAAGTCGTCAGCGCCACCGGGCAGCCGGTGCGCTTGTCACGCCCGCTCGATTGGTTGGTCGTCGCCGACCATTCCGATGGCATGGGCCTGATCGCCGACCTGCGCACAGGCGCGCCTGAGGTGCTGGCTTTCGAACAGGGCGCGCGCTGGAGCACCGACCTGCGGGCGGGCGGCGAGGCCGGTGTCGCGGCCGCGCTCGACCTGATCACGACCTTCTCTAACGACAAGGTTGATCCGGACCTGTTCTCGTCCTATCAGCCGGGTTCCAAGGCCTACCGTACCCTTGGGCACAAAGTGATCGCCGAGGCCGAGGCGTTCAACGATCCCGGTCGCTTCACGGCGATCACTTTGTGCCAAAGGGTACGGTAGGCCTTGGAGCCCGGTTGGTAGGACGAGAACAGGTCCGAATCAACCTTGTCGTTAGCGAAGGTCGTGATCAGGTCGAGCGCGGCCGCGACACCGGCCTCGCCGCCCGCCCGCAGGTCGGTGCTCCAGCGCGCACCCTGTTCGAAAGCCAGCACCTCCGGCGTGCCCGCGCGCAGGTCGGCGATCAGGCCCATGCCATCGGAGTGGTCGGCGACAACCAGCCAGTCGAGCGGGCGTGACAGGCGCACCGGCTGCCCGGTGGCGCTCGTCACCTGCTCGCCACGGGCGAAACGGTAGGCCTCGCTCGGCGGCAGAGTGTTGCCGAACAAGCCCGCATCGACCGACAGCGATGTGTGCAGATGCGAGTCGCCCCACAGCGGCCGTTCGGGGAAGTTGCGTTCGGCATAGGGTGAGTAGACCTTGCCGGTGTAGGCGGCGGACAGGTTCTCAGGCGTTGGGGTGCCGATGTCCTGCGCTGCGGCGGGCAGAGTTATGGTCAGCGCGATAGCGGCGACTAATAGGGGTGTTGATTTGATCATTGGTTGGCTCCTCATAAGTTGAGTCCTTTCGTGGCCATTGTTAAAAATATCGTGTGCAGTATCGGTTCACTTCACACCTTAAATTGCTTTGCCAATAGCCGACAGCAGTTGCGATTCGTTCAGCGGTTTAAGCAGGTAGTCGACACCACCCAGCGCCCGCACCCGTGCGTCGTTCCCCGGCTGGTCGTGGCCGGTAAGGACGATGGCCGGCAGCGGGACGTGTTGCACGGCGAGCCATTCGAGCACCTCAAAACCGCTGGTGCCCGGCATATGCAGATCCAAAAGCAGACAGTCGGGCCGCCGCGACGCAAAGGCCGAGAATAAATCGACGGCTTGCGTGAACGTCACTACGTCGAAACCGTGGCTTTTGAGCAGACGCGCAAGCGCCTGGCAAAATTTCGGCTCGTCGTCGAGCACGGCAATGAATGGCTCGGTTTTGGACATTAGTACCACCATGACACACAGGCGGTACGCGTGGTATTACACCTTGGTTACATACCGGCGGAGGCGCCAGTGGTTGTGGACCGGTGATCAGCGAAGACCGCTACGGGCCGCCGGTCATTCGCCACTGATCACAAAGTGCCAACACCCAGACGTGCCGCGGCGCGAACGAGTTCGGCCACGGATTGCACCGCCATCTTTTTCTTCACTCGGCTACGATGAACCTTGATGGTGTGCTCGCCGATGCCGAGCTCGGCAGCGATCTGTTTGTTCAACCGACCAGCGACTACATGCTCCATCACCTCGCGCTCGCGGGGCGTGAGGTTCGCAAGTCGCTGCCGGAGCGAGGCCATCTCTGTGATGGCCTCGCGCTGTTCAGCGGCCCTTTCCAGGGCGGCATTGACGGCGCGCAGGAGGTCGTCGTCCTGGACCGGTTTGGTGAGAAAATCCACCGCGCCGGCCTTGATCGCCTTCACACTCATCGGGATATCGCCGCGTCCGGTGAGAAACACGATGGGCAGCAGGATCCCGTCCTGGGCCAGTCGTTGCTGCAGGTCCAGGCCGCTGAGTTCGGGCATCGCGACATCCAGCACCAGACAGCTCGGTTCGTCCGTTCGACCCGCATCTAGAAAGGTTTCCACCGAGGTGAATCCGTGTACCGTGAAATCCTCCGCAGTCAGCAGCCGCGTGAGGGCTTTAACCATCGTCGGTTCGTCATCGAGAAGGTAAACAGTGCCTCTTGTGTTCATGAATGAGTCGCCTTTGCAGCCGGCAGCTCGAGGTAAAAAGTCGCACCCCTCACTTCATTCCTCTCCGCCCACAACCGGCCCTGGTGGACGCTGGCGATGGTTCGGCAGATGGGCAGCCCCAGGCCCAGGCCGTCTTTCTTGGTGGTGTGGAATGGCTCGAATACGCGCTCCACTTCTGGCGGAAGACCGCAGCCGTTATCTGCAACAGATGCGTATACCATCCCGTTCCGCTGCTCCGTCGCAATGGTTAGATACCGATCCGCGCGAGGATTTGTGTCCATCGCGTCGCAGGCGTTGAGGATCAAATTGAGCAGCACTTGCTGGAGCTGGATTTGATCGCCCATAACTCGCGGCCCAACCGGGGGGAACCTGCAGTGGACGATTACGCTGCGACTATTCAGATCGCTGTTCACGAGCTGGAGTACCTCCTCAATAACGTTGGTTATCAGCAGTGGCTGCAGTCTGGTTTCTCCAGGCTTGAGCATGGCGCGCATTCTCTGGATGACCTCACTCGCCCGTTCATCTTCACTGACGATGTCTGCGAGAATATCACGCACTTCGGCGAGGTCGGGTGGTTCCTGTGCCATCAGGCGCTGCGCTGCCTGGGCGTTACTGAGAATGATGGCCAGTGGTTGATTCAACTCGTGCGCGAGCGAGCCCGACAATTCGCTCAACATTGTGATCCGCGAAAGGTGAGCCAACTCCTGGCGCTGTTGGTCAACCTGCTGTGCCGCATGCTTGCGCGCGGTGATGTCGATCGCCGCGCCTAGCATCCGGGCTGGTTTGCCGTTTGCGTCCACAGTTATCCTCGCCTGCGCTCCAATCCAGCGCACAGTGCCATCCGCCCCAATCGTTCGAAATTCCCCAGCATAGTCGGTCCGGTCCACCACCGCGCGCTGCACCTCCTGCTCCACCTGCTCACGGTCGTCTTGATGGATTCGATCGACGATCCGCGCATAGGCGACGGGCACCGGTGAGCCGAATCCAAATAGTCCCTGCAATTGCTCGGAACCCCAGACCTGGTTGGTTGCGAGATCCCAGATCCAGAGCCCAATGCCCCCCGCTTGCGTGGCCAGACTCATCCGCTCTTCATTCTCGCGGAGGTCGGCGGCCAGTTGCGCCGCGTGCAACACGTCATCGCTCAACTCCATACCCATGGCAACCAGGATGGCCAGGTAGAACAAACTGGCAAGATAGGGTGTGGGCATGATTCCGGCATCAACAAGGGCCGCCGACACGCCGGCAAACAGAAGAAAGAACGTGATGGTGCCGCCAACCCGGACGGCCCGGCGCCGGTCTCCCCGTCGCCAAAGCGTGACCGACGCATCCACCACAAACGCCATGACCACAATAATGCCCAGATAGAACAGGGTAAGCCATGCATTGCGCGTCCCCTCCGCCACGGCATAGCTGGCACCACCAAAGGTTTCAACCGTGCGGATTCCGGTGATCTGCAAGAAAGTCAATTTTGGCTCAGGCCCCAAATTAAGAATCATGGGACCCAGGACCAGGCCGGAACCAAGCAGCGCGAGCCATTTCCTTCCGCTGCCAAAGAACACCCACACAAACACCACCAACGACACCAGTATCGCCGCCGACGCGAAGTCGATCCAACGCTGCAACGCCAGGAACTGAGCCGGGTTTTGGGCCTGGATCATGGCCAGTTCCAGGCTGGAAAAAGCCGCCATGACAAAGGCTGTGAGGGCAAACCACAAATGGGCCACCCCCGGCGTCCGACGGAGCCCGATCCGCAAATGGATCAGCCCCATCGTGAGACAGGCGGCGGTGACCATTGGCCACAGAAAAGTAATCCAGGTCATAGCCGACTTTCCATGGGTTTAACCAGCCCGGCAACGAGCAAGAATCGGGGCCGAGTGGTTTTCATTAGGCTTACCCTTCTGAGGTAAATCAAGTCATTTTCTCGAGTGAATAATTCAAGTTCGCCTTATTAGCTATCCTGAATATATTGCCAACAATCACATTTCACCGATTGAATCGCCCCGGGAATACCGGACGCCGTTTTGTGTGAGTCATGCCGCCTCGGATGACCCCTCCAGTTGCTGATAATACATCAGCTCGCATTCGGCCGGCAGGATGTTTCCGATCGGCTCCA
>DATLAR010000379.1:0-9132 GCA_035527355.1 Planctomycetota bacterium
CCTGATCGTTCCAAACGATTACGAGGCGGGCAACGCAATCAACCTGGCGCTCGACAGCCAGGCGGCGATCGAGCGCGCGGGCGAGATGCTGCTGGGCTGCCAGAACGTGCAGAACGTGATCATCACGCGCGGCAAGGACGGAATGTCGGTTTTCTCGCGCGGTGCATCGCCGGTGCATCTGAGGACGTATGCCCAGGAGGTATTTGACGTGACTGGTGCGGGCGACACGGTAACGGCAAGCACTACGCTTTGCCTGCTTGCGGGCGCGGCAGCCGCGGAGGCGGCGCAGGTGGCGAACCTGGCGGCTGGCGTGGCGGTGAGCAAGGTTGGCACTGTTACCGTTTCGGCCAATGATATACTGGACGCACACGCAAGGCACACGGGGCTGGCGGCCTCGAGCAAGATCAAGAGCCTGCCCGAGCTCGCCGCGATCGTGGACGGGCTGCGCCGCGATGGTGTGAAGATCGCGTGGACGAATGGCTGCTTCGACATCCTGCACACCGGCCATCTGTCGTACCTCCGCAAGGCCCGGCAGGCAGCCGATGTGCTGATCCTGGGCGTGAGCGGCGACAAGTGCGTGGCCCGGCTGAAAGGCCCGGGCCGCCCGATAAACAAACAGGACGAGCGGGCCGAGCTGCTGGCCGAATTGGAGTGCATCGACTACGTGACGATTTTCGAGGAAGAAAGCCCCTCGCACATTATCGCGGCCCTGAAGCCCAACGTTTACATCAAGGGCGGCGACTATACGATCGACACGATCAACCAGGTGGAGCGGCGCGTGGTGGAAGGCTATGGTGGCGACATCATGCTCATCGGGCTGGTGGAGGGCATATCGACGACGAAGATCATCTCGCGAATACAGGAGCGAGGCCCAAAATAGCCCCTCCTCTCCGTGCCTTCTTCGTGTCCTTCGTGGTTTTAACCCTGAACCTCGGGCTATTCTTTCTGCCTGCTTTTCGTTGCCAGCGAATAGTACCGTCCTATCTGGTCGAAGCTCAGCAGGCCCACCACCTTGCCGCTGTCGAGCACCGGCGCCATATCCTTGTCCTGCAGTTCCATCTGCCGCAGCACGCTGCCAAGAGGGGCGTCGGCGGTCGATTTCACAAAATCGCGGCGCATGATCTCGCCGATCACGGCCTCCGGCGGCATCTCCTGCAATGCGGTCAGCACATCATTCTTGGAAACCATCCCAACCAGCTTGCCGTCGTCGAGCACGGGGAATTCCTCCTGCCCGCTGTGGCGCAGCACGTCCAGCGAGCGCGGCACGGCCATATGCGGCGACAGCGTGTCGAACTTCACGAGCATCGCGTCCCTCGCCGGGATGTCGGCGATCTCGGATCGGAATTCGATTTCCTCCTCCTCGTCGCCCGCGCCCAGATAAATGAACACCGCGATCAGGATGAGGATTCCCAGCGACTGGTAGTATAGCGCGCCGAGGAAGTACATGACCATCGCGAACGCCTGGCCAAATTTCACCGCCGTCTGCGTAGCCTTCATCAGGCCCATCCGCTTTGCCAGCAGGCCGCGCAGCACCCGGCCACCGTCCATCGGAAACGCCGGCAGCAGGTTCAGCGTGCCCAGCATTATGTTTGCCCAGAAAAGCCGCGAGAGGATATTGATGGCCGAAAAGGGATTCGACATCGCCGCCGCGGCGGCCTTGCCGGTGGAGGGAACGATGTCGGGCAGCTTCAGCACGGCGGCGGCCTGGCCGGTCATGATGCTGCCGATCAGCACGGCCGACGCAATCAGGTAACTGATGGCGGGGCCGGCTATGGCGATCTTCACCTCGTCGTTTGGGTTTTCAGGCAGCGTGGCGAGTTGCGCCACCCCGCCGATGGGCATCAGCGTGATCGAATGCACCTTGATGCCCTTTTGCAGCGCCATCAGGCTGTGGCTCAGCTCGTGAAGCAGCACGCAGCCGAAAAGCAGCACCACCATCAGCACGCCGCGAAGGTCCACCGCCACGTTCTTCCCCTGCATTGTTACCGTGAGGAAGGCCAGCAGCAGCAGAAACGTGAGGTGCAGGCGGATTGGGATTCCAAAGATTCGCGCTATCTGTACTGACCATTTCACTGTAGTTACTCCCTTTCGAGTTCGTTCGCCAGTCGGATGATCTGATCCACCGAAAGCTGATCGGCGCGGTTCTCTTCGCCGATGCCGGCACGCGCCATAGCTTGCGCCAGGCGCTCGCGCGATGCCGTGAAACGCTCGGCGTGCGCCAGCGCGCTCGTTACCTTTTTCCTGCGATACGAAAACAGCCCGCGTGTAAGCTCCGCAAATGAATCATAGTTGCGGATCGTCCCCATTCGCTCGCCGGTCGGTTCGATGCGGACGATTGCCGAGTCGACCTTCGGCTCGGGAAAGAACACCTTCGGCCCAAGCAGGCGGATGATCTGGATGCGCGCGTGCGCCTGCACGATCACCGACAGCGCTCCGTAGTCCTTGCTGCCGGGGCCGGCGGCGAGGCGGTCGGCTACCTCCTTCTGCACGGAGAAAACCATAAGCTGCACCGGCAAACTGCTTTCCAGCAGCAGAGGGATCACGATGGAGCCGATGGCGTAGGGGAGGTTGGCGATGCATTTCAGCCGCCGCGCCGGCCCGTCGTGCAGCGCGCTTTCCACAGCGGCAAGCACTGCCGGGTTCAGCCTCGACTTCGATTCGAGGGCGTCGCATAGCAGCAGCGAAACGTTGCCCAGGCCGGCGATATGCTCGCGGCAAAGCTCGGCCAGCCGCGGGTCCACCTCCACCGACACCACGTGCGCGGCCGCCTCGGCCAGGTGCCGCGTGAGCAGCCCCGAGCCTGCGCCGATCTCGAGCACCGCGTCCGACATGTCCACCTCGCCCGCCCGCACGATGAACTGCAGCAGGTTGTGGTCGATCAGGAAATTCTGCCCGAGCGATTTCTTCAGGTGAATTCCGCGGTGCCGCAGGGCTGCTATGATGTCGCGTCTTGTGCGTAATTCAAGCATTCAGGAAGCCGCGGCATCAGGCCGCTCCCGGTTGCCTTTCTTTTGCGTGGCGAAAAGCGCCGCAAGCTTGATCGCCTCGATCATCGAATCCGGATGCGCCACACCTTTGCCCGCGATGTCGAACGCTGTGCCGTGATCTACCGACGTGCGGATGATCGGCAGGCCCAGCGTGATATTCACGGCCGACTCGAACGCGATGAGCTTCAGCGGGATCAGCCCCTGGTCGTGATACATCGCCACAACGGCGTCAAAGGCGCCCTTTGCAGCTCGGTAGAAAACCGTGTCGGCGGGGTAAGGGCCGGTGCAATCGATCCCGAGGTTGCGTCCTTCGCTGACGGCCGGTTCGATTATCCGGGCTTCCTCGTCGCCGAAGCGGCCGGACTCGCCGGCGTGGGGGTTCAGCCCGCAAACTGCGATCCGCGGGGCCGCAATGCCAAACAGGCCGGCGAGGGCGTCATGCGTCACTTGGATGGTATCCAGCACGCCGGCAGTGGTCAGCTTTTTCGGCACCTGCGCAAGGCCTATGTGAATGGTAACCAGCGCCACGCGCAGCGGCCCGCCGGCCAGCATCATGACCTTTTTTGGCGTGTGCGTGCGCTCGGCCAGGATTTCGGTGTGCCCGGCAAACTCGTATCCGGCCAGGCCGATCGATTCCTTGTTGATCGGCGCGGTCGCGATGGCATCGATCTTGCCGGCCATTGCAAGATCGATTGCTTTCTCAACGTATTCCACAGACGCACGTCCGCAGGCGGCATCGGGCTGGGGTTTCAGGAATTCGGGCGAGGGCACGTTGTTGAAATCGAGCAGCGTTGCGCCTTCTTCTGCAAGGCTGTGCTCGCCCTCGTAGGAATGGATCACCCGCCACTCGATATTCGCCCGCAGCATCCGGCGGGCGCGGTCCAGCACGCGAGCATCGCACAGCACCAGCGGGCGGCAGCACTGCCGCACGCGCTCATCCAGCAAAGCCTTCACCACCACCTCGGGCCCTATGCCCGACGGGTCGCCCGCGCTGATGCCGACGATAGGCTTTCTTCCCTTCATTTCCGTGCTTCCTTTCCTCACAAGTGCCTGTAACCTTGATTTGAGCAGAAAGGCGAGCGGGAATCAAGGGAGAAAGGCGCGAAGATTCCCCTCGCCACGCCTTGTGCTCGTGGCTTGCTCAGATGGGCCAACCGATAGAGGACATCGCAAAGTGGCTGGCTCACGCCAGCCCTGTCACCACGCAGCAAAACTACCCCCACGTCACGCCCGGCGGCCGGAAAAACATCGAAGCAAATCGCCGGAAGACGTTCACATTCCGTTCACACTAGTCGCGCCTGCCTTGGGCGAAAACAAAAAAGCCCTTGCGTAACTCTTTGTTACGCAAAGGCTTGTATTGGTGGAGATGAAGGGATTCGAACCCTCGACCTCTAGAGTGCGATTCTAGCGCTCTCCCAATTGAGCTACATCCCCGTGGGAGCCTGTTGCAACATGACAAATCCTAACACAAATCACTTCGGCTTTCAAGAAGAATTCGGCCGGGATTCCACAGGGATTTGCCTTCCATGGTCGAGCCGCGCACGTACGACCCGCTCCACTTGAACTTCCAGCCTTGGACCCTGGACCTTTGACCTTTGACTTTGGACTCCGCCCCCCGGGCTCTACCACGTTTCCTTTCCCAGTATCGAGGCCGCTTCGGCGGCGGTGGCGGCCGCCAACAGTGCGCACCGGTTGCGTTCGTCTTGCATGAGGCCCGCTATCTGGGCCAGCACGGCGAGGTAATCGGAATAGTCGTATCGGGGCGTGAGCAGCAGGAAGATGAAATTTGCGCTCGAGCCGGCTTGGCAGCAGCGTATGCCGTTTGGGCAGATGCCCATGCATCCGATCACGTCGTGCACTTCGGGCACCGCGGCATGCGGGATGGCGATCTGGCAGCCAAAGGCGGTTGAAACGGCCATTTCACGCCGCACGGCCGCGTCGATCACCTTCTGTCTGAAACTTGCCGGCACCTGCTTCTCGATTATGAGCGTATCTACGAGATGCGTTATCGCTTCGAGCATCGAGTTCGCCTGCAGGTTAATCCGGATCGTGTTTTCCCAGAAGACTTCGTTGAGCCGGATTGCTGTGCGGCGATGCGGTATCATGATGACAAAGGGGTTCCGCCTTGTTTCGATTATGTCGCAGGGGATGGAGTTCCTGAATTCGCCTCCCACGCGGCACGTGGCGGGGCCTCCCATCACGATCAGGTCCGACTCCCGGCATTCGGCGGCGATGGCGTTGGGCACGTCCGAATCCGTCTTCAGTATCACCTGGGCATCGACGCGCAGCGTTGAAAGCTGCACTCGCATCTGCTCGGAAACCGTCCGCGTTTGTTCCTCTTGTATCCGGGGCGACACCTGCCCGCCCTGCCCAAGCACGCGAAGCACGGCCACGGGCAGGTTCCACGCGGCCGACAGCTCGCCGGCAATGTGGATGCCCTCGAGTGCGAAAGGCCCGCCCCCGGCCAGCACGAGTATGCGGCGGGGGTGGATATCCGTCTGACTGCGCACGCAGACGGCGTCGATGTGGCGGCTGTAGGCACTGTCGGTCAGGGCGGCCAGCCAGGCATCGTCGCGGCTCCATTCGAGGACGAGCAGATCGGCGGGCGCCTCGGTGATTGCACGTGCAAGGGCAGCGGCGTCGCGGCCGGCCATTTGGTTGACGTCGGCGTTTCGCGCCTTCCCGATCACCTCGGCCATGCGTAAGAGATCAGCGGATGGGCGGGATTGGCTGAGCAGCAGAAGGCGGTATGGGTGCGGCTGTTTCATTGGGGAAATTCCCGGTTCCTTTGCGTGAAGACTCCACGCTATTATATAAGGAAGGTGCAGGGAAAATCAAGCATGAGCGTGCAGGGAAGGCAAAAAGCCGCCCCGCAGGCGGGCGGCTTGTTTGCGATTATCTAGGGCGACGGGCTGAGTTCTACTGCCGCAGCAGATGAACTCGAAGGGATGCGGCCTGAAGGCCCCGCCGAAACTCTCTCTTACGGCTTCGCTCAGAGCGTGGGCAGGTATTCCCGCAGCTCAAACTCCGTTACCTGCGCGCGATACTTCTCCCACTCGAGCTTCTTGTTCTCGATGAAGTTGTTGAACACGTGGTCGCCGAGCGCCTTTCGCACCAGCTCGCTTTTCTCGGTGATCTGGATCGCTTCCCAGAGGTTTTCGGGCAGTTGGCAGATGCCCAGCTCGCGGCGCTTTTTCTCCGTCATCTCGTAAACGTTCGCTTCGACGGGCGGCGGCAGCTCGTACTTCTTGTCCATGCCCTCGAGCCCCGCCGCGAGCATCACCGCAAAGGCCAGATACGGGTTGCATGCGGGGTCGGGCGAGCGAAACTCGACGCGCGTCGCCTTCTCCTTGCCCGGCTGATACATCGGCACGCGCACGAGGTCCGAGCGGTTCCGCCTCGCCCACGAGATGTAAACGGGCGCCTCGTAGCCCGGCACAAGGCGCTTATAGCTGTTTACCCACTGGCTGAGCACCAGGCAGATTTCGCTCGCGTGCTTGAGCAGGCCGGCGATGTAATGCTTGCCCGTGGCCGACAGGTGGTATTCGTCGGCGGGATCAAAGAAAGCGTTCTTCTCGCCGTTGAACAGCGACTGATGGACGTGCATCCCGCTGCCGTTCACGCCGAACATCGGCTTGGGCATGAACGTTGCGTGCACGCCGTGCTGCATCGCCACTTCCTTCACCACCAGCCGATAGGTCATTGCGTTGTCGGCCATGCTCAGAGCGTCGCAGTATTTCAGATCGATCTCGTGCTGGCTGGGCGCCGCCTCGTGATGGCTGTATTCGACCGCGATTCCCAGCTTTTCGAGGGCGACAACGGTATCGCGGCGGAGATCGCTGGCAACGTCCAGCGGCGTGAGGTCGAAGTAGCCGCCCTTGTCTAGCGGCTCGGTGCCCTGGGAGTTCTTGAAGTAGAAGTATTCGAGCTCGGGGCCAACGTAGTAGGTGTAGCCGAGGCTGGCGGCGGCCTTGAGGTTGCGCTTCAGCACGAACCGCGGGTCGCCCTCGAACGACGAGCCGTCGGGCATGCGGATGTCGCAGAACATCCGGGCCATGCCGTAGGTATCGGTGGGCCGCCACGGGAGGATCACGAACGTAGACGGATCGGGATAGGCGATCATGTCGCTCTCGTCGATCCTTGCAAAGCCCTCGATGGATGAGCCGTCGAAGCCCATACCCTGTTCAAGCGCACCTTCCAGCTCGCCCACCGTGATCGCAAAGCTCTTCAGGAAGCCCAGGATATCAGTGAACCACAGGCGAACGAATCTGATGCCGTGCTCCTTGGCCATCCGCATTACGTACTCTTTGTCTTTCTGTCCGTTGGTCATCGTATCTTTCTCCTGGTTGTTAAATCCGCCACCATTATAGCAGCCTATTATAGCGGCCTATGTTTCCGACATGTTACGGGCAGGCTAAATCTGTTTTGCCGACGCGTTACGTCTTGAAGCGGTAGCCGACGTTCCTGACCGTCTCGATATGCTCCGACGCCTCCAGCCCCAGCTTCTCGCGGAGCCGGCGGACGTGCACGTCCACCGTTCGCGTGCCGCCGTAGTAGTCGTAGCCCCACACGTGGTTCAGCAGGGCGTCGCGCGTGTGCACCCTGCCCGGGTGCGTTACAAGGAACTTGAGGAGCTCGTATTCCTTGTAAGTCATCTCGATCGGCTGGCCGCCCAGCGTCACCTCGTAGTTGGCGAGGTTGATCTTCAGCGAGTCGACCGCGAGGACATCATCGGCGCAGGGCTGCCCCTGGCGCCACATCGCGAGTTTCATCCGCATAGCGAGCTCGAAGGTGGCAAACGGCGGAAGGATCACGTCGGCGACGCCCCAGTCGCACTCGATCGCACCGGCCGCCTTCTCGTCCGCCACCAGCAGCACCTTGATCTCGCTGAGGCCCTCGTGGCTCCTGAGCGCCGCGGTGAGATTCTTCACCGCAACGCTACCGTATTTCGGGCCGACCAGCAGGAATTGCGGCCGGCTCGAGCAGACGAACGCCAGCCAGTCGTCCTTCTGCTTGGGAACCAGCAGGCTGCAGCCCATCTGGCCAAGGGACGAGACCAGCCTCTGTCGCAGCTCGAAATCATCGATGAAAATCGCAACTCTGTACATCTATCGGATTTGCTCCAAAACATCTATTCTAACACAGCGGGAAGGCCGTCTCAAGTGCAAATGCCGCCGCACGCGGGGTGCAAGGTGCAAGATCAAGGTGCAAATGGCATCCGATTCAAGCAGGTTACGAGCAGATACGTGGATTCACGGACGGGGGCGAAACAGGGACGAAACTGCCTGCTTTCTGCGCACCTATGCATACCAAATACGCATGAGCGGGATTCGTGCCTTAAGCTTGGCTGAAGAGCGTGTGATTCTGAAGCCTATGCGGCTGTCGGGTTTGCCTACGCTAACTATCCAGGCCGAATTCAAGGACCTTCTTGTGGAGGGTGTTGCGGTTCATGCCCAAAATCTGAGCAGCCTTCAGCTTCACGCCGTCCGTTTCGGCCAGCGCTCGCTGGATCAGCGCCTTCTCGACCGCCGGAACGAGCCGCGCGTATAGCTTCTCGCCGTCCCCATGCCACGGCAGCGAGTTTACGGCCTGCTCGATCGCGCTTTCAGTAGTCAGTTGCGGCTGGCTGGCCGACGTCCTGAGCTTGGGCGGCAGCAGATCGGCCGTTAGGCGGTTGGCGGGCGCCATCACAACGGCCATTTCGATGCAGCTCTCAAGCTCGCGCACGTTGCCCGGCCACGAATACTTCATGAACATTTCGTTTGCATCCGAGGCCAGGCTCGTGATTTCCTTCTGGTTTTCGCGGCTGTGTTTCTCGATGAAATGCCGCACAAGCAGCGGGATGTCTTCTCGCCGCTCGCGCAGCGGCGGAATGTAGATCGGCACCACGTTCAGGCGGTAATAGAGGTCTTCGCGGAACTTGCCGTTGGCCACGTCCTCCTCCAGGTTGCTGTTTGTGGCGGCGACGATGCGGACGTCAACGCTGACGGTTTCGGTGCCGCCCACCGGCTCGAACTGCCGCTCCTGCAGCACGCGAAGCAGCTTCACCTGCAGGGCTTCGGTCATGTCGCCCACCTCGTCAAGGAACAGCGTGCCGCCATCGGCCAGCTCGAAGCGGCCTTTCTTGTCTTCGAAGGCGCCGGTG
>DATLAR010000380.1:0-3955 GCA_035527355.1 Planctomycetota bacterium
TTGCTGAGCATCGAGGCGAGGGCGATGGGCAGATGGGCGGCGTCGCCGCGCACGCAGAAGCTGATGTCGAAATGGCAATCGCCGTGTTGCACGCCGTAGGTGGACAGGTCATTGCCTTCCGTGCTGTGATGGATGTGGCAGCCGAAAAACATCTGGGAAAGAGCGTGGCCGTAGAAGTCGCGCCCGCCCTGCTTGTCGATCAGAAATTGCACGCTGCCGCCCGGCCGCAGGAATTCCTCGACGACACCGAGCGTGGACGTGAGCAGCACTGTGGCCTTGTTGTCGCAGCGGTCGAGCCTCTGGTTCAGGTCGCCTTCGAGGATGGGCTGGGAATGAAACCCGAGGAAGCGAACGCGGGCGCTTTCGAGCGCCACGCGCAGTGCATCGGCCGACAGCAGGATCGCGTCGCGGTCGATCGCGATGGGGATGGCGACATCGGCGCCGCGATACCACGGATGGCTGTCGAGATCGACGCACGCGTCGACGTCCGAAAGAAGCTGCCTGAGCGAAGCCGGCCGGCGGCCGGCTATTGCGAGGAACGAAAGCACGGCGCGCTCGAGGTTTGCCAGGCCTTCTTTCGGCGTGTAAAGTTTCTTGCTGTCGTCGATCGCCGGCAGATGCGTCTGGGGCTTTGCGCGGGCTTTCGGAATTCCGAGCGCCTTCCACCAGTCGTCGGGCGGCTCAACGGCTTCGAATGCGGCTGCGCTGATCACGAGCGGCCCGAGCAGCGGCGAGTAGCCGGCCTCGTCGATTCCGACTATTGTGTGCAATACGTATATCTCCTTGGATGGAAACCGCGTCGATCTTACCGCCGCGACTGCGGGCTTTCAAGGGAAAAGTGCAGACGCAACCGGAGGGGGCGGCGTGCACGAATATCAGCATGAAAAACTTTCGGAAAAACACTTGCAAGATTTCAGTTCTGTGCTATAATGGAAACTGAAGGGTGCGGCTGAAGAAGCCTGAAAGCCCTCGAACAGGCGGTTTCGAGCCTGATTCCTGATTGCCGTCTCTTTGAAATTCCGGGTCGAACACCGGCGGCAGAATCTGAGGAACTTTTCTGCGAAGTTCCGATACTGAAGAATAAACCTCTGCTGTGCTCGTGAGTGTTTGTATTTTTTTAGAACCGACACCCATGCGAGGGAACCCTCTTCTGCCGGCTAAGAAGACGCCTCTATAATCTGGAGGACCTTCGAGGCTTGCAACAGGGTACCCACTTTACGTCTTGGGTTCCTAAATTACTGCACCACGGCACGAGCGGAGGTTTTTTTGTACTGCCCGCATTACATGCTACCACTATGAGTTTATTCGACGCGAAAGCCAAAGAGGAATCACCTGCGCCGCTGGCGCTGCGGATGCGGCCGCGCACGCCGGAGGAATTCATCGGCCAGCAGCATTTCTTCGGCGAGGGCAAGCTGCTGTGGCGGATGCTGAAGGCCGACCGCCTGGCTTCGGTGATCTTTTACGGGCCGCCCGGCTGCGGCAAAACCAGCCTCGCACACGTCATTGCACAATCCACGCGGGCGCAGTTCGAGCAGATCAACGCCGCCGAGTCAAACGTGGCACAAGTTCGCACCATCATAGCCCAAGCACGCAAACGGCGCGAGATCGAGGGCACGCGCACCGTGCTCTTTGTCGATGAGCTTCATCGCTTCAACAAGGCCCAGCAAGACGTGCTGCTGCCGGACGTGGAGGAAGGCACGCTGGTCCTGATCGGCGCCACCACGCACAATCCATTCTTTTCGATCAACGCTCCGCTCGTTTCGCGCTCGCAGATATTCGAGTTCAAGCCGCTCACCGGCGACGACGTGAAAGGCGTGGTGCGGATGGCCTTGGCAGACAAGGAACGTGGCCTGGGCGGGTATCAAGTGCAGATATCAGACGAAGCCCTCGAATTCCTGGCGGCGATGTCGGACGGAGACGCGCGGCGGGCGCTCAATGCTCTCGAGATCGGCGTGCTCACCACACAGGCCGACGCGGGCGGCGTGATCCATTATACGCTGGCCGTAGCCGAGGATTCGATCCAGAGGAAGGCGATAGTTTACGACCACGACGAGGACGCCCACTACGACGCGGCGTCGGCGTTCATCAAGAGCATGCGCGGCTCGGACCCGGATGCGGCCATCTATTGGCTGGCGAAGATGCTGGAGGCGGGCGAGGACCCGCGCTTCATCGCGCGGCGCATCGTGATCTGCGCGGCGGAAGACGTGGGCAACGCGGCACCAATGGCACTGGTGCTCGCTGCGGCGGCGCTCGAGGTGTCGGAATTCGTGGGCATGCCCGAAGCGCGCATCCCGCTGGCGCAGGCCGTTACGTACATCGCCACCGCTCCGAAAAGCAATGCCGCGTACATGGCCATAGACAAGGCCCTGGCCGACGTGCGCGAGGGCCGCACGATGCCCGTGCCCGAGCATCTGCGCGATTCGCATTACCCGGGCGCCAAGCGGCTGGGCCACGGCGAAGGATACAAATACGCTCACGAATACGACGAGCATTTTGTGGCGCAGGATTATACACCGGAGCCGCGCATCTATTACGAACCTACGGAAAACGGCCACGAGGCGGAAATAAAGAAGAGGCTCGAAGCGTGGAGAAAGCGCAGGCAAGAAGAGAAGCCGGCGAAAGAGTAGCAGCTATTTCGGCGGAAGAACGATTGGCAAAGTCGCGGCGGATCGCGGCTGCGCTGCTTGCGGTGCCGGAGTTTGCCGCCGCGCGCGTTGTCATGCTCTACGCCTCGATGGCAGACGAGGTTGACACACGGCCCGTGATCGAGACGGCGCTGTCGCTGGGCAAGATGGTGGTGCTGCCGAAGGTTCTTTCGCGCGGCGAGATGGTGGCCTGCCCCGTGGCCTGCGCGGGCGAGCTGTCGCCCGGCGCGTATGGCATCCTTGAGCCGGCGGGCAAGGCGACGCTCGATGCCTCGGCGATTGATTTCTGCCTCGTGCCCGCGCGGGCGTTCGACAGGTCCGGCGTCCGTCTCGGCCGCGGCGCAGGCTATTATGATCGTTTCATGGCCGCCGCCGGTTTTCGCGCCTTCCGCTGCGGCGTGGCATTCAACGAGCAGATAGTCCCGTCGCTACACCGCGAGCCGCACGACCTGCCGGTGCAGTTGATCGTTACCGATTCGGAGCTGATACTGCCGCAAGAATGATGAGGATGGATTTCACGCGCTCTGGCGCACGGGCCGGTCGGTATCGTCGGGGCCGGTGAACCTCAGCCGAAGGCCTTCGCGGCGCATCGCTTCTGCCAAGGCTTCCGAGAACGGCAGCACGCGGGCCAGCTCGAGCGGCGCGAACGACAGCAACTCGTGCTGGGCGTCTTGGAATATGGGCAGAGGCCCGAGCTGCGCTACGGTCAACTCCGGCTCGCGAGCCATCAAGCGGCAGAAACTGAACCGCGGCTTGCCGGTCTTGTCGCGCCCGCCCGCGAATCCAAACAGCCTGCATATCATCGGGCGGATGCCGTAGGCGCCGCAATGGAAATCGCGGTCGGCGCGGAAGAAAAAGCACGGCCTTCGCGTGCCGCTGTCGGTAAACTCCGCATATTGCTTCATCAGGCTCGCATTGGACAGAATAAGCCTCGCAAGCGGCACGGCCTCCATCACCGTGATTTCGGGTTCCACAGATACGCAGCAATGCCCGCACCAAGGCGGGCAGCCCAAGACGTTGCCATTCTTGAACGCGCAAACCTTCGTGTCCAGACGGCCGTAATAAGCAAACAACGCCTCGATAGCCAAATTGTCCAT
This sequence comes from Planctomycetota bacterium, assembly GCA_035527355.1. Classification (GTDB taxonomy): domain Bacteria; phylum Planctomycetota; class PUPC01; order JABMSA01; family JABMSA01; genus DATLAR01. The sequence goes on from DATLAR010000380.1 coordinate 3,743, forward strand.
AGATGCTCCACTCTGATGTGATGCCGCATATTATACCAGAAAGAGAGCGGGAATCAATGGGCAGGGCCGCATCAGCGCGGGTTGTCGGGAGCAGCGCGATACACATTTTTACACATCGATCAGGCAAGTAACCAGTCTTCCGGTTGATCGCTGTGCACATGCGAAGTATAATAGTAAAGGGATGTTCCTGTTCGCGTCGTTCCAGCCAACGGG
>DATLAR010000381.1:0-4363 GCA_035527355.1 Planctomycetota bacterium
TGCTTGAGCTTGATGCAAACTGCAATGCTGGAGAGCCGCATGACCGAGCTCTGTATGTCGGTAACGTTTATCGCAACGACCTTGCCGCGCAGGTGTTCGGCTTCTTCGAACATCAGGGCAACGTTTGTGCCCTTGGGCGGGCCGATCTCGCCGGTAACGACGAATTTGCCTGATTTCAGGGCTTCGCTGAAGTTGCTCATCTCTGCTTGGACTCCTTACTTTCGTTCCCAGACGAGGTTTCGTGGTTTGCCGGCGGATGCGTGGTTTTTGGCATCGCGAACGCCTTCGATCTTGGCTAGCTGGCCGCGCTCTTTGAGGCGCTCGTAGATGAGCAGCCACGCGCAGTCCTGGTCGGCGTTCACTTCGCATTTGCCGTTGCGATAGCCGCCGCAGGGGCCGTTCATGAGGCCTTTTGCGCAGCGCGTTACCGGGCAGATTCCGCCGGTTTCCTCGAGGATGCATTCGCCGCAGGCGCTGCATTTTTCGGCGTACTTGCCGAGGCGCATCACGGTGCCGATGAAGAGCGATTCGCAGCCGGCGTGCGCGAGCTTTTCAAGCGTGTCTGAAACGGTCTGCGCGGCGGTGCCGCATGCCAGCACCAGCACCGAATCGGCCGCCGCGAGCTTATCTTGCAGTTCCTTGCCGCGCTGCCGCACCTCGCCCACCAGGCAGGCGGTGTCGAGCACGTGCGTGCCGGTCACTTCAAAGCCCTTTTCTTCGAGCTTTTTCTTCATCTCGGCCAGCTCGGGCTCGCCGCCGGTTTTGCACGCGGTGGCGCAGTCGGCGCAGCCGAATATGAATACCTTCTTCTCGCCTTCGAGAGACTTGAGGATTTCCTCAAAAGGCTTCTGCTTCTGAATAATCATCCGGGTATAACCTCCACGGTGAAGGGGCGGCGTATTTGCCGCCCCGGGCTCTGGCCGTGCACTTTCAGCCTTGCGTTTCGATGACGGCGATCACGTCGCCGATCTTCACCACCTCGTCCTCGTCGGCATTCTTCTTCACCAGCTTGCCCGATGCAGGGGCCGGTATGCGGAAATCCGCCTTGTCCGTCACTACCTCAACCAGGTCGTCACCTTCCTTCACGGCCTGGTTCACGTCGAAATACCAGAAGGAAATCGTGGCCTCTTCGACCTTGTTCTCCTCGTCGCCCAATTGCGGCACCTTCACTTCTACTGTATTCATTTTTGCACTCCATTTCAACGATTAGCCGGCGGTACGGCAGCGTGATTGGCTGGAAAGACAATCAGTTTCTATCGAAAGATTCCCATCAGCCGGTTTCCTCTACCAGTTTGATTATGCGGTCGAGGTCGTTCTCGATTTTGATGGGCATGTTGCTGAAGCGGGCCTTCTTCACGCCATACTTGTCAAACGCCTGCTTGAACGCGTCGCCCTGGGCCGAGTGATAGTTCACCGCGGCGTTGGGGTCCTTGAGTTGATGGCCGGTGAGGATGCAGACGACGGTCTCGTCCTTTTCGATGAGACCCTCCTCGCGCAGCTTGCGTGCGCCGGCCACGGATGCGGCAGACGCGGGCTCGCAGCCGATGCCGGCGGCGCCCACCTGGGCCTTGGCGTCAAGGATTTCCTCATCAGTAACCTCGCGCACCACGCCGCCGGTCGCTTGAAGGGTGCGCAGTGCCTTCTTGAGATTCACGGGGCGGTTGATCTCGATGGCCGATGCCAGCGTAACGGCGCGGATGCCTTTGGCGTCGAGATAGGAATAATAGCTTTCGATCGCCTGATCGTCCACGTGGCCGTCGTTCCACTGCAGACCGCGTGCGTTCACCAGCTCGCTGAGGGTGCGTGCTCCGGTGGAGTTTATGATGGCTACGCGCGGCACCTTCCGGATGAGGCCGAGGTGCTGCAGCTCGATGAAAGCCTTGCCGAACGCCGAGCTGTTGCCGAGGTTGCCGCCGGGCACCAGAATCCAGTCGGGCGGGTCCCACGCCAGCCCCTCGAGCACTCGGTACATGATTGCCTTCTGCCCCTCGAGGCGGAAGGGATTCACCGAGTTCATCAGGTATATGCCAAGCTGTTTCGACACCTGCTGCACGCGCTCCATCGCGTCGTCGAAGTCGCCGTCGATCTGGATGGTAACGGCCCCGTAATCGAGCGCCTGGCTGAGCTTGCCGAATGCGATCTTGCCGCTGCCGATGAAAACAAACGCCTTCACGCCGCCCAGGCCGGCGGCAAACGACGCCATCGACGCGGAGGTGTTGCCGGTGGAGGCGCAGGCTACGCGGCGGGCGCCCACGAGCTTTGCGTGCGTAAACGCGCCCGTCATGCCGTTGTCCTTGAACGAGCCCGAGAAGTTCATCCCCTCATATTGCAAAAAGAGCCTGGCCGGATCCACGCCGATATACTCGGCCACGCGCTGCGAAGGGCGTAGCTGCGTTTGGCCCTCGCCGATGCTCACGATCTTGCCTTCGGGCGCAAACGGCATAAGCTCGCGGAACCGCCACACGCCCGAAAAATCTATGGGATTGCGGCGGGTGGACCAGCGCGCCTCAAATTCCTTCAGCGACCGCGGCACCGGCAGGCGGTCCCAGTCGTAGGCTACGTCCAGCAGGTTGCCGCATTTGGTGCATCCGTGAAGCACCTCGCCTATGTCGTAAGTGGCGCGGCAGTTCGGATTTATACATTCTTGCCAGGTGAGAGCGGGCATTGTTGCTCCATTACTCGGTTGATTTTCAGGCGTTTACCCATTCGGCCCGCAGGTAAGCAAGCGACACCGGCCCCTGCACGGCGAGGTTGTCCCATCCGCACTCCAGCGAGATGCGTGTATCGTATTTCGCCTGCTTGAGTGCTCGGAAGAACGGCTTATAATCGAAGCCGTCGCCGGGCATCGGGCACTTGCGGTGAACGGGGTGCGCGATATGCACGTGGGCGAGCATCGGCCCGGCGGCCGCCGTGTTTTCGTACGGCTCGTTGCCCTGCCCAACGTGATAAAGATCGGCCAGCGCGCGTATGGATGGCTTGTTTGCCTTGCGTGCGAGCGCCAGGCCTTCCTTCACGAAATTTATGATGTTGCATTCAGCCTTGCGGAGCGGCTCGATTACAATAATGATGCCGGCTTCTTCGGCGATCGGCGCGATTGCATTCAGAAATGCATCCATCTGGGCCATGGCCTTGTCTGCGGGAAAACCATCGGGCACGCTGCGTGCGCCGCCGCTGCCGAAGACGATCACTTTGCCGCCGAGCGCGGCCGCACGGGCCGCCGCCACGCCCACGTATTGCCGGAGGGCGTTGAGGTTGGCTTCTGGCCCGGTGATCTTCATGCTGCCGGGTATGAAGCAGTTGAATGCCTCGGGTTTCAGCGACGAGTCTTTGGCGGCTTGCGCAACGGGTGCGAAATCCTGGTCGGGCTTGTCGGGCAGCAGGTTTGCTACCGGCGGCTCAACATAATCGAAACCGGCCTTTTCGGCGGCGGCGATCGAGCCGAGATCGATGCATAATCCGAATCTCATAGGCCTCGGTCCTTTGCCAGAGGATGTGTTTGAACACCGGGAAGCGCACGTTCGCGAGCCTCTATTTTTAGCACAGCAAGGGCCAAAAATCAAGCAAAAACGAAAAGAGTGTAGGCCCCGTAGCAGCAGATTCCCCCCCGTACTACGGCGTAGGCACCTTCTCGCTGGGCCTGGCAGTGAGGTTCATATCCGGAATCATCATCACGCCCGGCAGGAATGCAAGCTTCTTCGGCGCAGGCGCGCCAAACTGGCTCTTCACCTGGCCGCGATCCAGCACATAGCGAACAACAAACGTCAGCACCGCCAGCACCACGCACCTGATCCCGCCGTCGTTGCCCACCGGGCTCCAGTCCAGCAGGCCCATCGCACGGCCCGCACACCACGCCGCAAGGAAAATCAGAACCCCGCACCAGAACCACGTTACCGTCCGCAGCATCCGCAGGCTCCAGATTCTGCGTTTAAGGCAGCCGCCCGCGCTCGTGGCCGAAATGAAGAACACCACGAACATCAGCCACCATAGCCCGCTGTAATGGTTGTTCAGAATATCCCTTGCTTGCTCGTATTTCACCATCAGCGCGGCCACCTCGGGCACCGACACAAACTTCCCTTTCAGCCCAAGCATGCTCAACGACCACGCGCACGCCATTGAAAAAAACGTGAGCAACAGGTACGACATGATCGTCACCGAGTTCTTGGCAAACACCGTGGGGCCTTTTGGCGTTTCGCCCATTATGGGCAATGTGGTGGGCAGTTTCACGGATGGCGTGTCGCCGGCGGGTTTAGGGTCGTCCATTACCCTTGCTCCTTGGCAATAAGCCGCAGCAGATTGTTCGAGAGGCGGATGATGAAGAACCGAGGTGGAAAACTTCACGCGGGATCGCTGGGGCAGGCGCCTG
>DATLAR010000382.1:0-3208 GCA_035527355.1 Planctomycetota bacterium
ACGGGGTGCTCTATGCACTGATGGGCCGGCAGGAGCAAAGGGATCCGACCATGCGCTGGCAGCGTGAAGCGCACGGCTGGCCCTGGAACCCCATATCACAGGGATTCAATCAGCCCGACAAGATCAAGGACAGCGCGCAGGCGTACGTTGCCCATCCGTGGGGATTCGGCGGCAGCGTGCTGGCTATCGACCCGAAAACGAAAAAGGTGCTCTGGAGCCATCACGAGACCGAACCCGTGGACGGACGGGCTATGTGTATGAAGAACGGGCGCATCTATATCTTCCGTTTCGGCGCCTACCTTGCCTGTCTCGATGCGAAAACCGGCGGCGTCCTCTGGCGCAAGACGCCCGAAAACGCCGCCGCACTGTTCGAAGCTCTCGGTCCCTATTCAAACCGGCAGGGTGCAGCCTATAACTGGCGAACAACCTGTTATCTGAAATGCAGCGACGATGCGCTCTACTTTGCCGGCCCGCAGGTCGGCAAGCTTTTGGCCGTTTCGGCAAAAACCGGCGAGGTTCTCTGGAGCGATCCTTACGGCAATTTCCAGTTGGTCCTGCGGGACGGCAAACTCTACGCCATCGGCGGGCAGAACGACGTGGGGGCCTTGAGCAAGATTTTCGACCCGCTCACGGGCGACGTGCTGGCGGAGCTTCAGACGGGCCGTCGGGCCTGCACCCGGCCGACGGGCGCGTTGGACGCCATCTTCTATCGGGCCCGGGGCGGATCGACGCGCCTCGACCTGGCCAGCGGCCGGCCTCAACTGATCGCGCCCATGCGCCCCCCGTGCCAGGACGGCGTCACTATCGCCAATGGCTTGCTGTACTGGTGGCCGTACGTCTGTGACTGCCAACTGACACTCTACGGCGCGACGTGCTTGGCGCCGGCGGGAGATTTCAATTTCCAGCCGCCGGTCAATCCGGCAGAGCGCTTGGAAAAGGCTGATACCGACCGAACGAAGGTCGCCGCTTTGCCCGAATCACCCGCCGACTGGCCCACCTTCAGGGCCGACAATACGTGCAGCGCGACCTCGCGGGCGAACGTCCCCGCAAGGACCGAGCTTCTTTGGCGGTATGATCCGAAGATGACGGTCCCTTCGTCAGGGCCGCTGCCCACGGCGCCCGTGGCGGCCGGCGGAGTGATATTCACCGGTGGACCGGACGGCATCGTCCGCGCGCTGGACGCGGCGACCGGCACGCTTCGATGGAAGGCCTATACAGGCGGCCCGAACCGAATGCCCCCGACGATCTGGAAGGGGCGCGCTTTCGTCGGCTCGGGCGACGGATGGGTTTACACATTCGAAGCAAAGACCGGGCGATTACTCTGGCGTTTTCGCGCCGCACCGGCGGAGCGAAAAATCCCGGTTTATGGTGCGTTGCAGTCCACCTGGCCCGCCGCCAGTGGCGTCCTCGTCGAGGACGGCGTCGCATACGTGGCGGCCGGCATCGTCAACTACGACGGGACCTACGTCTATGCGCTCGATGCCGCGACCGGGCGTCTCAAGTGGCACAACGACACATCGGGGCATCTGAACGCCGAGGCTCGCTCGGGGGTGAGCGTGCAGGGCCACTTGCTGCTGCACGATGGGAAACTCTACATGGCCGGAGGCAACGCCGTCTCACCGGCGATCTACGATACCCAGGACGGCAAATGTCTCAACGACCCCGAGCAGGTCCAAACGCTCACGCAGAACAATGTCCTGTTGACCGAGAGTCCGCGCGGCTGGGAGCTTTCTCTGCTGGCGGACTGCGTCGTAGCGTGCGGCAGACCGTTCTACGCCCATCCGAAATACGAGGTCTATGATCCGACCGTTTTTTGTAGAGTCTTTCTTGCATCGAATGCCGGGCGCGACATCGTCTGGGTGACCAATCAGAACAGCAAACGAATCCTCTGTTTCGAGCCTGTTGACAAAGCAGCGCTGAGCCGGGCCATGGCAAATCCCCGAAACCGGTTTCTGGTGGACTGGACAAAACTGGGCGTCCGCAATACACCCCTGTGGAGCTATGACTGTAAGGCCGGCCGGGCCATCGCGGTCTGTGGTAATGCGGTGGTGGTTGCCGGAGAATCGCAGATCGCCGGCTTGAGTATGGAAGATGGCAAAGCGCTCTGGTCGCATCCGCTGCCCGCAGCCGTGGTGGAATGGGGTCTGGCCATCGACCGTGAGGGGCGTGCCGTGGTCACTCTCGAAAATGGAACGGTCCTGTGCTTCGGCGAGGCACGTGCCGATACCGCTGCCCGTTTCCTGATGGAATAACACCCGGACGAACGCCTCCATCCCGCCCAACGTATGGCGGGCAAGAAGTGTTTTTAAAAATCAGGTGACGTTTACGTCACTGCACGATTTGGACGGGAATGGCGGGAAAAATACCCATCGAAGAGCGGCGCCTCTGATTCGTGGGCTTTCCATCCTTGCCTTGAACGGGAGTTTCTCTGAAAGCCTCGACAATGAGGTTGCCTGCAAAACCGCTTTTCAGCAGGTCCTTGTCGGCCTGCAGGCGGAACACGAGGCCGTCAGGCACGACACGAATGTCGCGAAGGGTCAATCCATCGGGCGGCGCGTTGAGCTGAAGCTGCACATCCTTGAAGTTCGCGCGCTTGCCGGCCCGCAACTGCACAGCAGCGGAACCGCCCGCGGGAATCCGGATGGGACTATCGCCGACCAGCTCAACCGGCGGTGTTCCCCACCTGGCTTTCTGGACAAAGACCAGCAGCTCTCTGGCCGGAACCAGGTGCCGGTAGAGGAACGCCTGCATGACGTCGTCCGCCGGAACGGCCCGGTGGCTGATCGTCTGCCCGCCGACCCGCGCGCGGCCTTCCAATTCCAGGGCGACCGGCTCTGCCGGCGCCTGAACCGGCGCGGTCAAAGTCATGCGAACCGTATCGCACCCGGCGGGAATCCGCGCTCCGCCCAGCTCGAAACCGGCGGGGGTGCCTCTTAACGCCACATCGATTGAACCCTCGAATCCGTCTTTCCTCAACGCGTATACCGTCAGGGGAATGGTTCCGCCGGCCCGCACGCTCAGGGCCGAAGGCGTCACGCACAGCGCGAAATCACCCTGCGCCTCAGCAATGCGCAGGCGATAGCTATACGCCTGGCCGCCGTGATGCTGCGAATCGGCCAGACGCACAAAGTAGCGCCCGTCCTGCGGCACTTCGGCCACGAGATACGAATCCGCATGATGCGTCAGCAGGCCCTGCGTATTCTTGTAC
>DATLAR010000383.1:0-14717 GCA_035527355.1 Planctomycetota bacterium
GCCGCCACATCATCACCTCGAGCATCGAGCATCACGCTGTGCTCGAGGCTTGCGATGCTCTGAAGAAGGCCGGCGCCGAGATTACGCTGCTGCCCGTCGATTCCAACGGCCTTGTGGATCCCGACGACGTGAAAAACGCGATCCGCAAGGACACGATTCTCGTGTCGATAATGCACGCGAACAACGAGATTGGCACCATCCAGCCGATCGCCGAGATCGGCAAGATCGTGAAGCGGGCCGGGGTGCTTTTCCACGTCGACGCGGTCCAGACCGTGGGGCACCAGCCGGTGGATGTCGATGAAATGCACGTGGACCTGCTGGCGCTGTCGGCGCACAAGCTTTACGGTCCGAAAGGCGTGGGCGCGCTTTTCGTTCGCAAGGGCACAAAAATGCGCAACCTCATCGACGGCGGCGGACAGGAACGCAAGCGGCGCGCCGGCACGCAAAACGTGCCGGGCATCGTGGGGCTGGGCAAGGCGGCCGAGATTGCCCGCAGCGGCCTGCAGCAGGAAACGCAGCGCGAGGCCGCCCTGCGCGACAGGTTGCGCCACGCCATAGAATCGGCAATCCCCGACATCAGGCTAAACGGCCATCCCACGCAGCGCCTGGCCAACAACCTCAACATCAGCTTTGCGGGCGTCGAAGGCGAGGCCATGCTGCTGAGGCTGGATCACGAGGGTATCTGCGTTTCCACCGGGTCGGCGTGCACCACGGGATCGCTTGAACCCTCGCACGTGCTCATGGCTATCGGCCTGAAGCACGAGCAGGCGCACGGATCGCTGCGGTTCACCTTCGGCCGGAGCAACATTCCGGCACACGTTGACTACGCGGCGGCCACACTGGCAAAGGTGGTGAAGACGCTGCGCGACATCTCGCCCACGTACGAGCCGGGTGCGAACTCCTGAAAGGCTGCTTCCGGCTACTGTATTCCGGCTTCTGGCTTCTGACTTCTGTATTCTGGCTTCTGGCTTCTGATTCCTTATGAAGAAACTCGTCGTCTTTTTGCTCATCGCTGCGTTTCTATTCTCCGGCGTCGGGCTGGCATTCGGCCAGGCAGACGCAGGCCCGGCCTCGGTCTTTCCGCTGGGCGAGCCGCTGTCCGTCAGCGTTACCGCCACGCGGATCACCTCGGACGTTACCGCCGAGGTCGAGTTTGCCCTCAAGGCTGCGCCCAGGCACTACTTTTACAGCGACAAGCTCACGGTTGCCGTGAAGTCGCCCGACGGCGTTGCACTGGCCGAGCTGGTGAAGCCCAAGCCGAAGATGAAGGACGTGCTGGGCGAGCAGGTGGGCATATACGAGGGAACCACGCATTTCACCGCACGGCTGCAAACACCATCGGCCGACGCTCTGAAGGAAACCGACGTGCTGCTGCAGGTGGGCTATGAGGGCTGCTCCGATACTGCATGCTTCCGGCCCACGGTGCGCGTGCTCACGGTGCGGCTGGGCGGGCTGGCGGCCGCGGCGAACGTGACCGAGGACGAGCCGCCCGCGGTGGGCGCGTCGCATCCCCAGCGGCTTTATGGCGTGGGAAATCCGCCTACCGTGATTTTCACCAGGCCCGACGGCACCGAGTATGCAGGCGAGCGGATCAACGGCTACGTACGGGCAGATGCGATGCGCGAGGCGCTCGAGCGGGTCGCCTCAAACAACGCCCGGCTGGAGGCGCAATCGAGCGTGAGCCGCTGGATCGCCGAAAAGGGCTTGCTGCTCACGCTGGCGGTGGTATTTGCCGGCGGGCTTGCACTCACCTTCACGCCGTGCGTGTGGCCGATGATCCCGATTACCGCCGGCATTGTGCTCGGTGCGAAGAAGCCTGGCACGGGCGCGGGGCTGCTGCTGTCGTCGATGTACGTGCTGGGCCTGGCGCTGGCCTATTCGCTGCTGGGGCTGATAACGGCCTCGGCGGGCGGGGCGATCGGCGCGAGCCTGCAGCATCCATACGTGATCGGCGGCGTTGTAGTGCTGTTTACCGCGATGGCAATGGCCATGTTCGGCGTGTACGAGATGCCGATGGTCAGCCTGGGAGCGGGGCGGTTCCACGGGGGCGGCGCGATGGCGTGCCTCGGCCTGGGGGCGGTGTCGGCGCTCGTGATGTCGCCGTGCGTGGGGCCGCTTGCGGCGGCGCTGCTAACGTTTGTGGCCGGCTCGGGCAACCGCCTGCTGGGCATGCTGCTGCTGTTTGTATTCGGCTTCGGGATGGGCGTGCCGCTGATCGTGATCGGCACGTTTTCAGGCAGCATGAAAAGGCTGCCCAAATCGGGGCCTTGGATGGTGGAGGTGCGCAAGGTGATCGGCCTGGTGCTGATCGCGTTCGCCATTCATTTCATGTTTCCGCTTGTGGGCTATCGCGGGCAGTGGTACGCGGCCGGTGCGGCCGCCATCCTGCTGGGCGTTGCGTTCATCGTCTTCGACGCGAGGCACGCGCTCGGCACGATGTTCGGCAAGCTCAAAGCCGCCGCGTGCGTGGCGGCCATCGCGGCCGGCGTCGCGGCCGTTGCAATGCCGCCCGTCAGCACCCCGCCGGCCGGCGGCATCCGCTGGTACAATTCGCTGGAGGAAGGCAAGGCCGCCGCCATCCGGCAGAACAAGCCGATGATGATCGATTTCACGGCCGACTGGTGCGTGATGTGCCGCGAGCTTGATGCTTACACGTTTTCAGACACCGCCGTGATCCGGGCTGCGCAAAGCGTGGTGCCGGTGAAAATCGATCTCTCAAATAAATGACAATCGCTGCTGGTTCGGGCCAAGGCCCGTTTACTCTGTGAAGTTCTGAAAGGAGAATTGGATGATCGTTGAAGTTGATTCAGATGACTGCGTTGGCTGTGAAACCTGCATCCCCGAATGCCCCGTCGAGGCCATCTCGATGGTAGACGACAAGGCATTCATCGACCAGGACAAGTGCACTCAGTGCGAAACGTGCATCGAGGCGTGTCCCGTTGAAGCTATCAAGGCAAAAGACTGAACAAGCACGGGGAGGCCGGGCTGCAAAAAAATGTAGCCCGGCTGTTCCCTCGCGTCGAAAATCCAGCAGGTGCGCCCGCAGAATCCTCTCTGCCTCTGAAACTCACCCCGATGCGGAAATCTGCGGCATCATAGCCCGCAAATGCTTTTTTCCGAAAGGGGTGATCCAATGGCAGTAGCTGAAATTTCCGTCATACCTGTCGGCCATTCCACTTCAATCAGCGACGAGGTCGCCGATGTGATCAAGATCATCGAAGAGTCCGGAATGCACTACAAGGTGAACCCGATGTGCACTGTGATCCAGGGCGACATCGACGAGCTTTTCGACCTGATGAAGCAATGCCACCACCAGGTGGCCGAAAAAGTGGACCGCGTTTTTACCACCATCATAATCGACGACCGCAAGGGCGTCGCCGACGACATGGAACGCAAGATGCATTCCGTCGAGGCCAAGGTGGGAAAGAAACTCGAATAGAACCGCCGGCTTCATGCACGGCCGCGAGGCCCGGGGGCGGCCCCTTCGGCTGCCTCCGCGCCCGGTTCGCCTCAAAATCATTCCATCGCTCAACCGCAACGGAGCAACCGATGAACGACGAGACAAGAAACGCCGCCGACGTGGCGATCAAGATGGAACAAGATTCAATAGCCTTCTACGGCGAGGCCGCGCTCAAATCGTCCAACACCCTGGGCCGGCTGATGTTTGAATCGCTGGTGAACGACGAGCTCCGGCACCTCGAATGCCTCCGGAGCCTGATCCGCTCGGTGCTGGCAGACGACTCCGCCGATAGCCTCTTCCCCCCGCGCGGGCACAGCTTCAAGTCTACCGTCTCCACCGCGTTCAGCAAAGCCCGCAGTGAAATAGACGCCCGCGTGCCTGCCGACGCCAGCGACCTAAAGGCCATCAGTATCGCCATCGATCTCGAAAAGGAAGGCTACCGCTTCTACGCACGGGCCGCCTCGAATGCCGCAAGCGAACAGGCCAGGAGCGTTTATGCCGCTCTTCAGCTCGAGGAGCAGGAGCACCTCACTTTCCTGCAAAACACCTACGACTACCTTGAAAACTCGGGCGATTGGTTTCTGTGGGAAGAACAGGGCCTGCTTGACGGCGGCTAGAAAACAACCGCACAAGGAAAGCGAGAAACATGCAGACGGGAGAGATGGTAAAGGAAATGTCGGTCGAGGAGCTTACAAAGCTTTACCGGCAGATGGTGCTCATCCGCCGTTTTGAGGAAAAGACCAACGAGATGTATCACGCCGGTCACATTGGCGGCTATTGCCACCTCTACATAGGCGAGGAGGCGGTGGCCGTGGGCGCGCTCAACGCCCTGCAGCCCAGCGACTACGTGATCGGAGCCTACCGCGACCACGGCCACGCCATAGTGAAGGGCTGCGAGCCGAAGCACGTGATGGCCGAGCTCTTCGGCAAGGCCACGGGCGTGTCGAAGGGCAAAGGCGGCTCGATGCACATGTTCAACCGCGAGAAGCGCTTTCTGGGCGGCGACGGCATAGTGGCCGGCGAGTTGCCCATCGCCGTTGGCCTGGCGTACTCCATCGAGTATCGCGGCGGCGACGAGGTGGTGCTCTGCTTCTTCGGCGACGGCGCCGTGAACGAGGGTGGATTCCACGAGGCGCTGAACTTGGCCTCGCTGTGGAACCTGCCCGTGATCTTCCTTTGCGAAAACAACCTCTGGGGCATGGGAACGCCGGTGTCGAAGGCGAGCTGCTCAATCGAGCTGACCGAGCGTGCAAGCTGCTATTGCATGCGGCTTGGCAAGGTGGACGGAATGGACGTGCTGGCGGTGCTCGATACTACGCGCCGGGCGGTGAAGTACTGCCGCAACACGCGCAAGCCCACCTTCATAGAGGCCGTCACGCAGCGATTTGTCGGGCATTCCGTTTCAGACCCGCAGATATACCGCTCGAAGGACGAGGTGGCAAAGGCCAGGCAGCGCGACCCGATCGACACGCTGAAGAACCAACTGATCGGCGAGGGAGTCAAGCGGCCCGATGAGCTGGAGGCAATCGACGAGGATGCGCAGCGCGAGGTTGACGATGCCGTCGAATTTGCCATGCAAAGCCCTTTCCCCGATGCCGATGAATTGTGCAGCGACGTGATGGACACCGAGTATTTCAGCGCCGAAACGAAGTGAGAGCGCCGAGGATTGCGGCCCGGCCTCGATAGCAAGGAGTATTGCTGAAGTGCCCACACTGACCTACGCGAAAGCGCTGAACCAGGCCTTGATCGAAGAAATGGAACGCGACGACAGCGTGTTCGTCTGCGGCGAGGAAGTGGCCAAGTGGGGCGGATCGTTCACCGTCACAATGGGCCTGCTCGACCGCTTCGGAGAGAAGCGCGTGCGCGACACGCCGATCTCCGAAGAAGGCATCGTGGGCCTGGGCATCGGCGCCGCGATGGCCGGCCTCAAGCCCGTGGTTGAAATCATGACGGTCAATTTCATCATGCTCGCGATGGATCAGATCGTGAACCACATGGCGAAGCTGCGGTATATGTCGGGCGGGCAGGTAACGGTGCCGCTGGTGATCCGCACGCCGGGCGGCGGCGGCCTGCAAATGGGCTCGCAGCACTCGCAGAGCCTCGAATCGATGTTCGTGCACGTGCCCGGCCTCGTGGTGATGGCGCCGTCAAATCCCTACGACGCGAAAGGCATGCTGAAAACCGCCATCCGCGACAACAACCCCGTTCTCTTTATCGAGCACGAATCCATTTACAATACGAAGAGCGAGGTGCCGGAAGATGAGTACTTCGTGCCGATCGGCAAGGCCGATGTCAAGCGGCAAGGCGACGACATCACGATCATCGGCCACTTGAAAATGGTGAACGTAGCCCTTGAGGCCGCAGAACGCCTCGAATCCGAACATGGCATCAGCGCGGAAGTGATCGACCCTCGCACGCTCGCACCTCTCGACACGCAAACGCTGGTGCAGTCGGTGAAGAAGACCGGCAAAGCCGTGATCGTGCAGGAATGCTGGCCGCATTGCAGCGTAGGCACCGACATGGCCTGCACCATAATGAGCGAGGCTTTCGATTACCTCGACGCGCCCGTGAAGGTGATCTCGAGCGCAAACTGCCCCTTTCCTTATTCGCGCCAGCTCGAGCAGATGGCCCTGCCAAACGTCGGCACCGTGATCGATGCGGTGAAGCAGATGCTGGGAAAATAACGCGGCGAAACGAAAAACGCCAGGATCGGTTTCACCCGGGCCTGGCGTTTTTCTCGAAATACCGGCCGAAGTTTACCTGCCGTTCTCGTCTTCCTTTGTGATGCCGTAGGTTACGGTATATGCGTCGCCGTCGAAAACCGTTTTCACCTTGTAGCCGCTGTTGTAGAAAACCGCCAGCATTGCCTTGTTGCTTGGCAGCACCTTGGCAAAGAAATGCTTTACGCCGCGGCGCCTTGCGATCTCGGTGAGATAGCGCAGCATCATGCCGCCCATGCCCTTGTCTTGCCACTCGTCCTGCACGATGAACGCCACTTCCGCAATCTGGTTCTTGGGGTCGAGGAAATACTGTGCTATGGCAACGATCTGCTCGTCGCCCGCGGGGCCCGGCACCACGCCTACGATTGCGAGATCGGTGTCGTAGTCCATTGTGGTGAGCTGCTGGATATCCTTGTGCGGGAAGGTCTTGGTGTATGTGAAGAACCGCGCGTGCACCGATTCGGTGCTCAGCGAGTATAGCATCTCGGAGAGCGCCGGCTCGTCGGTGGGCTTCACCGGGCGGAAGAAAATCTGCGTGCCGTCGTCAAGCGTGTCGTAACGCTCCAGCTCCTCCGGGTAGTCCACCTTCTCCCACGCCAGCTCGATCATGTCTTCGTAGATATACTTGTTCACCTTCGCGGCCTGGATCAGCTCGTTGCGGAATTTCGGGTGTGCGATGTGGATCAGCGAGAGCGCCCGCTCTCTGATGCTCTTGCCGTGGAGGTAGGCCACGCCGTATTCGGTTGCCACGTAGTGCACGTCGCCCCGCGTTGTAACGACGCCCGAGCCTTCGGTGAGGCGCGAAACGATCCTCGACACCTGCCCGTCGCGGGCGGTCGACGGCATTGCGATGATCGCCTTGCCGTCCTTGCTGCGTGCGGCGCCGCGGTTGAAGTCCACCTGCCCGCCGATGCCGCTGTAAAACCTGTAACCCAGCGAATCGGCCACCACCTGCCCCGTGAGGTCGATCTCCAGGCCCACGTTGATCGCCACCATCTTGTCGTGCTGCGCGATCACGAACGGATCGTTCACGTATTCGGAGCCGTGGAATTCAAAGAACGGATTGTTGTGGATGTATTCGTAAAGCGCCCTCGTGCCCATGCAGAAGCTGGCGACTATCTTGCCGCGGTTCACGTTCTTCTTGTTGCACGTTACCGCGCCGCTTTCCACCAGCCCTATGATCCAATCGCCAAACATCTCCGTGTGTATGCCCAGGTCCTTCTTGTCCTTGAGGAACTCCGCTACGGCTTGGGGAACGCGGCCTATGCCAAACTCGATGGTGCTGCCGTCTTCCACCAGGCGGGCTATGTTCTGCCCGATCTGCTTGATGGTGGCGTCGAGCACCGGCGGCTCCACCTCGATCATCGGCTCCTCGTAAGGAACGAGGAAATCGATGGAGTTTACATGCATGAAGCTGTCGCCCATCGTGCGCGGCATTTGCGGGTTCACCTGTGCGATCACGTAATGAGCGTTCGTTGCGGCGGCTTTCACGATGTCTATCGAGATGCCCAGGCTGCAAAGGCCCCTGGCGTCGGGCTCGGAAACGGAAATGAGCGCCACGTCGATCGGTATGCGTCCGCTGGTAAATTCCCTGGGGATTTCCGACAGGAAGATCGGGGTGTAATCGCCCACGCCGCGTGAGAGCGCATCGCGAACGTTATCCGCGATGAAGAAGCTGTTCATCTTGAACTTCTCGCGGAACCGCTCGTCGGCGTACGGCGCCACGCCCATCGTCAGCAGGTGCAGAATATTGGTATCGCTGAGGTGCGAGGAATGCTCGACGAGCGCCTTGACGAGGTGCTGCGGCTGGCCGCAGCCCGTGCCGATGAATACGCTGTTGCCCGGCCTGATAAGCCTCATTGCTTCGGGGGCCGTTACTATCCGATCCTTGTATTTCTGTGCCCAATCGCTCTGGAGCATGTAAAACCCTTCTATCCGCGAAAAGACCCGCTCAACTGCCGCAGGCGTCCTAAATCTCCGCCACCCTTATCCGCGCGTCTACGGCCACCGGCCTCGTGCCCACCGGCCCCACCACGAATGGGTTGATGTCCATTTCCTGTATCTGCGGAAACTCGGTTACAAGCTGTGAAAGCCGCTGCAATCCCTCGGCCACGCTGTCTATGTCTATCCCTTCCTGGCCGCGTGCACCTTTCAGCAGGCCGTACGTCTTCGTCTCCACCAGCATCTTCCGTGCCTCGCCGGCGGTGAGCGGCGCCAGGTAAAACGATACGTCCTTCAGCACCTCCACGTATATGCCGCCCATGCCGAACATCATCATCGGCCCGAACTGCGGGTCGCGTTTCATCCCCAGGATCACCTCCTGGTGCTTCTTGACCATCTCCTGCACAAACACGCCCATGATTTCCGCGTCCGGCATCTTCTTCGGGATGCGCAGCATCATCAGGTCAAACGCATCCATCACCTGCTGCGGCGTGTTGAGGTTCAGCCGCACGCCGCCCACGTCGGACTTGTGCAGGATGTCGGGCGACCATATCTTCAGCACCACCGGGTAGCCAAGCTGATCTGCGATGTTTGCCGCCTGCTCGGCCGTAGTGGCAAGCGCGCCGCGAGGCGTGCTGAAACCGTAAGCTTCCAGAATCTCCTTCGACTCCAGCTCGCCGATGTCGAATACCTTGCGCCGCAGGTGGCGGCCTATGATCATCTCCACACGCCGGCGGTTCACCGGAAACAGCCTCACAACCCGTTTGGGCCGCGACCGCCACCTCACGTAGCGCGCCATCACCCGCACCGTGGCGGCCGCGCGTTCGGGCGATTCATACTGCGGAATGCCGCCGCCGCGCAACACGTGCACGCCGTCTTCCACCTTCGACGCGCCTATGAAGCATGCCAGCACCGGCTTCGCCGGATACTCGCGCGACACCTTCACTATGGCTTCGGCTGTCGCCGTTGATTCGGTCATTGCCTGCGGCGTGAGCAGCACGATCGCGATGTCCACGTTTCGGTCGGCTAGCGCCGTTCGCAGCGCAAATTCGTAGCGGTCGGCCAGCGCATCGCCCAGCACGTCGATGGGATTGTTGACATTCGCCGCGGCCGGCAGGTTGCCCGCCAGCTTGGCCTTGGTATCATCGGAAAGCTTGGCAAAGGTGAGCCCCTCGCGCTCGATGGCATCGGTGGCCATGATGCCCGGGCCGCCCGCGTTTGTAATAATAGCCACCTTCTCGCCGGCCGGAAGCGGCTGATAGGCAAACGCCTGGGCGTAGTCAAACTGCGCCTCGATGGAAGGGCAGCGGATGATCCCGCCGCGCTCGAACGCGCACTCGTATGCGGTTTCGAGGCCCGCCAGGCTGCCGGTGTGCGACGATGCCGCCTGGGCGCCCGCCTGCGTGCCGCCCGATTTCATCAGCAGGATCGGCTTGAGGCTCGAAATCTGCTCGGCCTCCTTCACAAAATCGTCGCCGTTCGTTATGTTCTCCAGGTATCCTGCTATCACCTTCGTATCCGGATCATCGCCCAGCGCGCGGATGATGTCCAGCTCGTCCATGTCGGCTTTGTTGCCGATGCTGATGAGCTTGCTGAAACCGATCTGGCTGGCGTTTGCCATATCGAGAATGGCGGCAAGAAGAGCGCCCGACTGCGAGAGGTATGCGATGCTGCCAACGGCCGGCAGGTCGCCGCCGAAGCTCGCGTTCAGCTTCGTTGCCGGCACGATCAGCCCCAGGCAGTTTGGCCCGATCACGCGTATGCCCGATTCCCTCGCGATCTGCAGCAGCTCGCGTTCGAGCTCGGCGCCCTCGCGGCCCACCTCCTTAAAGCCAGCCGAAATGACCACCACGGCCTTCACGCCGATACTCGCGCACTGCTTCATCACGCCAGGCACAGCCTTCGCCGGCACCACCACGATCACCAGCTCGGGCGTTTGGCCGATCGCCTCGAGCGAATGATAGCACGCCACGCCCTCTATGCTGTCGGCCTTCGGATTTACAGGCCAGATTTTCCCCGGAAACTTCGATCGCAAAAGGTTGTGGAGGATCTCGTATCCCACCTTGCCCTTTTCACGCGACGCTCCTACGATAGCCACTGATGCCGGGCTGAAAAAACTCTCAAAACTCATCAAGTCCCTTTCCTAAGCCGAGCTGGAAACAGGCTTTGGCCTTTTGGGCTTTGGCCTTTCAGGCTCAATACAGAGGCAACTGGCCCAAGTGAGCAAAATGCTATTTGCACCTTGTATCTTGCACCTTGCGCCCGCCCGCCCGTCGGCACCAGGCCCAATAGTTTGAGGTTGACGCGGAAAGAGGGCGGACGAGCAAGGAATCCAAAATCGCCTTTTACCCCGCAGCTTTATGCAATTCCATTGTATACCACCTGAGGGGAATATGCAAGCGACATTCTGGTGTGCGGTGTGCGCGAACGCATCGAGACTGAAAGCTTGCCGGACCAGTCGCCACGCAAGGCGATGCAGACCGCTACTTCGCGAAAAACGTATACTTCCTTGTCCACTGCTGCGTCTGGCCGGGCTCGATCCTGATAGCGATGAAAGGCTCGGGGCAGATCATTTGCGGCGTGGTGAAAAAATATACCTTCTCCAGCGGGAAATCGCCCTCGATTCGCACGCCGGTGCCGAACGCGCGATTCTCCACTACTATTCTATTCTGCTCTACCAGCCCGTTGTGCCCCTTTATCGGCACGAACAGCGGCTTTCCCTCGTACACCTTCGGATAGAGCAGAGTATTGCCGTCAAGCTCGACGATTCCGCGAAAGTCGGTGCCCTCGGCAGTTACGGGGTCAAAGCCCAACGTCATGGAATAATCCGGGCCGATCGGCGCCGCATTGAATAGCAGAAAATTGTGGTTGTACTGCGTGGTCTTGATCGGCTTGGTCCCGATGTTTTCCAGCCCGTGCGATATCGTCAGCACCGGATCGTCCTTGTGCAGGGCCACCGTCTTTGTGTAGCGGTATGCCCAGCCGCGCGGGCCGCTTACGGTTTGCACATGTGTAATTGACCTCTTCTGCGTTTTCACACTGAACGCCGGCGCATCCACCACGGGATACTTCTTCCAGAAGCCGTAAGGCTCACGGTTCACCCGCCGCAAAACGCCTACGCCCAGCTTCACAAACTCGCCATCTGCCCCCACCTCGTTGAAGCCCAGCGGCTCCGACGCCTCCTCGGCCAGCCCCACGCCGTCCACTATCGGATCATGCTGGCTGGCCGCTCTGCAGAAGGTATGCTTGCCGTCCAGCGTCACCTGCGACACCATTCCGCTCCACTCGAACCGCGGCCCCCTGTAGATCGATTCCACGTTGGGGTTGACGATCTCAACGGTTAGCCGTTTGTTGGAGATACTTGTCATCAACGTATCCTTGCCGTCTTTGAG
The DNA here is from genome assembly GCA_035527355.1 of Planctomycetota bacterium. GTDB lineage: Bacteria > Planctomycetota > PUPC01 > JABMSA01 > JABMSA01 > DATLAR01. The sequence goes on from DATLAR010000383.1 coordinate 11,514, forward strand.
ACCCGCAGAAAAGCAACCCGCAACCAAAACGGCCGAGCTGACAAAGATGAGCTTGCACATCGGAGGGTAATTCCATTGCGAGGAAAACTGTCCACCGGTCAAGTGCACAGTTTAACGATTGCGCACGGCAAATGCAAGCGGAAATCCGGCAAGCGTTGGCCGGCATCCACGTGTTCCGCCCCTTCGTGCTTTGATTTTCGGCCGTTGCGGATGTATAATTGTTGTAATGTCCCAAATACCGCCATCGATTCTAGGCCGCGCGCCGGAGCAGCCAGCGTCGGCCGCGCAGCCTCGCGGCCTTTTCTTCATCTGGGCCGCTGTTGCCTTCGTGGGCGTGAGCCTGGCCCTGCAGATGGGCCTGAACGCCAATTTCCTTGCCGAAGATATCGGCATCGAGCCGGTGCAGATCGGCCACTTGGAAGCTGTTCGCGAGAGCTGCGGCGTGCTGGCGCTCGGCGTGCTGGCGCTGCTGGCGGGCCTGGCCGAGCCGCTGATCGGCGCCGCAATGCTCGCGCTGCTGGCCGTTGGCATCAGCGCCTTCACGCACGTTCACAGCTTCACCTGGGTGGTGCTGATGAGCCTGGTGTGGAGCCAGGGGCTGCACGTGTGGATGCCGCTGCCCGCCTCGATGACGCTCTCGCTGGCGGAGCCGGGCCGCGCGGGCCACCGCCTGGGGCAAACGCAGGCCGCCGGCGCCGTCGGCTTCGGCTCCGGCCTGCTGCTCGCGCTGGGGCTGTCGTCGCTGCTAGGCGTAGGCATGCGGCCCATGTACACCATAGCGGGCGTTACGGCGCTGGCAGCCGCGGCCGCGTGCCTGGCCATTCCGCGGCAGATCAAGGCGCACCGCCCGCGGCTCGTCTTCCGCCGCCGCTACTCGCTCTATTACGCCCTTTGCCTGCTCGAAGGCTGGCGAAAGCAGATCACCATCAGCTTCGCCGGCTTCCTGCTGGTGAAAGTGCATCACACGCCGCTGCAACGCATGCTCATTATGATGATCGCCGTGCAGGTGGCGGGCTATTTTGCATCACCGGCGGTAGGGCGGCTTATCGACAAGATCGGCGAGCGGCGGGTGCTGCTGTTCTACTACATCTGCCTCATCGCGTTCTTCATCGCATATGCCCTGATCCCCGATCCGCGCGTGCTCTACGGCATATACATCGCCGACAGCGCATTTTTCGTGTTTGCGATGGCTCTCACCACTTACGCAAACCGCATCGCGCCGTCCGGCGACCTTACGCCTACGCTGAGCATGGGCGTGGCAATGAACCACGTGGCGGCGGTGGTCATGCCGCTGATATGCGGCACGCTTTGGCAGATGTACGATTTCCGCTGGCCGTTTTACACTGGAGCCGCGGCCGCACTGGTCAGCATCGTTCTGGCGCTGCGGCTGCCCCGCCTCGCCCGCGCCAAAGAACCCGCACACGCCGAAGCGCTCTGACAGCCCTCACACTGCCTTAGCCTTCAGCTCTCTCAGCTTTTCGGTTATCAGCCGCAGGTGCATTTCTTCCTGGCGCCGCAGCTCGCGAACTGTCTCGCCTTCCTTCTGCGGCACGAAATCTTCGATGTTGCGGTAAAAGAGGATCGAATCCTTCTCCACGTTGATGGCTATGCCAAGTGCGGCCTCGGGCGTGCCGGCCTCGATGGCTGCCTGCTCGGGCGGGAAAGCCGGCGTGAAGATGCTCATGTCGCCGAGGGCCTTGATATAGGCCATCTGCTCTTCGGCTATAGCCTCGGGCGGGCTGTAGCTGCCTCCGGAACGCATGACCGCCGCGAAGTGCTCGATGTGGATGCGCTCCTGGTCCGCGAGGAACTCAAACAGGCTTCGGACGTCGGCCGACTTGGCCATTGCCGCCGCTTTGAGATAGAAATTCCTGCCGTTGGTTTCGATCCTCAGGCCGATTTCCACCACTTCCTGACCATGCAGAAGATTGGTCATTGCTGCCTCCGTTCATTTCATGTAGCACAGCCGTCCCCGGCTGTGAATGCCTCATGTAGCACAGCCGCCCCCGGCTGTGAATCATGTTTGGTTCAGCACCTCCGCCTCAAGCACGTGCGTGGAGCACGAGATGCAGGGGTCGTAAGCCCGCACGAGCATCTCGAGCTTCAGGCGCACGTCCGCCTCGGGCCTGCCAACTATGCGCGGGGCTATCTCGCGCAGGTCGGCCTGGAGGTTCGCAAGGTTCTGGTTCGTAGGGATCACCTGGTTGGCGGCGGCAACGCGGGCGTGCTCGTCGTAGGTGTAATCGTGAATGAGCATTCCGCGCGGCGCCTCCACGATCCCCACGCCGCGGCCGCCCTTGGCGATGATTGCAGGCTCTTCATGCCGAATGCCGCTGCCGAGCACCTCGTTTATCAGCCGTTCGGCGTCGTCTACGCAGTGCACGCATTCCACGAGCTGCGCCATCGTGATCATGTACGTGCGGTGCACTGGAGGCGCCATGCCCAGTTCGGCCGCAGCCTGTTTTGCGCTTGGCGACAGGCGGTCGAAGTTTAGATTGAATCGCGCGAGCGCACCCACCATGTACGGTCCGCCGCTCACGCCGTGCGCGTGCTTCGCGGTGGAGGTGGGCGTCATAAACTCGTGCACCACGCGCAGGTAGTCGGGCTTCGCGATCAGCCCATCGGCGGCGCTCGATTTGATCTCGCCGTCGTAGAGGGCGTATTCGTCCGGATGCGTGAGGGCCACGTATTCGGTGGGGCGCTCGAGGTCGGGCAGCTCCACCTTTTTCATCACCGGGATCGTGTCAAACAAGTCCTTGCGGCACTGCTGCAGCTTCGGGAGCAGCGCGGCCAGGCTCTTCTTCGGCGGCTCCTTCGACAGCCCGCCCACTACGAGCGCCAGCGGGTGCACGTGCCGCCCGCCGATCGTCTCGCTAAGCAGGTTGCCCACCGCCTTCACGCGCAGCGCTATCCGCACCAGGTCGGGGTAGTCATCGAGCATGTGGAAGACGTCGGGCTTGCCGAAGTAATCGGGCCCGGCCAGGTAATACGCGTGCAGCGAATTGCTCTGGATCACCTCGCCGTGCAGCGCGATCTTGCGCAGCTTCAGCGTCTGCTCGCTGGGCGTCACGTTCATCGCGGCCTCGGTGGCCTTGATCGATGCAAGCGAGTGAGCGACGGCGCAGATTCCGCAGATTCGCGACGCGATCTCCGGAACCCTGTCATACCAGCGCCCCAGCAGCATCACCTCGAAAAACCGCATCG
>DATLAR010000384.1:0-3427 GCA_035527355.1 Planctomycetota bacterium
TGGGGGCTGCGTTCGGCGGAGCACGGGCGCTCGCCACCATGAAGCACGTGGGGCTGAACGTTGCGGCCGACCCGCTGTTCACCGCGGCATACACCGGTGTGTCCGGGGCGCTTGTAGTCGTTTCGGCCGACGACCCCGGAATGGCTTCCAGCCAGAACGAGCAGGATAACCGCCGCTACGCTGCTGCGGCCGGTGTGCCGATGCTCGAGCCTTCCGACTCGCAGGAGTCGTACGATTTCTTCCTGCGCGCCATCGAGCTTTCCGAACGTTGGCGTATGCCGGTCATCCTCCGCCTGACTACGCGCGTGTGCCATTCCAAGACGGTGGTAATGACGCGGCAAGATTTCCCCGCGCCGAGCCGGCCACGCTTCGAGCGCGACGTGAAGGGGCGGGTGATGATCCCCGCATACGCCCGCATCGCCCATCGCAATCTGCGGCAGAAGCTTGGCGGGATTCAGGCCTGGAACGAGACCAGCGACCTGAACGTCGAGTTCGACGGCGACGCATCGCTCGGCATAATTGCCTCCGGCATAGCGTTTATGCATGCACGCGAGGCCGCCCCCGGCGCCCGCATGCTCAAGCTCGGCTTCACGTATCCGTTGCCGATCGAGCGTATCCGCCGGTTCGCCGGCAGCGTTGAGCGCTGCGTGGTCATCGAGGAGGGCGATCCGGTGCTTGTGGAAGCATCCCGGGCGGCCGGCATCGAGGTTGAAGGCAAGGCCGATATGTATCGGTTCGGCGAGCTTGACGTGGCCCGCGTGCGGCGCATTCTGGCCGGCGACACCTCGCCCGAGCCTGTCCCACCGCGCGGCAGGCCCCCGCAATTGTGCCAGGGCTGCCCGCACCGGGAAGTTTTCGAGGTGCTCAGCAAGCTCGGCTGCATCGTGGCGGGCGATATCGGCTGCTACACGCTGGGCGTGCTGCCGCCGTACGAGGCGATGGATAGCTGCGTGTGCATGGGGGCGTCGATCGGAGTGGGGCTGGGCCTCAGGCACGTGCTGCCGCCCGAGGAAGCGAAGCGCGTTGTGAGTGTGATCGGCGACAGCACCTTCGTTCACAGCGGCATAACGGGCCTTGTCGAGATGGTCTACAATCCGCCGCCAACCGGCCACGTGCTGCTGATTCTCGATAACAGCACCACGGCGATGACCGGGCTCCAGGAGCACCCCGGCACAGGCAGGAAGCTGGACTACCAGCCGACCGGCCGCGTGGTTTTCGAAGACCTCGCCCGCAGCCTGGGAATCGCAAACGTGCACGTTGTGAATCCGACCAAGGACCGCGAAGGGTTCGAGAAGCTGCTGGTGGCGGCGCTCGAGTCGGCCGAGCCGGCGGTGATAATAGCGCGGCGGCCGTGCGTGCTGGCGATGAGAAAAATGAAGAAGTATGCGGAAATCGCCGGAGGCGCTGAAAATGTCTGACAACATCGTAATCAACGTCACCTTCGCGGGCATCGGCGGCCAGGGCGTGCTGAAGGCGTCCGACATACTCGCCGACGCCGCTTTCCGGGCGGGTTACGACGTCAAGAAGAGCGAAATCCACGGGATGAGCCAGCGCGGCGGCTCCGTCACCAGCGACGTGCGTATCGGAAAAAGCGTGCTCAGCCCGATGGTGCCGCCGGGCGAGGCCGATTTCCTGGTGGTGCTTGCGCCGGAGGAAATAGAAGCCAACCGCCACCGCCTGGCGCAGCCGGCGCAGTGCTGCGAAGACAATTCCTGCTGCGCGCGCAGCGCGGGCGGAGTATTGATCGATACGAGTATCATCAGTGAAGATCAACTGGAAGACAAGCGGAGCCTCAACGTTTTCCTGCTGGGAGCCTTGAGCGCACACGTCGACATCGCCGGCGAGCACTGGCTTGCTGCGATCAGGGCGGCGCTTCCGGCGAAGGTTCACGAGGTCAACGAGCGGGCATTTGCCGCGGGACGGCTCGCTGCAGGAAGCATTTGACAGCGGCAGCCGCTTGCGTACAAGAAGGATATAAACATGAAACAGGACTCGCACAGCGAATTCAATCCTGCAAGCGCGCCGGATTACGTGCCCGTGCCTCGCCTCCGCGAGCTGCAACTGCGACGGCTGAAGGCGATCGTCCAACGGGCATACGAGCGCGTGGAGCTGTTCCGCAACCGGATGGACGAGCGGGGCGTCGGGCCGGGCGACATCGAGTCGCTCGACGACGTTGCAAAGCTGCCGTTCATGCAGAAAACCGACCTGCGCGACACCTATCCGTTCGGCCTGTTTGCAAGCCCGATGAACGAGATCGTCAGGCTGCACGCATCCAGCGGCACCACCGGCAAGCCGATCGTGGTCGCTTACACGCAAGAAGACGTGGCCGTTTGGACGAGCGTGATGCTGCGAACATTCGCCGCGTGCGGATTGCACCAGGGCGACATCATCCAGAACGCCTACGGCTACGGCCTGTTCACCGGCGGCCTCGGCGCACATTACGGGGCTGAGGCCCTCGGCGCCACGGTCATCCCGATTTCCGGCGGAAATACCGAACGCCAGATCATGGTGATGAAAGATTTCGGCGTAACCGCCATCTGCTGCACGCCCAGCTATTTCGTTCACCTGATCGAACGGGCGGCCGAGATGGGCGTGGACATGCGGGAGCTGCCGGTAAGGGCGGGTATATTCGGCGCCGAACCATGGACCGAAGCGATGCGCAAGCACATCGAGCCGGCCGCGGGTGTCAAGGCTTACGACATCTACGGCCTGTCGGAGATCATCGGGCCGGGCGTGGGAACCGAATGCGAAGCACAGTCCGGCCTGCATATTTTCGAAGACCATTTCCTGGTCGAAATCGTCGATCCCGAAACCGGCGAGCCTATGCCCGACGGCGAGGAAGGCGAGGTCGTATTCACCACCTTGAGCAAACTCGCGATGCCGATCATCCGCTACCGGACGCACGACATAACGTCGATCATACCCCGGCAATGCGAATGCGGGCGGACCATCCGCCGCATCGAGCGGATAGGCCGCCGCAGCGACGACATGTTCATCATACGCGGCGTGAACGTCTTCCCGTCGCAGATCGAATCGGCGCTGCTTGCCGTTGAAGGCACACTGCCGCACTACCAGATCGTCCTGAGCCGCAAACGCGGCCTGGACCAGATGGAAGTGCAGGTGGAGGTTACGTCCGAGATCTTCAGCGACAAGGTGCGTGCGCTCGAGGACACGCGGGCCGAACTCAGCCACGCGATCGAGACGACTCTGGGCCTCCGCGTGAACGTCAGCCTTGTCGAGCCGCATACGATCAAGCGCAGCGAAGGCAAGGCCAGGCGCGTCATCGACAACCGCAACCAGGGCGAGTAGGGACGGGCCGGAAGCCCCCCTGCTGAAATGTGCGGCGGAAACGTTTCAGGATGAAAGGTGCAGAAATGAAGATCAAGCAGCTATCAGTATTCCTCGAGAACAAGCCCGGGCGGCTGAG
>DATLAR010000385.1:0-8549 GCA_035527355.1 Planctomycetota bacterium
AAGCGCGTGAGCGTGTGGAACGCCAAAGACGGCAAGTTCATCAAGGAGTTCTTCGGCCCCACGCACTACGGTGCCAGCGGCGGCGCGATCAATCCGCTTGATCCAAACGTAATGGCCGGCGAGGGCGCCGAATGGCGCATCGACCCGAAAACCGGACGCGAAGTGTGCCTGGGCGCGTTCGACCGCGACCGCTGGGGCGCGCACGCCGCCGCCGTGTATGGCGTCGGTTCCAATGGCAAGCTCTACCTCGCAGCAGTCGACGGCCCGATTTCCATCTGGGAGCGGCTGGGCGACGGCAATTTCGCTCTGCGCTCGAAAATCAGCATGATCGAGGGCAAAGGCGTTACCGAGTTCTGGGCCGATGAGAACGGCGACAGCGAGCAGCAGCCCAACGAACTGCAAACCTATCCGGGCGTCCTCAACATGCGCGGCTATCTGTTCGTGTTCAACGTCAGCGGCGACCTCTCGATCTGCGCCACCGACAACAAAGCCGCCACGGGCATGCTGCTGAAGGTGGGCGGCTTCACGCGCTGCGGCGCACCCAAATATGATCTGGCCGGTGCAAAGAAGCTTCCGCCGCTCGGCGGCGCGCTTGCCTCGCCCGACTGCTCGAAGGTGCTCTCCGTTTCCGATAGCTCCTACCGCTGCTACGACGTGGCCACCGCTAAGGAGCTCTGGAGCTACCCGAACCCCTTCTCCGGCGTTCACGGCTCGCACGCCGCGCCGCCGCCCGAAGCCGGCCTCATTCGCGGAGCCTTTGGCCTCGTGGGCAACGCCGCCCTGCCGAAGCCCCTTGGCGCCATCTGGGCGATCAACAGCAACGTGGGCGAGTGGCACCTGCTCACCGAAGACGGCTTCTACCTCACGCGGCTGTTCCAGGGCGACGGCTTCAAGGTGCAGTGGCCCGACCAGGCGGTGCCGGGAGCCATTCTCGACAACTGCCCGCCCGGACTGGGCGGCGAGGATTTTGGCGGCAGCATGCGGCAGGGCAAAGACGGCAAGGTTTACATCCAGGCCGGCAAAACCGCACTCTGGAACATCGAAGTGGTTGGCCTCGACAGCGTGAAGGAACTGCGCGGCAGCACGATCAGGTTTGCCGCCGCCGACGTGCCCACCGCACAGGAATTCCTCGAACGACAGCTTCAGGCCGCCGAGGGCAACAAGCGCTACACATCCAAGAAGGCGCCCGCCACGCCCGCGTTTACCGGCAACATCGAAGCCGATTTCAAGGACGCCGACATCACCACATTCCAGAAGCAGACCGGCTCGAGAGTTCGCTGCGCCGCGTCGTGGGACGACGCCAACCTCTACCTCGGCTTTGAAGTGCAAGACGACACGCCGTGGGTCAACGGCACCGACGCACCTGAATTCATGTACGCTCGCGGCGACACCGTTGATTTCCAGATCGCCACCGATCCCAACGCCGACCCCAAGCGCTCCGAACCCGTGAAAGGCGACCTGCGCCTCTCCATCGGAAGCTTCCAGGGCAAGCCGGTAGCCGTCGTTTACCGCAAGGTGGCCAACGACAAGCAGCCGAAGACATTCAGCTCCGGCGTGGTGAAGGAATACGTGATGGACAGCGTGGTGGTGCTCGAAGCGGCGAAGATCGAGGTGAAGGTGGACGGGCCGGGCAAGAAATACGTGGTGGAGGCGGTTGTGCCGCTGGCCGCGCTCGGCATGAAGATCGTTGACGGGCAGAGCGTTCGCGGCGATTTCGGCACCACTCACGGCGACAAGGCCGGCACCGACACCGCCCTTCGCACGCATTGGAACAACCAGCAAACCGGCCTCGTGAACGACGAGGTGTTCGAGCTGAAGATGGAACCGAAGAACTGGGGCGAGCTGCTGTTCAAGCAGTAACCGATCGCACTTTCGAGCAGTAATGCGAAAAGGCACCGAGCATCTTGCCCGGTGCCTTTTTTATTGAATGCAGGCCCCGTATCCGCCTTGCCCGGTGCCTGTCGTCTTGCCGCGATTACCGCTGCATTTTCCGCCTTCCGCGCAGTGCAAGGCCCACGGCCCCGACGGCGAGGATGAGCATAGCGGCCGGTTCGGGCACGGGCTGGAAAATGAGGTTGTCGTATCTGATGGGATCGCCTTCCGACGCGATGCGAAGGAATTCGATCGAGCCGATGGGCGTGTCCGAAATGAAGCCCGCAAAGAAGCCGATGTCGATACCGGGCGTAGCCATGCCTGCGTAAGACATTGGCATCTCGGCCATAATGGTGCCATCGGTTGCCCTCACGATGATCCTGTCGCCCTGGTCGGCGAAGTCGGGGCCGATGAACGTGAGGCCGGCGGCCACGGCTGGATCTGTGAAGGTTATCAGCAGGCTGTCGTATGGCGAGCCGCTGTTAACGACGGCCAGCGTGTTGGGCCTGGAAGATGCGCCGCCAATGCCTGGTGCGGCGGTGGCAAGCGAGTTTCCGGCGGAGCTGAAAACGACGTGCTGGCTGGCCCATTCGAGGCCGGTGAGCGGTGCGCCGGTAGCCAGGGGCGTGCCGTTGGGGAGGTAGTCGAAATTAACCCACGTAACTTCCTGCCCCCAGAGGGCAAACATGTATTGCGCCTCATTTTCATAGTAGATAAGGCCAGCCCCGGCGGCGGCGGCAAAGGCGATGACCATGAAGAAGACGAGACCAGTTTTCATTGGGCACCTCTCGATTCCATGCGAGGCAAAAAAAATGGGATTGCGCGTGCCTTGCCGTCCCCTGTGAGCAGAGGCGGCCGGGCACATGCAATCCCCAAAAAGAAAGGGGCGCAACGTCACTGTGGAAGTTGCGGCCCCGGAAGTACATTATTCGATTTTCGCAGCAGGCTTTTGGCGGCTTCGGCGGCCTATCAGCACGTTCCGCCGATCCGCCTTAATTATAACACGAAAAACCGTGCCTGTCAAGCCGATTTCCCGTTTTTTTTTAATATTTATTCCGGTAAGGGCAGAATGCGCGCCTCCGCGATGTCGCGCTCTATCCTTGCCGTAAGCTCTTCGGCAGATTGAAATTGCAGTTGGCCGCGCAGCTTGGCGAGGAACTGGATTTCCAGATCCTTGCCGTAGAGGTCGCTGCTGAAATCGAGCACGTAAACTTCGACGATGATCGGCGAGTCGGGCGCGTGGAATGTTGGCTGATTGCCTATGCTGATAAGAACTCTGTGGCGGGCACCGTCGATCTCGGTGAAACCGGCGTAAACGCCGGCCGGGGGCCTGGTTTCGTGGTAGAGATCCAGGTTTGCGGTGGGGAAGCCAAGCTGACGGCCGCGGCCCTCGCCGCTTACTACCGTGCCGTATAGCGATACGGGCCGGCCGAGCATCGCGGCGGCGCGCTCGAGGTTGCCGTCGTTGATTGCCGTGCGGATGGCTGTGCTTGACACTAGCTGGCCGTGGATGTGAACGGGCTGCACCTGCCGCACCTGGAAGCCATGCTGCCGGCCCATTCCGAGCAGCAATTCCGCATCGCCTTCGCGGTTGCGGCCGAAGCGGGTGTTGTAGCCAACTACGATTCCGCGGGCTCTTATGAGGCGAATGAAGTATGTGTCAACGAACTCCTCGGGCGGTGTGATTGCGAAACGCCGGTCGAAATCCAGCACCATGGTTACGTTTACGTTATGCCGCTGCAGCAGCATCAGGCGGTGCTTGAGCGATGTGATGAATTGCGATGGTGCGCCCGTGGTGATCGTGCGTGGGTGCGTGGCGAAGGTGATTACAACGGCCTCGCCGCCATTCTGCCGCGCCCATCCGGTCAGCTCGGCGAGGATTCGCTGGTGGCCGAGGTGAACGCCGTCGAACGTGCCGAGCGTGACGACAGGCCATTTGAGATCGGGAAGGGGATGGGGTCCGTGGATGATTCGCATTTCAGTGAGGAGGCGTTCTCCCGGAAAAATCACGCCTTCAGCGTTTAACCGTGCGGCTGAACGCTGAAGGCTCGAAGGCCGGTCTGAATAGAAAGCTGGGCATTTACGGCTTTTCAGGGATCTTGATTACCATGCCGGCGGCAAGTTTCTGGGCCGATGGTACTTTGTCCTTGTTTGCGGCAAGGATGGACTGCCAGCCCGATTCCTTGCCGTAGGCGGCGCGGGCGATCGACGACAGCGTATCGTTCTTTTTCACCTTATAGCTCTGGCCGGCCTTGGGCGTGTCGCTGAGACCATCGGCTGGTGTTGCCGGCGTGCCGGATACAACCTCGGTCTTCTTTGCGGCCGGCTCGGGAATCTTGAGTTTCATGCCGATCTTCAGCATTGCGTTTGCGCTCGATAGCGTATTCTTGTTGGCCTCAACGATTGCGGAGATGGTGGTGTTGTATCTGTGTGCCAGCATCGTAAGGTTTTCGCCTTTGGCGATGGTGTGTTCTCTGGGTGCGGCCACTACGGGAACGGCCGAATCGGTGTTGATTACAAGATCGCCGCCGATATTTACGGGCGGGCCGACGGGTGAGGCCTTTTTGTCGGGAAACAGCGCGTAGTATGCATCAGCGCCGCCGACGGGCGTGCTGGTGTTGCCGGTGGCAACGGGCAGCGGGTTGCCGCCGGTGTTTTCGAATGGGGTGCCGGTATTGGTGCCGCCGCCGGTATTGGTCACCGCCAGCGTTTCGTGGCTGTTGGACGACGTTTCATCGCCCGAAGCGGAGGAATTGCCGGCTATGGCGGGTTCTTCGCGTGTATTGCCCGCGAGTTTGGCCCACATGACGGCCACGAGTACCACTAGTATCAGAACCGCAAACAGCCCGATTTTCGCGTCTTTGTTCATCGCCCAAGGCCTCCTTATTGCTGCATATTCTGCATTGCTGCATAATCTGGCCGCGCCTTGGCCGCTCGTCCGTGAATCGGCGGCAGCGCAGGGCGGCATTTCTTGCGGAATTGAGACAACATGGTGTAGCCAACCATGCCGTACATTCAATATATCGTCCATTTTCAGAATTTTCTGTAGCGGCTATTGAGGAATTTTCCGCCGAGGAAAATGCGGGAAAACGAAAAAAGGCGGGCGCAGTGTGTTGCGCCCGCCTTTGTCGATTATGCGTGAGGATTTACGCCTGCCCTCTGGAAGCCGCAATCGAGGGCGCCGTGGAGGAAGACACCGCGTGGCGCTTCTTCTCTTCCCTCGCGTGCCACCACACAACGATGGGTGTGGCGATGAACATCGAGCTGTAGGTGCCGGTTATGACGCCCACGATGAGGGCAAATGCGAAGTTCTTTATCGCACCGCCGCCCCATACGTAAAGGGCCACCACCGCAAACAGCGTGGTGATCGACGTGAGCAACGTTCGCGAGATCGTCTGGTTTATGCTCATGTTGGCGATCGACTCGTAACGCTCGCGCCGGAAGAGGTTAAGGTTTTCCCTGATACGGTCGAAGATCACTACCGTATCGTTCACCGAATAGCCGATGATCGTGAGTATCGCGGCCAGGATGGTGAGGTTGAGCGGAATGCCGGCGATGGCGAGGGCGCCCAGCGTGATGCACACGTCGTGCACCAGGGCAGCCACGGCCGCCAAGCCGAATTTCAGCTCGAACCTGAACCACAGGTATCCCACCATCGTGATGAGCGAGAGGATGATGGCGATGATGGCTCGCTGCTGCATCATGCCTACCACGTGCCCGCCCACCGACATCACGCTGGCGAATGGCTGGCTCAACTGAACCTTGTAGATGTCGTGCGCCGAGATCTTGTCGCACAGGTGCTCGGGATCGTTGGCCTGGGCCTTCGTGGCGATTTCGATGGTGGTGCCTGCGGCGGCTTCCGGGCTGCCCTTCACGGCCACCTTGGTGGAATCCTTGTCGTATTTCCACTCCTCCACCATCGTCCGCTTCAGTTCGGCGGCCGACACGGGTGTTTTGAAGTTTGCTACGAGGCTGACGTTGCCGCCTTCGCTCTTCAATTCGGCGAAAGGTTCAGGAGCCATTCTGCCCTGGAGCAGCCGGGCGATGTCGTTCTTCACGGAGAAGTCGTCGAACACGCCGCGCACGGTGTCGGTCGCGGTTTTCGCATCGGCTTCTTTCGACCTGATCTCGAAGCGCATGAATCCATCGCTTTTCTTTGCGCCCACGCCGGCCACTTCCATGTCTTTCATGCCGCGAGCTTCAAGCTTTGCCTTGATCTGGTCGGGTACGATCGACTTGTCGATCAACACCTCGATCAGGTGCAGATAGCCGCTGCTATCGCCGAGGGGTTCGATCATTATCTCGGCCTGGCCGCGCAGCCTCGTTTTGATCTCGTATTCGGAGTAGCTGGCGGTGCCGGTTTTGATGGTGCCGACGATCTCGGCCGCGCTGCGGTAGGAGGATTGATCGGGCAGATGCCGCAGTGCCTGGATCACGTCTGCACCCGCCTGCCGCGATTGGGCGTGCGCGAGCACATCCTGCTTGGTTGCAGGGTATTTGATGCCGTCGAGAGCCGTTCTGGTGGCAAGCGCGGGCTTAGCGGTTTTGATGGACTGCACGCTGGCGTCGGGATATTCCTTCGTTACGAGCTGGCGCACGTCGTTGTCGGTGAGGTCGCCGTCGGTTACAACGTGAACCATCGTGCCGCCGCGGAAGTCGATGTCGAAGTTATCTGCGCCCTTGGCTATCAGCGCTGTGAGGCCGATGGCGATCAACGCGGCCGAGCAGATCATGCCGTATCTCCACTTGCTGTGGAAGGGCACCGACGTTTTGCCGAAGATTTTGATCATCGGCAGCTTGTGCAGCCAGCCCTTGGCGAGAAGGAGATCGAAGACCACCCTCGTGACGAAGATGGCGGTGAACATGCTGAAGATGATACCGAGCGACAGCGTGGTGGCGAAGCCTTTCACCGGGCCCGTGCCTACCAGCAGCAGGAATAGCGCGGTGGCGAGGGTGGTGAGGTTCGAGTCCACGATCGTAACGGTCGCGCGGGCGTAGCCGTCTCTGATTGCGATGCCGAGGTGGTCGGCGCCTTTGCGCTCTACCTCCTCGCGTATGCGCTCGAAGATCAGCACGTTGGCGTCGACCGCCATGCCGATGGTGAGGGCGATGCCTGCGATGCCGGGCAACGTGAGCGTGGCGCCATAGGCGGCCATGTAGCCGATGATCAGCAGGATGTTCAGCAGCAGGGCGAGGTTTGATATCAGGCCGCCCTTGCGGTAGTAGAACAGCATGAAGAGGAAAACCGCGCCCGCGCCGATGAAGCTGGCCAGCTTGCCGGATGCGATTGAGTCGTTGCCCAGGGACGGGCCGACCTGGTTGTGGCCTTCGAGCACGAGCGTGGCGGGCAGGCCGCCTGCATCGAGTGTGGTCTGGAGGTCTTCGGCTTCGTTTTGCGAGAAACCGCCGGTGATGGTGGCGGTGCTCGCGATGGCCTCCCTGATTTTCGGAGCGGAATAGAGCGTGCCCTGCTTCTTGATTTTGCCTTCGGTGTCGCGGATGTCGTCGAGGATGATGGCCAGCCTCTGCCCGACGTTGGCCTGGGTAACGCTTGCGAATCTCCGGCGCCCGGCCGCGTTGAAATCGAGCGTAACCTGGATCTCGCGCGTCTGCTGGTCCACCTGAACGCCGGTGCCGGAGATGAGCGTGCCGGTAAGCTCGGCTTTGTTGCTCACCAGCAGTTGTTCGGAGTCGCCGGTGAACTTGTTTCTGAGCGTGTAGAGGCTGTAGCCTTCGGGAATGTCGCCGTTGAGCGCTCGGCGGTTGAGGGCTTCGTTGCCGCTGACGAGCCGGAATTCCAGGTGGCCGGTGCTTTCGATGATGCTCTTCATGCGCAGCGTTTCCTGGTCGTCCTGGCCGGGAAGCTGGATGAGGAGGCGGTCGTTGCCTTCCTTCTGAAGCACGGGTTCCTTGAGGCCCATGGCGTCGATTCGCTTGCGGATGATATCGATCACCTTTTCGGCATCGCGGCCCTGGTTGTCGCCGTGCGATTCAATCTGGTAGCGAAGTTCGGCGCCGCCGGCGAGGTCGAGGCCCGGTGTGAGGCCGGCGGAGTACATGTAGACCTTCCTTCGGACTACGTTGTGCAGCACGCCTTTCTTATCTTTCTTGGGGCCGAGCAGTTGTTCGTCTTCGTAACGTTCCTTGGGATGGTGGAAAACGCCGAGGGTCGCCTTGTCGAGGTAGTAGGCGAGCTTGTTGTCGATAACTACCGGTGCAAGGGGGTCTTCGCCTTCGGGTGCGGTGAATTCGCGATGGCCGACCTCGCGCATGCTGTTGACGTGGTCGATCACCTCGCCGTGCCACAACAACGTATCGCGCGTAGGATACGCCGCCAGGCACGCAAAAATCAGCACCATCACAACGAGCGCTATTTTCCACCTGAGGTCTCTAGGCATTAGTATCTCCAAATGAAAGCCAAATGAGCTTCAAATCTACTGACATGGCGGAAACTATATCATACCGCAAATAACGGTTCAAGAGCAAGAAAATTCCGTTGCCGGCGAGGGCGCAGCATCTCCACGGAAAGCTCCGGCACTGCACCGGCGGCAACTGGCGGCGGCTCTACTTCGCTTCTTCCTGGTCCTTGCCTTCCACGGCTCTGGAAATCGCACTTCGAGTGAAACGAATCTTGTTGCCGTCTTCGGTGCGAAGAACTACTTCGCGGTCGTTGATCG
>DATLAR010000386.1:0-3032 GCA_035527355.1 Planctomycetota bacterium
GCCGTGTAAGCCGAGCCGCTGCTGAGAACGGTAACGGCGCCCATTACGGCCACCACGCCCACGCCCACCACGCCGATGGCCACGATCATCTCAACGACGCTGAACGCCGAGCACGGAAGCAACCGGCCCAACGGCGCCCGAGAAGATTTGCGCGTTGTATTTCGCATCATGCGAGCTTCAGCCTATCAAGTGGAGCCGACGGACGCGGTGCCTGTGTAACCTTGCCCAGGCAAATAACGCCACATTTGCACCTTGCACCCGGCACCTTGCTAATCCCTGATCGTGCCGGGCGCGAGAACCAGCCCCGGGCCTTGGAAACCAGCCACGGCCGTCTGCGCGAGATCAGGATCATAACAAATATGAAACGCCGGAGCGTCGGTGATTCTTATCTGGTCCGCCACGATTGCGCCATTCATATAGAACGGGCCGGCGTCGGTGCCCGTTTGAAGGCCCGTTACCTGCTTTGTGGAATAGATCACGCCGTTGATCTGAGAAACGTACTGGTCATTCGTATCGCTGTCGCCGTTGAAATCCTTGCCGGCGGCGTTTTCCTTGAGGAGGCGCTCGATCTGTATCTCTATGTCGCTGTTGCTGATTATCGCCGGGTACTTCTTCGCCGCGGGGCGGATGAAGCAAGCTATGCGCACCACAACCTTGCTGGCGTTGGCGATTATGAGCGTGCCGACAATGTAGCATTCGGTGATCCTCACCTCGGCGTTCCTGCCATTGATGTAATACAGCCCCTTCGGGCTGGTGAGCCCGTAGGGATTCGAGCTGGGCGTGAGCAGTGCTCTAGTCATCTCGTAGCGCCCGCCGGTCACGGGAAGTGTGAGCTCCTGTGCAACCGATCTGTACCACGTGAAATCAACCGATGGCGGATCGACCGTTTGCTCGGTGCGGATCAGTTGTGTGTCGCCGTCGATCAGTGATGCGGTAACAATGGCCGATGGCGACGTGTAGATGTTGCCCACAAGCGTAACATCGGCGTCGGCGCTGATCGCGCCTGAAGTGCGGACATCGCCGTACACGCTCACGCCTTTCTTGAGTTCGAGGTTCTTGTTTGAAGTAGAACAAAGGACGTATTTGAGGGTCGGGCCGGGGGGGGGCTGGGCCTGCGCTACGACGTTGCGCCGGGCGAGGCCGCAGGCGGCCGCGGCGGTGAAGCTGATCTTGCCGATGGGATCGCCGGACACGGTGCCGTCGTCGGGGTCGGTGGCGGTTACCGTAACGGTGCCGGTGCCCACGCTGAAATCGGAAATCCAGTTGCCGGCGCCCAGGCGCGTGCGCCAGTCGGAATAGAGCTGGCTGAGGTAAAGGCAGTAGTCTATGCCGGTCCAGGCGCAGTAGTATGCTTGCCGCACCGAATTGCGGTTTTGCGAGGCCCTTGTTTCGAGCGCCATTTCCTGCGAGGCCGCCGCAGTAACCACCACCATCACCGAAAGCATGATCAGCGCGGTGAAGGCTATGATGCCCCGCCTGCGTCTGCTGCCGTGTGCCGTGTTGTGGCCGAAGTGATCATGCATGCCGGGTTCGCTTCTCTACAAGTTTGCCAGCCTCACGGCTGTGCTGATGGAGGCCGCGTGCTTGCCGGTGCCGTAAGTAAGCGAAATCTGCACGCGGCGCAGCTTTGACTCTGTTTGAGCCGTATTGATTCCGTATGCGAGCGTATAGGTTGCGTAGGTTACGAAACGGAGGTCCACCTGGTTTCCTAGATTCAGCCATGTGCCGCCGGAATCAGTGGAGTATTCGTACATTGTGCTGTTGCTGGGGCTGCTGCCGTCGGTGATGCGCAGGGCCTCCAGGTCGCCGGCGTAGGAGTTGCCGGCGGGCGTGAATGCCCAGCGATATTCATTATCGGTGGCCAGTGCCGAACCGCCGCCGTCTTGCCATGTCATTGGCACCACAAACGTCCTCATGGAATAGTACACGATATCGAACCTGCTTAGCAGGCCCGTGGCCATCGTGCGCCCTGTGCTTTTTTCGACGAGCGCGATGTTGAGATTGGATTGGCCGAAGCCGAAGAGCGAAGTGCTCATCGCACGCAAAGAGATCGCATCCACACGATGGGCGATCGTGAGCGGCGTAAACCACTGCCCGCGCCAGCTCGCGGGCTTCACCGCGGTCGTTACCACTTCAGACGCACTGCCGCTGTAGGCATTGAAATAGGCCGGCGTAACCGCAAGCTCCCTGGTGGCGCTGGATATCTTCACAACGTTCCTGTCGCGGTAGTTGTAGGTGAAAGCCAGCGACTGCACCTGCGGCAGTATGTGCGTGTCCGAGCCATTGTTCACTTTTCTGACCAGCGGCGCGTCGGCCAAGCCGCTCCAGGAGTATTCGATCAGGTCATTCACGCTGTCGCCGGTGATGTCGGGCACGTAGAACGAGATCAGGCGGTTTTGCATTGAGGCGACAGACGTGGCGAGTGTAAGCTCGCGTTCAATCTTGAGCGCGGCGGCAGACACCGCCTGCCACGAAGCTACCTGGGCAGACACCTCGGCGGTGGTGCTGAGCGTGCCGGATAGGGCGGCAGAGAGCGATAGAAAGAGGATCGACGAGATGGTCATGACCAGCACCACCTCCGCCAGCGAAAATGCGCGTTTGCGGTTCATAGGTCCAACGTCCGGAGTTAAAGGCCAAAGGTGCATGCGTGGAAGCTGTGCCGAAAGAGCCCGCAAAGGCTAGTTTGCGGCCACGGTTACGCGGCCGGACGCGGCCGCCACCGAAACTTTCAGCGACCTGTCGGCCAGCGTCAGCACCACGTGCCCCTGCGCATTCGGAGAGCCGGTGGAGTCGAAACAGATTATCGAGCGGCCGGCAAAGCTGGCGGCAAGCGTGATGCGTTCGCGCGAGAGGTCTACGTTCCACGCTGCGTGAGTGATGGGATTCGTGATCGGCGCGAAATCCTCATCGAGGTCTTGCGAAACAACCTTCACCACCTTGTACCCGGTGGCCGAGAAGCTGAGGCCGTACTTGGAGCCGTCGGTGATGGCGAGGCCGCGGGCATAATCAAGCTCCGACATCAGCCTTTTCGC
>DATLAR010000387.1:0-5643 GCA_035527355.1 Planctomycetota bacterium
CCGCAGAAAAGCTCGCCGTCGTATCGCGGAGGTGCAAAGCGATCGGGCCGCCAGAGGCCGCCGCACTCGGCCACGCCGTTTGCGCGCTCCCACAGCCGCTTGTCGTCGGTGAGCACCAGGCCGCCCTCGCCCGCGCCCACGATCTTGTAAGCCGAGATGCTGAAGATGCCCAAATCGCCCATGGTGCCCACGCGCCGCCCGCGATAACGCGCCCCGGGCGACTGCGCGCAGTCTTCGATCACACGCAGCTTGTGCTTGCGGGCAATCTTCATTATCGGGTCCATGTCGGCCACGGCGCCCATCACGTGCGTGGGTGCTATCGCCGCCGTGCGGC
The DNA here is from genome assembly GCA_035527355.1 of Planctomycetota bacterium. Taxonomy (GTDB): domain Bacteria; phylum Planctomycetota; class PUPC01; order JABMSA01; family JABMSA01; genus DATLAR01. The sequence continues at coordinate 335 of DATLAR010000387.1, forward strand.
TGGTTATCAGCTTCTCGATCTTGCCGGGATCCATCGCGAGCGAATCGTCCACGTCGCAAAATACCGGTACGCCCTTCGACTGCACCACTGCCGCGGCCGTGGCGAAGAAGCCGATGGCCGGGCAGATCACTTCGGTGCCCGGTCCCACGCCCGCCGCCACAAACGCGCAATGCAAAGCGGCCGTGCCTGAGCTCACACCCATGGCGTACTGGCTGCCGAATACCTCGCGCGCCTTGCGCTCGAACGCCTGAACCTTGGTCACCTTCAGGCCCGAGTAATAATTCGCGAGCATCGGGCCGCTGCCTGTATCCTCCTTCGAAACCGCGGCCTTGATCTGCTTCAGCGTTTTCGCGGAGAAACCAAAACGCTCCGCCACCGACATGAACTCCTCCACGCCGATCTTCGGTTTTCCCTTGCCCTCGATTCGTGTTACGGCCTTAAGGCCGCCGTGCAATGCGAGCTTCTGGAGTTCCTTGTTAGATGCCATCGCCAAGACTTCTCCTGATTCAAAGCCGCCGGAAAACGCTCACAACGGCGGCAATTATATACCATCCTCGCAAGCTAATCAAGAAGCGAAGTCCAAAGTCCAAAGTCCAGGGTCAGAAGTCAGAAGCCAGGGTCAGAAGGCGGCCCCAAGTAGGTGTCATTCCGAGGGCGAGCGACGCCCTGGGAAGCCCAAGACTTTTCTGCTGCCCGCAGAAGGCCCCCAGCGTGCCCCAGGATCGATTCCAAGAGGCGGTGAGTAACAATGTAGCCAAAAGCATGGCCATGCCGCGTAGAGCGATGCCAGGGGCCTTCCCGAGGCTGGTGTATGCGCGGTGTCGTTCCGATATACGTGCAGAGCATACTTATGAGCAGCGAAATCCGGCCGTTCCCCTGTTTCCGGATTCCCCCAGCTTTTTGTTAAAGCCCACTCTCGATTCCGACGATATACAGTGGTACATAGGGCTTGAAATGCTATATGTCGCGGTTGAGGCAAGACGTACCCGGTTCCACTGAACCTAGCTCTTCAGCAGTGCCTCGGTGACCATTGCGGCCGTGAATGCGTGATTTCTCGCGAGCCCATTTGCAGCCGTTTGATGTATGCCGGATTCTGTTGATTTCTTGCCGTCACGGTGCCCGGTTTGCAGAGGTGCTGCCTATGCCAGATAGATACGACGCGAAGCCGGCTGGGGCTGCCGATAGCCTCTTGCAGGCGTCCTTTTTGTTGTTCATTGATCCTGAAGGCATGATCCACTCGTGGAGCGGCCGATCGGGCATCGTGAGCGAAAGCACCAACCTCGCCGGCCGGCACTGGTGCAGCCTGTTTGACGGATGGCAGAAGACGGTAGTTTCGACTCGGCCGGGAACCGAGGAGTACCTTTTTGCCCGCGGCAACTCGTGCGGCGCTGTGAAGGTTACCTTGCGCAACGCTACCGGGGCCAACGGCGATGGCTGCGGAAAATTTCTGCTCATCGAGCAGCCATGCGGAGACGGGGATCTGAAGTCGCTGGAGGAAATCGAGAGGGCGGTGGCCCTGGGCCGGATGACGGCGCAGTTTGCTCACGAGCTGAACAACACACTGACGATGATCCTGGGGTATGTTCAGATTTTCATGCAGGATTTGCCCAGCGACGATCCGCGCCACAAAACGTTTGAGGCAGTCTGCGGCGAAACTCTCCGCACCGCGCGGATGGCTCGAGGATTCCTGGCTATGGCGCGTGGCCGTGACATCGACCCGGAATCGGGCGAGGCGGACATTAACGCGCTGCTGAATGACATCCTGCTGCTGCTCAAGCCGAGGCTGGCGATGCTGCAGATCGGCCTGAAGACAAATCTGGCCCACGTGCAGCCTGTGCCCGGCTCGGCCAACGAGCTGAAGCAGGTGTTTCTCAACCTGCTGCTCAACGCCATCAGCGCCATAGGCACACAAGGGTGCATCACGATCTGCACCACGGCCGGCAGCGGCTGGGTGCAGGTGAAGATCGCCGACACCGGCCACGGCATAGACGGCGAGCACATCGAGAAGATTTTCGACGCGTATTACACCACGCGGCCCGGCGGCACCGGGCTGGGCCTGTACGTGAGCCGCGAGATAATCCGTCGCCACCGCGGAAAACTGCTGGTGGAAAGCATACCCGGCAACGGAGCCACGTTTACGGTGGTGCTGCCGCAGCCGGGCGCCGCAGCATAGAAATGCGCGGTAGCGGCGCACGGGGCACACGCGGGCGCAGAAAAAAAAATAAAAATGGTGTTTGCGCTGGCGGCCATTTTTTATTATAATCTTCCTGTTTCCGAAGGGGTGGAAAATCACTATCGGGGAGCCTGAACGATGCCCGGATACCATGCGAGCGTTCTCGTTTGCTGCGAACCCAACTCGGGACTCGAATCTATAGTCCCGCAGCTTCGCACGCGCAACTACCGCGTCATGCACGCGCCCACTCTCTATCGGGCAGTGTCTATGCACAGCGGCGAGCCGGCCGACGCAGTGATCGTAGACGCAAACAACTTCGGCGAGAAAGACTACGAGCTGTTCGACATCTTCCGCGAGTCGCTGCCCGGCGTCAAGCTGTTTGCAACGGTATCGATGACGCGGCGCGACCGCACGCCCATCCTGCTGAAGTGCGGCGTAGACGGCTACTTCTTCGAGCCGTTTTACGCCGACGAGATCGTGGGCGCCCTCGAACGCGCCCTGCAGCCGAAAACCGAGCCCGAAACCCAAATCAGCCAAGCCGACAAGCTGGAGGCGCTCGGGCGCTTTGCCCGCGGCGTGGCTCACGAGGTGAACAACCCCCTCGCCACGCTATCGGGCTGGGTGCAGATATTCCTTTCAGAAATCGAGGAAAAGGACCCCAAGCACGAAACGCTCGAAGTAATGCAGCAGGAGCTCGACCGCATCGCGAAGGTGGTGCAAGACCTCCTCGCGTTTTCCGGCCAGCCGTCGCCGCAGCGGGACGAGGTGGACATCAACGCCCTCATCCGCGGGCTGATCAGAAACAAAGAGCGCGCAGACGTAGAGTACCTCACGCACTTCGACAGCACTCTGCCGAAGGTCTACGCCAACCAGCAGCAGTTTGGCCAGGCACTGGCGCACATCCTCAATTTCAGCCGAAGCCACATGAAAGGCAAAGGCACCATCGACATCACTACCAAGGCCGACGCCAGCGAGGGCGTGCTGATAGTCATGCGCGACACGCAGGCGCGCGTTAACGACGACATCCTGAACGGGCTGTTCGACCCGTTCGGCAGCAGCAACGGCGACGGAACCGAAGCCGGCCTTGGCCTTTCGGTCTCTTACGGAATAATCAAGGGCCTCGGCGGCTCACTCCGCGCCGACCGCGACCCACGCGGGCTCGTTTTCACAGTTACCGTGCCCGCTGCCACGCAGTTCATGCAACAGGGTGCGTAAAATGCACTGTTACAGAATCCTGGTCGTCGACGACGAACCCCGCATCTGTCAGCTTCTAAGCGAGCTGCTCGGACGCGATGGCCATACGGTGGATACTGTCCTCTGCGCCGAAGACGCTCTTGTGAAGCTCGAACAGGATGCATACGAGATGGTCATCACCGACCTGAAGATGCCGGGAATGGACGGCTTTGGCCTGATCGAGTCGATCAAGAAAACACAGCCTGAAATCGCCGCCATCATGATCACCGCCTATGCCACCGTTGAAACCGCCGTGCAGGCGCTCTCGCACGGCGCCGACGACTACATCACAAAGCCCTTCGAGATCAGCGAGCTGAAAAAAGTGGTGGGCCGCACGCTCGAACATCGCCGCCTCACCCGCCAAAACAACCAACTCGTCGACAAATTGCAGCAGGCGAACCTCGAACTGAGCCGCCACAAGCGCCGCCTCTCCACTGGAACCGAGCATGCCGCCGAAAGCGTCGAACAGGTCAACACCGCCCTCCATCGCAGGCTGCAGCAGCTATCGGCCATCAATGAAATCTCGCAGGCCGTAGTGTCGCTGCTCGACCTCGACCAACTGCTCGCCGTGTGCCTGCGCGAAGTGAACGAGAAGATGAACGTGAGCTCGAGCTCGATCATGCTCCTCGACGACAACAAAACGCACCTGGTGGTGAGGGCGGCATCGCGGGCCGAGCTTGTGGGGCACCGCCAGCGCGTGGGCGAGCGCATCTCCGGATGGGTGGCGAAATACAAGGAACCGCTGCTTATCGACGACATCCGCACCAACCGCAAATTCCAGCCCAACGCCGACCTCCACTACCAGTCGTACTCGCTGCTGAGCGTGCCGCTCATCTCCAAGGGCCGCCTGCTTGGCGTGATAAACGTAACCGACCGCCGGCAGGACGGCGGAGGCGACGCGCGCTTCACCGACGACGACATGACGTTTCTCGGTCTTGTGGCCATAGAGCTTGCCATTGCCATAGAAAACGCGATGCTCCACCGGCTCATCCAGTGCAACACGCTGAACGCGGTGTCGGTGCTGGCCGACAGCATAGACGCGCGGCTGCCGTCGACGATGGGGCATTCGCGGCGTGTGGCCGAATGTGTCGTGAAGCTGGCACGCGCCCTCGGCATGGAAAACGAAGCACTCGATATTCTCCGCACCGCCGCAAGGCTGCACGACATCGGCAACGTGGGCATCTGCGACAGTATCCTCACCAAGCCATCAGTGCTCACCAGCCAGGAGATGCGCCACGTACGCAGCCACAGCGTAAAAGGCGACCAGATCATAGAATCGTTCGGATTCCTCGAGCGCGTCCGACGGGTAGTCAGGCATCATCACGAGCGATGGGACGGCTCCGGTTATCCCGACGGTCTGAAAGGCGAGGAGATACCGTTCCTGAGCCGGATACTGCTGCTGGCGGACAGTTGGGACGCGATAACGTCGGGCCGGCCCTACCGCGCCGCGCGCTCGATAAGCGAAGCCATGCAGGAGATCGAGCGCGGCGCCGGCAGCCAATTCGACCCGAATATGACAAAGATTTTCATTGAAATGCAGAGAACGGCCCTGGCCGACGGCTTGTCGGCGGCAGCCATGCGGCTGCCTGATGGGCCTATCTCTGCGACGCGAAGTACCAAGAACTAAGGGGAAAACGGGAATGGATTGTCAAAGAGATGGTTGTTCAAACCCCGTCATACCGCCTCGGAGGAAATTCTGCTCCGAGCAATGTGGGCGAATGGCGCACCGTCAGAAAAACCTGAAGCTGATGGCAGCCGAGCGCCAGATACTGAGAAACCTCCATCGGGATCGCAGGGTTAGAAGCTGCCTCGTATGCGGCAACGAATTCATGTCCGACGGACCCTGGAACCGCCAGTGCCCCCGGTGCAAGAAACGCTCGGCTTATTGAAAAAACAACCGCAT
>DATLAR010000388.1:0-2221 GCA_035527355.1 Planctomycetota bacterium
AGAAAGTCGAAAAGCTGTCGCCGTTGCTGCGATGCGTCACGGCACGCGACGTCGGCAAGGCCGTCGTCTTCTACGCCTCCGATCTCTCAAAATCAATCGGTTGCAACCTCCGGATCGCGTTAGGTTGCGCAGTTTAGGATAGCGTGCAAGCGTCTTTTGTAGGGGTACAGCTTGCGTTGTTCTGTTTGGATTCGGTCGGCGTGGAAGGTATCCCAGTCGTCATTGACGTAGATGGCTCGTAGACTGAGAACGGCTTGTGCGCCCGCGATGCGCCATCGCATGCCGGTCTGTTCCATCCGGTCCTTCACCAAATGACGACACGCGCCCTCCACCACGCCACTGCCGATCGGGTAGCCGGCAGCAAGGTACTCGTCGTACTTCATGTATTCACACCGTTCCGCGAAGTAGTTCAGGCATTGCTCGACCTTCGCCTTCTTGGCTTTCGACAGCCCACGCTTGGTCGCCATTTGCCGCATGCCACCGATCGCACGGCAGACCTTGCCTTCGAGCAGCTTACGCAGATAGGTTTCCACGAACGCCTCCGCCTTGGCGCTGCCTTCAGGGTGAAAACAGTAGGCCAGCTTCCATAAGTATTCGGTCACGTGCCAGATGTCCAAAATGCCGATCGCCCGGTCGATCTTCCGTTCCTGCAAGTCGCGAAGCTTCGTCTCGCCATCCATGATCGCCACGACCGCCCGACGCTCTTGCGGATCGCGCTGCTGCACTTCCTTGGCGAGCCAGTCGAAGACGACATCCTTGCCGTTGACTTCCTTGTCGTCGACTTGGCGGGTCAACACGGCCCGGAGCCGCTTGTTCCGGGGCTTCGGTCGCTGTTGCTGCTTTTCTTTGCGAAGGATCTCGTTGAGCACGTCGTCGACCGTGCGACGAAACGGGGCCACCGAGTAGACGCCGCCGACACACGCCATCCGCTTCTGGCCGTTCTTCTCGCCTTTCTTCAGCCGTTTCCGTTTCGCTCGCGGCACGTCGTCGCCACGCTTCGTCCGCGGCGCATCGACGTGGCGCATCGGCACGCCTTTGCAGTCGCTCGTGGCAACCAGGATCTCTGCCTCCGTCGTCGGTTCAACAGGCTCCTGTTCGGCGAAGTAGATCTCGGCATGCTCGGCCGCCCGCCCGACCATGTCCTCCAGGCAGTTGACCGACGGCGCGAAGCCGAGGATTTCCAGCAGCGTGGCCCGCGACTCCTGATACGACTGCTTCACGCACTTCGTGCCGCTCCACTTCTGCAACAGATACGACGTGTTTCCCTCCGGCATGCCGAGCTTCGCATCCAACGGCACCACCTCCTGGCGTTGTGTTTCCCGCGCGGCGTAGACGTCGCGTCGGTACGGCGTCGGGCCGAAGGCCGAGACATACGGCCGCATACGTCGCTCGGGCAGCCGGTGAAGCTGCTTCCCCTCGTGCTCGATCACCTTCGGCCGAGCGACTTCTTCCTCCTGCTTCTGGATGTACGCCGCGATCATTTCGCGGCCCGTTTCGATCAGGCCGAACCAGGTCGTTTCCTCGACTTCATGCACCGCATCGCCCCGTTCGGCCGCTTGCTCGATTGCCGCCAGAACCCTCAAAAACTGCTTCGCCGCCTTGCAGTACCGATCTTCAACCTCGATAATCATCGCCTGGGCTCCTGTGGTGAAACATGGAAACATTGTCGACGCGTTTCAATGTTTTACCCTGGAGCCCGCCTCTTTGTCTTCATCATCGTGACAACGGCAATTACGCGTCACTTTAGGCAAGCTGCGCAGTGCGCGGTAGCGCGCAGCGGAGGTTGCAACCAAATCATTATAGCCCAGCTCGACCTCGTTGACAACATCCCCGCTGCCGACGGTCGGGTTGTCGTAAGTGGTCGCTTTCGCCCGCAGCCCGCGGACTTCGTAGCTGGTGGCGATCCGCCGAGCCGCGTCATCCACGCCCATGCCGAGCGCGGTCACGCGATCCTGAATTTGTCGGCCGAGGTTGTCATAATCGAAGGCGTGGACCGTGCCCTGTTGGTCGGTGACCTCGGTTTTCTGCTTCTGCCGGTTGTATGTGAACGTGATCCGGTCGCTCGGGTCGGACGAATCGGGATAGACCTCCGCACGCAGCAGATCGCTTCGCGCGATTTCCGAGTCATCGAGCGTCGTACCGTAGACGTACTCCGTGGTCTGGTTGCCCGTGGACGAATTGACGGCCGTGATCTGCGACCTTCTGCCGTCGGCGTTGTAGG
>DATLAR010000389.1:0-7800 GCA_035527355.1 Planctomycetota bacterium
CGGGGGCAATAGTGAAAGCCAGGCAAGGTAGGAGGTGCATCTTTGCTTTCTGAACTTGAGCAGTCAAGGCTGGCCATATCAAGAGCAGCCGACCCGAAGAGAAAGTCGCAGCTCGGCCAATTTTTCACACCGGCAGAAATTGCTCGGTTTATGGCGGGAATGTTTGTTCAAGGTGCGAATGATAGCTGCCGTCTGCTGGATGCCGGTGCTGGGATCGGTTCTCTTTCTGCTGCCTTTCTGGAGAGGTGGGCGTCCGGCGATTTCAATTTCCAGCGTATCGAACTCGATGCTTTCGAGATTGACGAATCCCTGCATCCCTGTTTGAGTCAGACTCTAGAGAGATACAAGAAGCATCAAGTATTTGCGCCGGTTATCCGAAGCACCGATTTTGTGCACGCTGCTGCAAATTGGCTCTCCGGCAGCCTCTTCGCCGAAGCACTTCCAAAGTATACACATGCCATACTGAACCCTCCTTACAAGAAGATACTAAGCAACTCTGAGCATCGCACGGCATTACGCCGAGCGGACATTGAGACCGTAAACCTGTACTCCGCCTTTACAGCATTGGCGCTATCCCTGCTCGATGATCACGGGCAGCTTGTTGCGATCATCCCGCGCAGCTTCTGCAATGGGCCGTATTACCGCCCGTTCCGCAACTTCATACTGGACCGGGCGGCTATCCAGCGCGTCCACTTGTTCGCTTCGCGCAACAAGGCATTCAAGGATGATGACGTTTTGCAGGAAAACATCATCATTCGACTGGACCGCGGAGTTCGGCAGGGGCATGTTACGATTTCAACGTCGACCGATGATAGCTTCACCGACTTGACACTTCAGGAGTATCCGTTTGATCGCATAGTATTTCCGGACGACCCCGAGCGGTTCATCCATGTACCCACATCGGCAGAGAATACTTTCGAGTTGCCTCCTGCCTTCCGCCACTCTCTGACGGATCTGGGGATCAAGGTTTCGACTGGGCCAGTGGTGGATTTCCGAGTTAGGGAGTACTTGCGCGAAATGCCCGGGTCTGGCACCGTGCCCTTGCTTTACCCTTGCCATTTCAGCAGCCACGGCACCGAATGGCCGAAATCGGGCATAAGAAAGCCCAACGCGATCCAACGCAATGGCAATACGGAGAAATGGCTTTATCCCAACGGCTTTTACTGCGTAGTACGCCGCTTCTCATCGAAGGAAGAGAAGCGGCGAATCATGGCAAGTGTGGTGGATCCTTCGGCTTTTGAGGACACTTCGGCATTGGGTTTTGAAAACCACCTGAACGTGTTTCATGACAACAAGCACGGTTTACCGCAAGCGCTGGCCTATGGTCTGGCGGTTTTCCTGAACTCAACCGCCGTTGATCAGCACTTCCGTTGCTTCAACGGCCATACGCAGGTTAATGCAACCGACCTCAAGCAGATGAAGTATCCGAGCCGCGATGCCATTACGGCGCTTGGCAACTGGGGGCTGAAACAAGCTGACCTCACGCAAACGATGATTGATGGCAAACTGGGAAACCTGACCGCATGAAAAGGAAAGACCATATTGAGGCAGCAAAGCAAGTCCTTGTTTCGTTGGGGCTGCCTCGTGCACAGCAAAGCGAGCGATCCGCGCTTTGCTTGCTCGCATTGCTGAATCTGACCCCCGGCAAGCTATGGGCGCAAGCCGAGAATCCTCTGATTGGCATTACACCGATTATGGATTGGGCACGCGTGCACTATCGAAAAGACTACGCACCGAATACACGCGAGACAGTACGTCGCCAGACCATGCACCAGTTTGTTGATGCCGGAATCGCTCTCTACAATTCCGACGAGCCCGGACGGCCGGTAAACAGCCCCAAGGCCGTCTATCAGATCGAATCTGCCACACTGAAGCTGCTTCGCAGCTATGGTACACCGGCATGGCATGACAATCTGACAGCATATCTGGCTGAGCGAGAGACCCTTGCCAAGCGCTATGAGAGGAAACGCAAACAGGACCGCATTCCGGTGCAGGTCGCATCCGATAAGAAGATCACCCTCAGTCCCGGCGAGCACAGCGAACTGATCCGGGCCATAATCGAGGATTTTGCACCGCGCTTCGCACCCGGCAGCTTGTTGATCTATGCCGGTGATACTGGCGACAAATGGGGTTACTTCGATGCCGTGCTGCTGGCTAGTCTGGGCGTGAAAGTCGATTCCCACGGAAAAATGCCCGACGTGGTGCTGTATTACGAGAAGAGAAGCTGGCTGCTTCTGATCGAATCCGTGACCAGCCACGGGCCAGTTGATGGCAAGCGGCATGCTGAACTAGCCAAACTGTTTTCAGATGCCAAGGCAGGACTGGTTTACGTGACCGCCTTTCCAAACCGTACCGCTATGAGGCGCTACCTCAGTGAAATTGCATGGGAAACCGAGGTATGGCTCGCCGATACTCCATCACATCTGATTCACTTTAATGGCGAGTGTTTTCTTGGTCCTTACGAAGCCTCGTAAGAAGGCGCTGCACTCGCGACAGCCGCCTATTCTCCCTCTCCTGCATCCGTCCGCCACGGCGGTTCATTCGCTTTCGCTGGCCGGGGCCTCACCTCTCCTTCTTCAAAATCCTCTCTCTTATTTCTTGCAGTTTCATGAGTGCTTCGATGGGGGTGAGGTCTTCGATGGCGAGTTTTTTGATGTCGTCGATGATGTCCTGGTGGGGCGAGCCGAAGAGCGTGAGCTGCATTTCATTGGGCTTTTTGGCCTTGATCCTGGGCGGGGCGAATTTCGGCTTGTCGTCGAAGTCGAGCGTTTCGGCTTCGAGCCGCACGAGGATTTCGCGGGCGCGGTCGACTATTTCGCGCGGGATGCCGGCCAGCCGCGCCACGTGGATGCCGTAGCTTTTGTCGGTGCCGCCCGGCAGGATTTTACGCAGGAAAATGATCTCGTCTTGCCATTCGCGCACGGCGATGTTGTAGTTTTTGGCGCCCGGCAGCACCAGCGAAAGCTCGGTGAGCTCGTGATAGTGCGTGGCGAAGAGCGTGCGTGCGCGGATTTTCTCGTAGATGTGCTCGGTAACGGCCCACGCGATGCTCACGCCGTCGAACGTGCTGGTGCCGCGGCCGATCTCGTCGAGCACGATGAGGCTGCGGTCGCTGGCGTTGTTGATGATGCTTGCGGCTTCGCTCATTTCAACCATGAACGTGCTTTGCCCGCGCGCGAGCTCGTCGGACGCGCCCACGCGGGTGAAGATGCGGTCTACCAGCCCTATCTTTGCGGATTTTGCGGGGATGAAGCTGCCCACGTGCGCCATCAGTGCGAGCAGCGCCACCTGGCGGATGTAGGTGGATTTTCCGGCCATGTTTGGGCCGGTGATGATGAGCACGCGGTTGGCGTCGGAGTCCAGCAGCACGTCGTTTGGCACAAACGGCTCGGCCTGGTCGGAGGCGTCGAGCACGGGATGGCGTCCGTCGATTATGTGCAGGTCATGCGAATCGTCGACGGTGGGCGCCACGTATCCGCGTTCGGCGGCCACCTGTGCGAGCGAGGCGATGGCATCGAGCCTGGCCACGGCGCCGGCGGCGGCCTGTATGCGTGCGCTGTGCCGCGCGGTGGCATCGCGCACCTCGCAAAACAGCCGGTATTCGATTTCCTGCCCGCGCTCTTCGGCGTGCAGCACCTTGTCTTCATATTCCTTCAGTTCGGTGGTAACGTATCGTTCGGCGTTTTTGAGGGTTTGGCGGCGGATGTAATTTTCGGGCACCTGCGCGGCCTTCGCGTGGGTGATCTCGATGTAATATCCGAACACTTTGTTGAAGCCGACCTTCAGGTCGATGCCGGTGCGGCGTGCTTCGTCGGCCTGGTATTGAGCGATCCAGCTTCGTCCGTCGCGTCGGATGGTGCGCAGCTCGTCGAGTTCGGCGTTATATGCGTCGCGGATCATTCCGCCTTCGCGGACGGTCATCGGCGGCTCGTCGACGATTGCCGACGCGATGAGCTCGCGCACGTCGTCGAGGGTGTCGAGGCTATCGCGCAGCCCGGCGAGCATGGGGGAAGAAGAGCCGCCGAGTGCGGCGCGCACGGCGGGCAGTGCCGCGGCCGATTGCTTCAGCGACACGAGGTCGCGCGGGTTTGCGCGGCCGGTAGTGATGCGTGCGTTGATGCGTTCGAGGTCGTAAACGCCATCGAGTGCGGCGCGGAGGGGGTCGCGCAGGTCGGGCTGCGAATGCAGCTCGGCTACGGCATGCTGGCGGTCGAGAATGGCGGCGAGGTCGCGCAGCGGGTAGGTGATCCATTCGCGCAGCAGCCGCGCGCCCATCGCGGTAATGGTGTCGTCGAGCACCCACAGCAGGCTGCCGCGGCGTTCGCGGGTGCGCATGGTTTCAACGAGCTCGAGGTTGCGCTGCGTAGTTTCGTTAAGCAGAACGTATCGGTCGCTTTCGAGCCGCTCGAGCTTTGCGATGTGGTCGAGCGAGGTTTTTTGGGTTTCGTTGAGGTAGTTGACAACGGCTCCGGCGGCTTGGACGGCGGGTCCGAGCGATTCGCAGCCGAAGCCGGCGAGGTTGAGCACGCGGAAATGATCGAGGAGCGCTTTTGTGGCGGCGCGGCGCTCGAAGGTGTGATCGCCGCGGGGTGTAACGGGCGCCTGCAGCGCGCGCCGGATGCGGGCGACCATCTCGCCGCCGGCCGCAAACGTGCTTTCGGGCAGCAGGCATTCGGCGGGCGCGATGCGGGTGAGCTCGTCCATCAGGCGCTCGGCGGGCACATCGGCGGCGATGAACCGCCCGGCGGAGATGTCCACCCACGCCAGCCCCACGGTATCGCCATCGGGATACGCGGCCACAAGGTAATTGCTGGCCTTCGATTCCAGCAGAGAATCGTCGGTGAGGGTGCCGGGGGTGATCACGCGGGTAACGTCGCGCTCGATCAGGCCCTTGGCTTCTTTTGGGTCTTCCATCTGCTCGCAGATGGCCACCTTGTAGCCGGCACGGATGAGCTTGTGGACGTATGGGTCGACGGCATGATAGGGCACGCCGGCCATGGGCACGGGGCTGGGGCCGTCTTTGTCGCGGGCGGTGAGGGCGATGCCCAGCACCTTCGACGCGATCTCGGCGTCCTGAAAAAACGTTTCGTAGAAATCGCCGGCGCGGAACAGCAGCACGCAATCCTTGTGGCGGTCTTTGAGCATCAGAAACTGCTTCATCATCGGGGTCATGGCTAACAGTTTAACCGAAGAGGGCTAAGAGGGAAAGGGAAAAACGCTTTCAGACCGCGAAGGGGGCTGCCCGCTGCCGGATCAGCCGCCCTCTGGATGTAAATTTGTGTAAGCCATCGTCAAAATGCGTTTGCGTGCGGCGGATGACGTTGACATTCACGGCGCAAGGAGGTATAATGGTGTGAGTTTCGATGGGGAATGGCCCGCAGGATCGGGGCCTTGGCAACTTTTTGGCAGAGGAGGCGGCTATGTCGGGGTTCAATCACTCAAAACCGTTTGAGCACGAGGAAGACCTGACCCCTGACGGTTGCGATTGGGAAATCAGTTTCTTCGAAGGAATCGTAGAGCATTCCCCGAATTACGTTGAGCCGCTGCAGAATCTGGGCAATCTCTACACTGTTCGCGGCCTGTACGCAAAAGGTCTCGAGATAGACAAGCGGCTCGTGAAGCTGCGCCCCAAAGATGCTATCGTGAGCTACAACCTCGCGTGCAGCCTTTCGCTCGTGGGCGAGCTCGAGCCCGCCCTGTGCGAGCTGCGAAAGGCGATCGGCCTGGGCTACAGCGACATCGAATACATGCGCAAGGACGGCGACCTCGACAATCTTCGCAACGACCCGCGGTTCTGCGAGTTGCTTGAAATCGCGAGCAAACAGGCCTGACCTCCGCCCCCTACCAGGCTCGCACAAGCACAGTGCATAGCGTACCTTCAGTTTCAGCAGAAGGCCCACTCCGGGTGCCGGTCCACCGATGCCAATCTCTTTTACCCGCACAAAAAGCCCCGCCGCCGCACGCGCCGTTGCCGCCTGCTGCATCATCGCTTTCATTCTTGCCGGCGTAGCACTCGGCGGCGAACCGCGCATCCTAACGGTCGAGCCGCTGAACGCCGCCGTGCCGCAATACGGCCTCTTCGAGCTTCGCGTTACGCTGGAGGCCGGCTACACAAACGGGTTCGACAGCGCCGAAATCCAGGTGAACGGGCAATTTCAGGACCCCGCGGGCGGCCTCCAAGTTGCCGGCGGCTTCATCTATCAGCAGGCCGAGCGCGCACTGGCAGACGGCATCGAGCGCGTTGCGCTGAAGGGCACCCCGCAATGGCGCGTTCGCTTCACACCCGAAACGCCCGGCGAATACGTTTACATCATATCCGTCATCACGCCCGGCGGCCGCACTTTCTCGGGCCGGCAGAGCTTCACGTGCACCGCATCGAAAGACGAAGGCTTCGTCCGACGCATCTCCGGCCGCTATCTCGAGTATGACTCGGGCCGGCCGCTGTTCATCCTCGGCCACAACCTCGCCTGGGCCGGCGCCGCCGGCACCTATGATTACGAGCGCTGGCTCGAACGCCTCGCCGAGAGCGGCGCCAATTTCACCAGGATATGGCTGTGGCGAAATACCACCTTCGATCTCGAGCTAATGCCTCTGAAAGGCGAAGGCGGAATCGGCCGGTTCGACCTCGCAAACGCGTGGCGGCTCGATCACGTGCTCGCACTGTGCGAAAAGCTCGGCATCAAGGTCATGCTCTGCTTCTTCGATTTCCACCCCCTCACCGAAAACTTCCTCTGGGACGGCCTCACGCATCATCCGTGGGACAACTGCGTTTACAACGCGGTGAACGGCGGCATGCTGAAGAAGCCCGCCGAGTTCTTCTGCGACGAGCAAGCCATCGCCGCCGCAAAGCAGCTCGTGCGCTACGCGATCAACCGCTTCGGACACAGCAAGGCCATCGCCACGTGGGAGCTGTTTAACGAGGTGGACCTTGCCCCCGGCTACACGCCCGGCCTCGGCGACGTCTCGTCCTGGCACCGGCGTATGGCGCAGTTTGTAAGCTCCATCGATCCCTACCGCCGGCCCGTCACCACATCGTGCGCCGCCGCCGACAACCGCAGCGGCCTCTGGAAGCTCTCAGAAATCCAGATCGCACAGTCGCATTCATACAACGAAAAAGACATGGCCGCCGCTCTGCCACGATACATCAAGACTTTTGAGGGGCTGGGCAAGCCGCACCTTTTCGGCGAGATCGGCTGCGATGTGAACTTCACCGCCGACAAGCTGAAGGACGACCCCGCCGCCCTGCACCTGCACAACGCAATCTGGGCCGCAATGGCCACCGGATGCGCCGGCGGGCCGCTTAGCTGGTGGTGGGACAGCTACATCGCCCCGCAGAACCTCTACTCGGTTTACACCGGCCCGTCGAAGTTCGCCGCCGAAATCCAATGGTCGGCCGAGGACTTCAAGCCCGCCGAAATCCAACTGCACGCCGCAAACGACGACATGAAGGAAAACGTGAAGCTCAACGCTTACGTGCACGGCGCCGCACACAGGCAAAACCTCGGCTCCGGGCCGAACTTCGAAGTCGATTACGAACACGACGGCATATTCTCGCTGAAAGTGGATAAGGTGTGCAACGGTGCGATACTGAGAATCTACCTCGACGGCCGCCTCGCGCTCGGGGAAGACCTGCCCGCGTCGAAGGCCCGCGGCTCGTGGAAAGATATCATCTGGCAGAAGGAATACGGCGTGTGGGAGGCCGTTTACGACCGCACCTTTGCCATCACCGTGCCCCAGGGCAAGCATACCATCTCGGTGCGAAACGACGGACTGGACTGGATGATGATCTCGGACGTGAAG
>DATLAR010000390.1:0-10816 GCA_035527355.1 Planctomycetota bacterium
CAAGAGATCTTCGCGGGCGGTTCAGCGTTTGCGGGTATTACTTCGCAAAGTCGGCCGAGATGGAAAAGGCGGAGCCCGCTGCACAGGAGGGCCTGCGATAGCAGGCGGAATCGCCCGAGAGCGAAATGTGCAAAAGGCGCCTGCAACTGGCCTGAAGCCCAAAGCCTGTGTCCGGCAAAGCCGAGTACGTCCAACGCCAAGAGTCCAAATCACCCATATTGCCCGATAGCACTAATCCGGATTCCGGGCTCTTGACTTTGGACTTTGGACCTTGTAGACGGGGTGCGTGATTTGAGATTTCCATTCGCCGAATACGGTTACCGCGAGTTGTTCGTGTTCTCGTCGGGCTTCTGCCTGATGGCCCTGCTGTCGGGCTATTTCGTGTGGCCGCCGCTGGCCGTGCCGTTCGCCCTGCTGGCGCTGTTCGTGTTCTGGTTCTTTCGTGATCCTCATCGCGCGGTGCCGCCGGATGAAAGCGCCGTGGTGTCGCCGGCCGACGGCACCGTTACCGATATCACGGAGCTGGACGACGCCGAGTTCATCGGCGGCCCGGCCCTCCGTATCGGCATCTTCCTATCGGTTCTCAGCGTGCATATCAACCGCGCCCCCTGTGCCGGCGTTGTGGCGTACATCAGGTATCACAAGGGCAAATTCCTCAACGCTATGCGGGCCGAGTCGTCGTCCGACAACGAATCGAATTCGGTCGGCATGACCCTGCCATCGCGCGGCGACCGCAAGATACTGGTGAAGCAGATCACGGGCGCGATAGCCCGGCGGATCGTATGCACGTGTGAGCCGGGCGACCAGCTCGCCCGCGGGCAGAAGTTCGGCATGATCAAATTCGGATCGCGCACGGAGCTATTCGTCTCGCGCGACCTGCCATTTGTCGCGGCGGTGAAGATCGGCCAGAAGGTGCACGCCGGCTCGTGTGTGATCGGAAGGTTTGAATGAGAAAGATCTCGATACTCCCATCGGTGATCACCATAGGCAACCTCGTGTGCGGGTTCGGTTCGATCATCATTGCCGCCGATGCCCGGCCGGAAACGCCCGAGGAATTCGTGATGGCGGCGTGGCTGATCCTGCTGGCAATGGTTTTCGACGCGCTGGACGGCCAGGTGGCCCGGCTTACAAAAACGGCCGGCGATTTCGGCGTGCAGCTCGATTCGCTGTGCGACGCCATAACCTTCGGCCTGGCGCCGGCGGTGCTTATCAACCGCATCTGCATCGCCTACGAGCGGCCCGCTATTTCGGGCAGTTTCATCTGGCTCTTCCCCGTGCTCTACGCGGTGTGCGCCATCCTGCGGCTGGCACGCTTCAACCTCGAAACCGGCATCGAGGAACAGGACCACGAGAACTTCCGCGGCCTGCCCTCGCCCGCGGCCGCCGGCCAGGTGGCCACGCTGGTGATCCTCGACGAATGGCTGCCCGGCCGCCATCTCCTTGTCGGCATTCTGCCGTTTGTGGGGCTGGTGGTGGGGCTGCTGATGGTGAGCCGCGTGCCTTACGTGCACATGGGCGACCGGCTCTTGCGCGGCCGCCGCCACTATACACATCTGGTGATGATCCTGATACTGGCGATCTTCATGGCGCTCAGCCCCAAGGTGGCCCTGGCCTGCCTGTTCACTGCATACGTGGCCGTTGGGCTGGTGCGCGGCGCGATCAGGGCATTGAGCAGAGGGCTCGAACACGAACAACCGGCCCCCCTCGGCCCGGCGCCCGACGGCGACGATGATTAGCGCCTGGTGCAGTGGGCGTTGCCTGGCCGAGAACGCCAATGAACGCAAGCAATAACAGAAACAGCAAACAACGCGGCTTTCCCGGCAGCCGGCCCTGGTACGCCGAGGGCCTGCGCTTTTCGTGCCTGCGCTGCGGCGAATGCTGCCGCGGCGAGCCCGGCTACGTGTGGATCACACCCGATGAGATCGTCGCGGCCGCCGATTCCCTTTGCATCACGCCCGCGGAATTCAGCAAACGGTTCGTGCGCAAGGTAGACGACCTGCTCAGCCTCGTGGAGATGCCCAACGGCGACTGCATTCTCTGGTCGAAGGAAGGCTGCAGGATATACGCAGCGCGGCCGTCGCAGTGCCGCACGTTTCCATTCTGGGGCGAATACCTGCGCTCGCCGCAATGCTGGACGGCCGCCCAGCGCCGCTGCCCGGGCGTTGGCACCGGCAAGCTTTACACCGTGGAGGGAATCCGCGCCAGAATGAGAGACGGATGAGCCGCTGCCGCGCAAAGGCGAGGCCGGTTCGGATTGCCTACAGGGTGATCCAATAGCGCGAGACGCGTTTGCCGCTGGTCTTGGATATCACCTCGTCTTCGATGCGGCCGCCGTTTTTCTGAATCACGCGTGCCGAGGCGGTGTTTTCGGTGTCGCATGTAACGAGCACGCGCCGCAGGCCGATCTGCCGGGCCTTTTCGAGGACCAGCCCGAGCAGGCGTGTGCCGTAGCCTTTGCGGCGTTCCGATATGCGGATGCTGTAGCCGATGTGGCCGCCCTCGTGCCGCAGGAAGGGTGTGAGCTGGTGGCGGAGGCGGCTCTCGCCAAGCACGCGGCCATCTTCGCGTACGAGCCAGAAGGTGGTGGTGGACACGCGGCCGGCCTGCAGCCCTATGCCTCGGGCCTCATTCTGCAGCCGCCGCACGTATGCCTGGAAGTTGCGCCGCTCCAGCTCGGGCATGTTTTGGTAGTGGTCGTCGTGGGCGCGGCGGTATTCCGCCACCATGTCCATAAACTCATCCTCCAGCTCAGCGGTCGGCTCGAGCAGAAACAGCTTCTCCGCAACGGCGGTCTTTGTGCCCGATCTCATCGTCCATACTCCCCCCACAGTTCTGATCCGTTGTAACGTTCCTCTTTTCTGAACATCCGCCGGTGCCGCGATGCAGCGGTTTTTCAGATCACCTTCAGCACCTCGGCGCGCGAAAAGGCATCGAGAGCGGCAAGTGATGCAAGCTCGTAGCGGTTGCCAAGGGTATCGCGCAGGATGAGGTGATCCTGCGTGATCCACGTTACGCCGCGCGTGGGGTCCTTCATCAGGAAGGTGCGCGGGCCGATCTCGGTTTCGACGTGCCAGTAGCGGTTGCCGAGGTGGGCGTAGGCGCTGTTGACGCGAATGATCCTGGGAATGAGGTAGCGCTTGTTCAGTTCCTCTTCGGCGATCCTTCGGGAATCGGAATCGAGCGCATCCAGCGACGACACCATCACCACCTCGCGCTTCTTCTCGTTGAGGATGCAGATATCGCTGCCCCTGTCGTAGATCGGGCGTGCCCAGGCCAGCCTCACCGGTATCTCGCCGGTGCCGTCGTTCGGCCTCAGGAAAACCTGGTCGAGCTTGCGCAGGATCATAAAGGGAGCGGGCGATTTGTCCATTTGCTACGCCTCCAGCACCTCGCCTCGAAGGCGGTTCATCTCGGTTTGCACCTTCACGAGGTTTGCGTAAACGCCATTTGCAGCCATGAGCTCGTCGTGGCTGCCCATTTCGGCCACCTTGCCGTCGTCGATCACAATGAGGCGGTTTGCGTGCTTGAGCGTGGCGAGACGGTGTGCGATTGCGATCGTTGTGCGGTTTGAGATGAGCGTGGCCGTGGCCTGCTGAATTGCATCCTCCGTTTCGCTGTCCACCGACGACGTGGCCTCGTCGAGTATGAGTATCGGCGGGTTGTAAAGGATGGCTCGTGCGATGGCGATGCGTTGTTTTTCGCCGCCCGACAGCGCGGCTCCGCCCTCGCCGATGTACGTGTCGTAGCCGTCCTCCTTGTCCAGTATGAACTCGTGCGCGTTCGCGGCCTTCGCCGCTCGCACCACGTCGTCAAGCGTGGCCGTTGCCGAGCCGCAATGGATGTTGTCGTAGATGGTGCTGTTGAACAGGAACGGCTCCTGCAGCACCATTCCGATCTGGCGGCGGAGGTCTTCGAGGCGCACGTTCTTGATCGGGTGGCCGTCGATCGTGATGAGGCCGGAGTCGACGTCGTAGAAACGGCAGATGAGATTGATGACGGTGCTTTTGCCGGCGCCGGATTTTCCAACGAAGCCGATCATCTCGCCGGGCTCGATCTTGAATGAAATGCCCCGCATTACTTCCTTGCCGCGTTCGTAGCTGAAGCGCACGTCTTTGAATTCCACCGCGCCTCTGATCTGCGGCAGCTTGATCACTACGGGCGACGAGTAAACCTCGCGGGGCGAGTCCAGCATGCCGAAAATCCGCTCCGCGCCCGAAAAGGCGAGTGTCATCCACCGCTCCATCACCGTGTACCACTGCAGCGGCCCGTAAAACAGCCAGATGTATCCGATGAAAAGCAGCAGCGTGCCGAGCGTGAGATCGTGCCCGACCCTCCGCGCCGCGAAATACCACACGGCCGTCACCCCCACCGTCATCACCCACGACATCACCTCGGAGAAGCCGACGAAGGTGCGGTCGATGTCGTAGCTGACGGTGAAAAGTTTTTCGTTCGCTTCGCCGAAGGATTTCGCCCGGCGTCGCTCCTGGGCGAAAGCCTTGACCACGCGTATGCCGTGGATGGACTCGTTGAGCATGGAGTGGAGCGCGCCCATCCGGCTGCCGCGGCTGTGAAACATGGGAATCAGCCTGTGCCAGAACCATCCGCCGCCGCTTACGAGGAACGGCACGGGCAGGAAGACGAGGATTGCCAGCCGCCAATCCGAGTATAGCAGCACCGCCGCGATCGCTGCAAACATGACGGAGTTTACCAGCAGGTACGGCAGGCCGTCTATCAGGAACCGCTGCAACTCGTCGGTGTCGTTCATCACGCGCGCCACTATATCGCCCAGCTCGCGGCGGCTGAAGTATTGCATCCGCAGCATCTGGAGGTGCGTGTGCATCCTGGTGCGCAGGTCTGCCACCAGCCGTGCCGCCAGCCAGCAGCTAAGCCCGCCGCCCACGTAGCGCGAGCCCAGCAGCACCACGCCCAGCACCAGCATCGCCACGGTCCACCACATCAGGTTCTGCTGGTTGCCGGCTGTTATCACGTCGTCTACGATCATCCGGGTGATGTATGGCGGGCCCATCTGCGAGGCCACTATCACCATGTTTACCAGCACCAGTGCCGTTACGCGCAGCCGGTATGGCTTCAGCAGGCCCAGCAGCCGCATGAGCACCTGGAACCTTGGCAGGCATTTGGGGCAGCTTGCCCCGCGCTCCGGCAGCGGCGAGCCGCACTTTGGGCAGTAGGCCGGTTCGTGCTCGTCTGGCAGCTCGGGCACGCGGCCGTGCACGAGGTCGTTTATCACGCGGCAAAGGAGGGCGAATTCCGGCACGTAAGCTTTCGAGTAATAGATCAAAGCCTTCGTGCCTTCGGTGGTAACTGCAATGAGCCGGCCGCTGCCGAAAAGCTCGTCGGCCTGCACCTCCTTGATGTCGCCAAGGTCTACCGTGCGGCAGCAAATGGTGGAATCGCACACTACCACGCGCGTGTCGCCCACTACGATATAGCTTTGCCCGAAGCGGCGATCGAGGGTGAGGTCGCTGGCAAGCGAATAGCGCACTCTTTCCCCGTGAGGCAGCAGCCCCAGCACTTTCTGGAGTATTTCCGCGGGAAGATTGCACTTCAACAGCATCACGTCACGTTTCCTCATGCACGCAGAGAGTGCCCTCGGATTCAGATTATCGGAAGCTTCCGAGGCTGGTTGCGGGTTACACGATGTGCGCAGTTTGCGTGGCAGGCAAGGAGAATCCGTCGCAATAGGTGGTGCGGCCGATGCGTTTCGGGCCGCCGCATAGTTCGCGGGCAATCAAAGCGGATTTGGCCGGAAAATTCCGGAATAATTTCAGGATTTTATATAGGGTGTTTTGTATAATGGTGCCTGGAAAGATCAGCCTGCGAAAACCGCCAATGCTGCCGAAGGAAAACTCCGCACCGAGGAACAACGCGGGCTATGGCCTCGCTTGTGGAGCTGTCGACCTTATCGCTCAAGATGCTCACAGCCGGCGCGTCTTCGGGCCTTCCTGAAAGATTAGGGATAACTTTATGACTTTCAGCGATGTTATCAAAAGGGAAGATTATAGTGACAGTTTGAAAGGTAACGACCTGATGGTTCTTGACCTTTACGGTAAGAACGCCGGCTTGTACGATTGGCTTATGAACCGCGCTCGCTACGGGCCGACGCTGAAGGCCATTATCAGTTCGCTTCTGGCCAACGTGCTGCCCAACGCCAGGATTCTGGACCTCGGCTGCGGAACCGGGCTGGCAATGGAAGCACTTGTCCAGCGATTTCCACGAGGCAACATAACCGGGCTAGACTGCTCCCGCGAGATGCTGAACATATGCCAGAAAAAGTACCCGGGAACGAACCTCCTGCTGGGCGATTTCAACGACGACCGCCAGTTCTGCACCTATAATGACGGCAACCATGCCGGACTCGTCGACGAGTCATTCGACGTTATAATCAGCGCCGGGGCCGTGTCGGAGTATGGTTCGCTCGAACGGGCGATGCCGCTGATCTACAGCCTTATGAAAGACGACGGAATCTTCATCAATCTGGGGATCAGGAAGAACCTGCTGAATCGATTGTCGGGCTTGATCTGGGGCTTCAAACCCCGGAGCGCGAAGGAGTTCATAGCGGCCTGCCAGGGTTCGGGCTTTCAGGAAGTGGAGTACGTGCGCATCCCGTGGCGGATGTTTCCAACGAACATCCTGAAATACGTGGTGAAGGCGCGGAAGTGAAACCCGGCGTCAGTAATGCTGCTTCACGCGCCGCCAATACTCCTCCGTCGAGCGCAGCTCCCATCCTCGCGGGCCGCCGTTCCACATCCTCGCGCGCATCTCGTCGGTGCAGCGTTTGCCCGTTTGCCGCTCGTACTGCTTGCCCCAGTAGCCTAGATAGACATCAAACATCCGCCGCGACTTGGCCGGATCCCATCGATCATCATACGTGAATCTTCTCTTGCCGAGGATCCTGTTGCAGTCGTCCACCAGCCCCTTCGTGATCTGCGCGATTCCCACGGCATCGCTGGCGGCATTGCGCGCTTTTGGATTGCCGCTGCTCTCCACCTGCACCACGGCCCGCCAGAGGCGGTCGCCCCCGCGCGGAAAAACAAGCACCGCCACCACCACACAAATGAACAGCAACGCGAACCGGCGATATGAGCGACGCCTTCTGGCCACGGCCGCGGACCACCTCAATAGTTGTCGGCTTGGTAAACGAACGGACAGCACGCGGGAAACAGAACGGCCAGCGCCGGCGCTAGATCGGGCGGGATTCTCACGCCGTCACGCGCGGCAATGTCCTTGATCGAATAGTAGCCGGTGAGCAGCCCGGAAAGCCAGCGTTGCGGCACGTGCACGATTTTCCCGGATGCAGATGCGATCTTCACGCCGCCTTTGGAAAGCTGGAAGCCGGCCGATCCGATTTCGCTTTCGAGCGTGAACTGCACGGCGGGCAGAGCCCGCCGCGCGGCTTGCCAGCGTGCGGCAAACATCGGCAGAAGCTCTTGCATCAGCGAATCGAAATTCACGATCTTCATCAATGCACCGCCGGTGGGATCGGTCCACGCGTGAAATTCAGCGGAAACGAACTGCCGCAGAAACACCGCAAGGCAGTCGTCCCACGCGAGCGGCAGGTTGATTTCCTTCACTTCGCGGCGGCGTGCCTCGGCCACTAGTGCGCCCAGCGCCGCGCGGCAGCTTGGCTCGTCGGGCCGCACGATGATCTCGCGCACGTCGAGCTGGTCCTTCGAGTTGTTTGTGAAATAGCCGCAGAGCCGGCCTCGCGAGTCGAGGATGAGCTTTGGGTTGTGGAAAAACCATGTTTGGCGGCCGGGGCCCATCAGCCAATCCCACAGCTCGCCGTCGCGATAGGCGGTGCAGGAATGCTGGGCGGCGCAGGCTTCGTAGAGCTCGGAAACGGCGGACAGGTCGCGGCGCTTCATCACGCGAAACTTTGCTTTGCCCGCCTGTTTGCGTGCGGCTTCGCGGCTGAGCTTCACCGTGTTGCGTGCCGCAAACGGGAAATAGCCGAAGCGGTAGTAATACTCCTGGATGCCCTGCAGGTATGCCACCTGAACGCCTTGGCTTTTCATCCAATCGGAGGCTTCGTTTATTGCGGCGGCGCTGTAGCCTTTTTTGCGGAAATGATCGTGCGTGCCCACGGGGCCGATGGTCATGGCGCTCACGCGTGCCGGCCCGAAGCGGATGGTGCGCGGGGCCATCGCCACGGCGCTCACTACGCGGCCCCCGGCCACGGCGATCCTGGTGTACTCCGGCTTGTAGAGAGAGCCCTTCCACACCGTCCGAAGCAGGTGATGCTCTATGAAATCGGGGCGCGAAAACGCCCGCCCCAGCGTTTCGAGGGCCTCTTGTCTGTCCTTCTCGCTGATGATGCCGCTCAGCCGCTCGGGGATCGCGCGTTTGCTCTGCTGCTTGCCAGCCTTCATCCTTCTGCCTTTCCAGCCCTACACCGGCAATGCCGCGAAATAACCGCGCACGTCAGCCCCGCCAGCCTGCACCACGGCGGGGCACAGCCCGAAGCCGAGCGTTTGCCACATGAAGATAGCCGCGTGCTTGTCGGCCGAGCTCCAGGCGCGAAGCTGCGAGGCTCCGCGCTCTTTGGCTCGCGCGGCGGCCATTCCGATCATACGGCGGGCGATGCTTCGGCGGCGGAATTCCTCGCGCACCTCGATGAGGTCGATGAACGCTTCGGTTGAGTCCCCTATCGGCGGCGTCAGCTCGCGCCAAGCCACCGACAGCAGCCCCACCGGCTGTGTGCCTGCCAGCGCCACGATTGTGAAGCCGCCGTCGACGCGCACGTGGCGAGCCTGCAGCTCGCCCCACTCGGCCGCAATCCGCAGCTTCATCGCCGCGTCGGCCTCGATATATTCCACATGGTGATTGCTCATAATGAAACCTCTGAGATTTCGTGATCACTTGAGCCGCCATGCACAGCCGGCTATCGCAGGATATTCTCGATCGCGTCCAGTTCCGCCGCGCTGAATTTCAGATTGCCGATCGCGGCCACGTTGTCTTCGATCTGCTTTACCGAGCTGGCACCGGTGAGCGCAGACGTTACGCGGCCGTCGCGAAGCACCCAGGCGAGCGCCATCTGCGCCAGGCTCTGCCCGCGCTGTTTGGCAAGCTCTGCCAGTTTTCTCACTTTCGCGATTCTCTCGTCCGTAACGTGCTGGGGCCGCAGGAAGCCGTGCGGCTTGCCGGCACGCGAATCTTCGGGAATGCCGTGCAGGTAGCGATCCGTGAGCAGCCCCTGCGCGAGCGGACAGAAGCAGATGCAGCCAACGCCTTCATCGCCGAGCACGTCGAGCAGGCCGCCTTCGATCCAGCGGCTGAACATCGAATAGTTCGGCTGGTGGATGAGGCAGGGCGTGCCGAGCTGTTTGAGGATCGCCACGGCGCGAGCCGTTTGCTGCGCGTCGTAAGACGACACGCCCGCGTATAGCGCCTTGCCCCGCCGTACGGCGGCATCGAGAGCGCCCATAGTTTCTTCGAGCGGGGTTTCGGGGTCGGGCCGGTGCGAATAAAAAATATCAACGTATTCCAGCCCCATCCGCTTCAGGCTCTGGTCGAGGCTGGCGAGCAGGTATTTTCGCGAGCCCCATTCGCCGTACGGCCCGGGCCACATGCGGTAGCCGGCCTTGGTAGAGATGATAAGCTCGTCGCGATAGCGGCCGAGATCGGTGCGCAGGATCTTGCCGAAATTTTCCTCAGCCGAGCCGGGCGGCGGGCCGTAGTTGTTTGCGAGGTCGAAGTGCGTGATGCCCAAGTCGAACGCGCGAAGCACCATCGAGCGGCTGGTGGCGAAGAAATCGACGTGGCCGAAATTGTGCCACAGCCCCAGCGAAACGGCGGGCAGCATCAGGCCGCTGCGACCGCAACGGTTGTACTTCATCGTTTCGTAGCGATTGCCGGCGGGGGTGAAATCCATCTCATGTTCCTTTCAGTTCAGCCGTTAGCCTTGAACGTCTCGCCCGAGGCGATGCGCTGCGGCTGGTTGTCGATGCTCGCCCAAACTGCAATGGCGCTGGGATTGTAGATCATGCTGCAATCCGCCGAGCAGCGCAGCCGCCTGACCGCACGCACATCAGCATTGTGAGGGCTTTGCGCCTTTCGTACCCGGTACTACAATTGCACCTTCACCGGCTGCTTGAGGCGGTCGGACTCGAAGCTGTAGTGAAGGTAAGCTTGGATTCTGGTGCCGTTTGCGAAATCGGAGACGTCGTTCGTGCCTGTTTTCACGGATTTGATGAACCGCTGCCACATGCTGGGCGTGGGCTTGCATTGCACCGTTTCCCACGCGAAGGAGTCCAGGTTTTGCCGGCCGGTGCAGATTTTGTATTGCTGATAGCCGCTGTCGAGGTCCACCTCAATTGCGCCTGCGTCGCCGTAGACGCGCGCACGCAAGCTGTTGCCGTGGCCGGTGGCCCAGCGCGACGAGTGAATAGTGCCGATGGCGCCGTTCTTGAAGCAGACGGTGGAAACGAAGCTGTCGTTTGCATCGAAGACGTACTCGCCCAACACGTTGCCGGTCATGCCGATCTTCCCGAACGTCTTCAGGCGGCAGTCGATCTCGGAGATATCGCCGCAGAGCAGCGTGGTGAGGTCGTAGATGTGGCAGCCCAGATCGCCCAGCACGCCGGCGCTGCCGTGTTTGGTGGAGAGCCGCCACATTCCGGGCGATACCATGAAATCGCCCCACGCGCGCGACACGAGCCAGCTTTGCAGATAGCTGGACTCTACGTGCATGATCCGCCCGATCTTGCCGGCGGCGATCAGCTCGGCCGCACGCTGCAACCCGCACGAGTTGCGGTATGAGAAATTGACCATGTGCGGCACGCCGGCCTTCATCGCC
>DATLAR010000391.1:0-11009 GCA_035527355.1 Planctomycetota bacterium
AGGTTCAAGCACAAGATCGCCCACGTTGCCACTCGGGCATACGTTGACGGCGAGCTTGCGGCCGAGGCCCAGATTAAGTTCATGATAGTGGACGCCGTTTGATCCACTACCGTTTCGCTTCCAACACATCCCAGTTTCTAAACAAGAGAAAGCAGCCGGAAAAACTCAAGCAATGAGCATTCATCCAACCGCAATCATCGACAAACGAGCTGAATTGGACTCCGGCGTCAGCGTCGGGCCGTTCACCACTATCGGGCCCAAGGTGAAAATCGGCAAAGATACCGAGATCGCCGGAAACGTGATAATCACCGGCAACACCACCATCGGCAAGAACAACCGCATCTATCCCTTCGCCTTCCTGGGCACCGACCCGCAAGACGTCAACTATCACGGCGAAGACACGCGGCTGGAGATCGGCGACGAAAACATCATCCGCGAATACGTCACGATGAGCGTTGCCACCACCAAATACGATTGGGTCACCAAGGTGGGCAACCGCAACTTCATCATGTCATACTGCCACGTAGCCCACGATTGCGAAATAGGCGACATCACGGTGCTGGCAAACACACTGAACATGAGCGGCCACGTGCGGCTCGAAGACGGCTGCGTCATCGGTGGCATCGTCGGCGTTCACCAGTTTGTAACTATCGGCAAGTTCTCATTCATCGGCGGGCTATCGCGCATCACACAGGATGTGCCCCCGTTCCTCGTTACCGAAGGCAACCATGCCCGCGTGCGCTGCGTCAACACCGTGGGCCTGAGGCGCAATAGCTTTGATGAACAGCGCATCCAGGCAATCGAAGACGCTTTCAAGCTGCTCTATCTCTCCGATGAGCCGTTCAGCGAAAGCCTTCAGGAACTCGAGCACCAGCCAAACATCACCCCGGACGTAGAGTATCTGGTGCAGTTTTTCCGCAACACGGCCGCCGGCTGCCACGGCCGCGCAAGGGAATCGTTTCGCCGAAGGAAAAGCTGAGCCGGCCCGTGGCGCCACGTTTGCATAGCGGTGATGGAGCGCCCGCTCACTCGCAATTCCACACCACGATCCGGTCGGGATTTGCACGCGGGAAAATCCTGTCGCCGGGCTGCACCGCCATCGTTGCCGGCGCGAGCACGTGAATCTCGCAGCCTGCCCAGTCTGCCAGCAGCACCTTCGCGGGCCCTATGGCTTCCACCACGCGCACTGCCGCCGGATGCTCGCCGCCGGTGCAGGCCACGTCTTCCGGCCGCACACCGATTATCGCCTTCTCCGCCGGGTGCGATTCGCGGGCCTCGGCCACGGCCACTCCGCCCGATGTCTTCCACCGGCCGTCCTCGCGCCGCACGTTCAGCAGGTTGATCGCGGGCTGGCCGATCTGCCGCGCCACCACGGGCGAGGCCGGCCGCCGGTAAATATCCTCAGGCGTGCCCGTCTGCAGGATGCGCCCTTCCGACAGCACTACCACACGGTCGCCCATCGACAGTGCCTCCACCTGGTCGTGGGTTACAAACAGCATAGGGGTCTTCAGCTCGCGCCGCAGGCACACAAGCTCGAGGCGCAGCGCCTCGCGCAGTTTCGCATCCAGGTTCGTAAGCGGCTCGTCCATCAGGAATACACGCGGCCGCCGCACGATGGCGCGGCCTATCGCCACGCGCTGCATCTCGCCGCCCGACAGCTTCTGGGATTTGCGGTCGAGCAGGTGCGTGATCTTCAGGATGCCGGCCGCCCATTCCACTCGGTTATTGATTTCCGCCAGCCGGAGCGCGTGGCCGGGCGCGCGCAGCGGAAATTCGAGGTTTGCCCGCACCGTCCAGTTTGGATAAAGCGAGAAATCCTGGAAGACAATGGCCACGTCGCGCGCGGCGGGCGAGGTGCCGGTTACGTCGGCTGCGCCCAGCAGCACGCGGCCCTCGTGCGGCGTTTGCAGCCCGGCGATAGTGCGCAGCAGCGTAGTCTTGCCCGCGCCGGTAGGCCCGAGCACCACCACCAGCTCATCGGCGTTCACATCGAGCGAAACGCGGTGCAGCACCTCCGCCCGCCCGAAACGCACCGAGATGTTGTTAAGGATCAGAAACGGCTGCGGAATGGGCTGTTCTCCTCAGATAGCGTGGCCGATGCGCCTGCCCGATTGCGTATCGAAGAACCGCGCGTGTGCAGCGTCGAGGTCCAGGCGTATCTTCTGGCCGGGCTGGAGGCGTGAGCTCTCGCCGGCCCGCATCGCAATGGTGCCGGTGAAGCCGGCGTCGATATGAATGCTGCGAAAGCTTCCCTGGTATTCGTTCATCACCACGGTGCCGGAGATCGGCCCCTGCGGCGACGCGTGCAGGAATTCCGGCCGAATGCCCAGCGTAGCGGGCCCGGGCGCGATGCTCGCCTTCAGCGGGATGGGCGTCTGGGCTCGGTCGGGCATGAAGACGCAGCGGCCGCCGTGCGCCCGCACATGTCCGGGGATGAAATTCATCCCGGGGCTGCCCACGAAATTCGCCACAAAGAGACTGGCCGGATCGTCGTAAACTTCGGCGGCCGGGCCCGCCTGGCAGATCGTGCCGCCCTGCATCACCACTATGCGGTCGGCCAGGCTCATCGCTTCCTCCTGGTCGTGGGTCACGTAAATCGTTGTTACCTTCATCTCCTGCTGACGGCCGCGGATGAACTCGCGCATCTCCAGCCGCTGATCGGCGTCCAGCGTGCCGAGCGGCTCATCCATCAGGAAGATTGCAGGATGCCGCACCACGGCCCTCGCCAGCGATACCCGCTGCTGGTCGCCGCCGCTGAGCTGCCGCGGATAGCACTCGAGCAGCGGCAGCAGGCCCATGCTGCGGGCCACCGCCCGCACACGCTCGTCGCGCTCGGCCCGCCGCACGCCGGCCGCCTCCAGCGGAAAGCCGATATTCTGCGCGACCGACAGGTGCGGGTAGAGCGCGTAAAACTGAAACACGAAGCCGACGTCGCGCTCCGACGGCCGCAGCATTGTCACGTTGCGCCCGGCAATCGCAATCCGCCCGCTCGTTGGCATCTCGAGCCCCGCGATCATCCGGAGCGTTGTAGTTTTGCCGCAGCCCGACGGCCCGAGCAGCACAACGAACTCGCCCGCCTCCGCGTGCAGATCGATTCCTTTCACGGCCTCGGTGCCGTCGGGGAATACTTTCTTCAGTTGTTGAAGCTCAAGAAAACTCACGGCGATTCCGGTTTGCGCAAGTGCGAAGCAACTATGTAAAGCAGCGTGAAAACGCCGATCACCAGAAACCCGACGCGGAACCCTTCGGCCCACCACGGCTGCATTATGAAACCGGCGCCAAGCGCCATACCGGACAGCGACAGCAGGTCGAGCAGCTTCAGTATAGTCATTGTTTGATTGTTCCAAACGTTACGCCGCGCAGCAGGTGCCGCCTCACGAGCACGGTGAACACCGCAACCGGCACAACGAAAAGCAAGGCGCCCGCGGCCAACTGCGGCCACGGAAAACCCTGGATATTACCCTCGAAGCCGGCAAAATAAACCGGCACCGTTACCGCCGAATAATTATTCAGCGTCATTGCAAAGCCGTATTCGTTCAGCGCCGAGATCAGGCAGAATACGGCCGTTACCGCCATGCCCTTCGATGCGTGCGGTACGATGATTTTCCAGAACACGTGCAGCCGCGAGTAGCCGTCTACCAGCGCGGCCTCCTCGTACGCCCGCGGAATGTCGTCGATGAATCCCTTCATCAGCCACACAGCCAAAGAGAGGTTGAAGCCCGTGTAAAGCAGAATAAGCCCCGCGTGCGTGTTTTGCAGGCCAAACTCGCGATACATCATCAGCACGGGCACCACTACTGCCAGCGGCGGCAGAAAGCGAGTTGAGAGGATGAAGAACAACCAGTCTTTCGCGCCGGCGATTGTGAATCGGCTGAACCCGTAGGCGCAGGCCGTGCCCAGCGCCACCGCCGCCAGCGTGCTCGTCAGGCCGATGATGAAGCTGTTGCCCAGGTAATGGTAGAAGCTGTGCGACCTGCCTTTCACCGGCTCCGAAAGCTGGCTGTAGCCGTCGGCACTGGCCGTGAAATACACGCTTCTTTCACCGGGCGCCGCGCCGCCTCCCATCAGCGGCACGATCTTCGGCCACGGGCAGATGATGTCGTGCTTCTGCTTGAACGACGTTACCACCAGCCACGCCAGCGGCATTATGGCGAGCAGGAAATACGTGACAATAACAAACCAACGAAGCGCCTTCACCGCTACGCCTTCTCCTGGTTCGGACGGCATCCGAGCCGCATGAATTCTTCGCACATCGCGTCGATGGCTTCGGTGCGGTGGCCGGCGGCAACGGGATCGCCGTACCATCGCGGGATCAGGCCGCCATCGGGCCGGGCCAGCAGCGCTACCATTTTCCTGCAATAGGCGCGGATGTCGTCGAGCGTGCCGCGAGCCATCGTCTGCTGGATGTCGACCGGTGCAAAGAACGTGAGCCGGCCTGCAAACCTGCTGCCCAGCAGTTCGAGGCCCATGTTTTCCTGCTGGTCCATGTGGATCACGTCGAGGCCCGCCTCGATGAGGTCGTCGAGGATGCTGACGATGTGCCCGCAACTGTGCAGGAAGGTGGCCATGCCGGCGTCGTGCGCGGCCTTGTAAACGCGCGCGTATCGCGGCTTCCAGATCGCCCGCCACGATTCGGGCTGGATCATCAGGCGGTTTTGCAGGCCCCAGTCGTCGGGCCAGATATAACCATCGAATCCTTCGGCCGCGTAGCGCTCGATAGTCGCGAGGTTCATCTCGACCATGATGTCGATCAGCCGGCCGAGTTTTTCCGGCTCGTCGTAGATGTCCATCCACACGTTTTGCAGGCCGCGGATGAAATGGACGCGCTCGTAAAGGGAGATGCCGGAGCCGAGGAGGAACTGATCGCCGGCGCGCTCGCGTGCGCCTTTCAGCCCCTCCCAACGGGCCGGGTCGTTTATGTCCGGGATGTGCAGCCTGGAAAAGTCGTCCCAGCTCTTCAGCGGGAAATCGGCCACCTCGCCAAGGCCGCACACGCCGATGTTCCGCCAGACGGCGCCCCATTCGTCAACGCCATTGCCGCCGGCCGGCCGCATGTCGGGCGAGGGTGCCATACCGGCGAAAGCGAAATCGGTTCCGTACTTCTCGGGGAAGTCGAACGGCAGCCGCTCAGGTTTCTGAAATCGGATTGCACGCCAGACCAGTTCTTTGCTTGTCATCGCAATGCTCCTTGCCGGCGCGGCTCAGCGCGCCGCATTGGTTTTGCCCTGCTTGCTCTGGATGAAATCGATGTACCTCGTGAACACGCTGGCAAGTGCAATGACGATCACGAGGATTATGCACGCGTACGCGCAGCCCAGGCCTACGCGCGAGTCCTTGAAGACGGTTTGGTAGAGGAGCGCGCTCAGCGTTTGCGTGGCGGCGTCGTTCGGGCCGGTGGTTGCCAGCACCAGGTCAAACTGCTTGAGGGCGTCGGTGGTGCGCAGCAGCACGGCCAGCACCAGCAGCGGCGCGCACATCGGCAGCGTTATCCGGCGGAAAACGGTCCACGTGCCTGCACGGTCGATTTCGGCGGCTTCGTAAATGTACTGCGGAATCGAGTTCAGACCGGCCAGCGCTATCAGCATCATGAATGGCGTCCACATCCACACGTCGATGATCAGCACTGACACTAGCTTGAGGCCGGGGTCGTTCAGCCATTGCGGCTGGTGGAGGCCGGCCATGCCCAGCAGATTGTTGAGGATGCCCGACTCGCCGTTGAGGATCAGATACCAGTATCGCCCCATCACGGCCTGCGAGAGCATCATCGGGATGAGCAGAAGCGTGAGGAGAGGCATTTTGCCGCGGAACCTGTCCTTCAGCGCGAGGGCCAGGCCGAAGCCAAGGGCAAGCTCGGCGGTGACGGCAGCAAAGACGAATAGCGCGGTAGTGCGCAGTGCGGCCGCGAATTTCGGCTCGGTGAAAATGATCGAGTAATTCCGCAAGCCTGCACATTCCGTTCCGCCGGTGCTCAGCTCCGAGTTTGTGAAGCCGAGAATGATGTTGTAGAAAAGCGGGAAGATATTGAGCGCGATCAGGATGATGAGTGCGGGCGCGATGAAACCGTATTTCAGCATGGCTCGTGGCAAATGATGGGGGCACGCCAGGTGCCCCCGGATCGGCTTTGTGCGGTGAAGCACGCTTGCGCGTGCACGGTTGCTACTGCTTCAGCAGCTTGGCGTCGCGGAATATCTTCTCGTGCTCTGCCGCCAGCGCGTCGAGGGCGTCCTTGGGCGTCTTCACGTTGTCGAGCGCCTCGCCCACGTATTTCTGTGCGGCGGCCAGCAGCTCGTTGTATGCCGGCACGTTCCAGAAATCCTGCAGGCTGTCGAGCGACTCGGCAAACGCGGCGTTGTAGGGATTGGCCTTCCTGAATTCCTCGCTGCCGAGGATCGCGGTGTTGGCGGTGAAGCCGGCTGGCTTGGTGATCCACTTGCGCTGCACCTTCTCTTGCAGGAACCAGGCGATGAACTTTTTTGCCAGCTCCTGCTGCTCGGGCGATGTTTTTGCGGAGATGCTGAAACCCTGCCCGCCGAGGCTGACGACGCGCCTGTCGCCTTGCCTGGGCATAATGAAGAACCCGGCCTTGTCGCCTATATTGCTCACGATGTCGGGGAAGAACGCGAAGTAATTCATCGACATCGCCGTGGAGCCGTTGATGAAGGCTTCGAGCGTTTGGCCGTAGTCGAGGTCGGCGCCGTTTTTCGGTGAGAATTTCAGCAGCTTTTTCACGAACCACAGAGCTTCCACCGCGGCATCGCTGTTTGCGTGGCCGTTCACCGCGTAGGTGGTTTGGTCGCCCCACGAGCCGCCGAAGCTCCACATAATCTGCTGGTAGCCCATCACAAGCGAATCGTATGCGCGGCCGGTGAGGATCGCGCAGCCGTAGCGTTTCTCGCGGGGCCGGGCAAAAAATTCCGCCACCTCGAGGAAATCATCCCACGTTTCGGGCGGCACGAGCTCGCGGCCGTATTTCAGGCGGAAGGCTTCTTTTTCTTTCGCGTCTTCAAACCAGTCCTTGCGGTAGGCAAAGCCGATGGCGTCGGTTTCGCAAGGTGCGGCAAAAAACCGGCCGCTGCCCGAGGGATACTCGCACAGGTAGCGGGCTGCCCGCGGATGCACGGTGCTCATGTCCACTGCCGTGGGCAGCCAGTCGGTGAGCTCGAGGTAGAAGCCGTTGGTCGCGCCGCGGCCGATCCACTGGCTGTCGCCCACCACAACGTCGAAGCTCGTCTTCTTGCTGCCGAAATCGAGAAACACCTGGTCCTGGTACGAGCTCCACGGTATCTGGTGCACCTTCACGGCAATGCCGGTTTCGGCTTCAAATTCCTGCCCCAGCTCCTGCAGGCCGTCGGCTGGCGCCCACTGCGCCCACCATATGGTCACGGTTTGTTTCGGTTTATCGCCGCCGCTGCCGCATCCTGCTGCGAAAGGCAGCAATGCGCACGCCGCAACGATGCCAATCATTCTCGTCTTCATCCGCAATCTCCTGAGAACCGTTTCCTGTCGCCGCAATCGGCTGTTTGCGTGTGAACAGGAATTTTAGCAGCAGGCAACGGCTGATGCAAGCAAAAAAGCTGTGCCGGCGGAATTGTATGACGCATCCCGGCTGCGGAAGTCTGAACAGAGGCAACAGGCGGGCGGTCAGATGGCTACGCGAGCATCTTGCGCTTGCGAACGCTCCATTCGACAACGACAAGCGTGGCGAAGATGACCAGCAGCCACGGCGTGTCCCACACGTCGCGCTGTTCTTCGCTTATGTATTCCTCGCGCAGTTTCTCCAGCTCGTTCGAGATGCCGGCAAGCTGTGGAAGAGAGAGATAATTGCCGCCGGTCACCTTCGCGATGCGGCGGAGGCCCGGCACGTCCATACCGGGGCGGTCGTATTCGAAATCCGGCATGCGCACAACCAGCGATGCGGTGGACTCGGCCGCCGATGAGCCGGAGCCTGATCTGACGGTTACACTGAATTTGCCGGGCTGCGGCGGCGTGAATTCACCGCGAAACATTCCGGGGCTGCGCGGTACCGCCTTCAGCGTTACCTGCATTTCGCTGAAATCCGGCGACGCGACCTTGGCCGCGAGTTCGTCGGCCTTCGACGGCTCATAGAAGCGGTCGAGGCTGCGGGCCTGCACCACCACCTTCTGGCCCAGCACGTAGGTGTTCTTGTCGGTTGCCACGTTCAGCCGCTTGTTCTCGCCCAGCAGCCTGCTGGAGCTGAGGAAGCGAATGGCCTGCCCCCAAAACTGCCCGAAATGATGGTCGCCCTTCAGATAGCGCCAGCGCCACGTGCTGTCGATCCCCAGGAACATCGTGCGGCCTCGGCGGTAAAACTGCACCGCCACCAGCGGATACCGGCTGTGCTCGTTGCGGTCGGTGGGATGCTCCAGCAGCGCCACCGCACCCGGCTTCAGCTTTTGAGCCTGGTAATACCAGAACATCCCCGGCAGGTTTTGCCAGGTGCGCTGGTTTTCCTGTTCGTTTGCCGCCAGCGACATCACGGGATGCTGGCCGCCGGCGGGCGTGAGCTCGGGCGTGAAAGACTGCGTGATCAGCGGCTGCTCGCGCAGCGGATTGTAGCTGCGGGGCGGGCCCGGCGTTACGGGCAGCAGCTTCTCGATCGGCGTGTTGTTGAACATCGACGGCGGGTAGTGCTCTTGCGCGGCCACGATCAGGCCGCCGCCTATTTCCTCCACAAAGCTCTGAAGGTTCAGCAGGTCCACCTCCGTGAATCTGGCCGGATTGACGCCCAGCAGGATCACCACGTCGTAGGCAAAAAGCTCCTCCCTCGTCTTGGGAAACTCGCTCACCGGCAGCGTGCCTTCCTGGAAGAATTCGGAATCGGCCGACTGCTGCAGGCAGCTCACCTTCACCGAGGTGTCGCGGATCAGGTAGTTCTTGAGGTAGCGGTATTCCCACGTGGGCAGCTCCGATACCAGCAAAACCTTCACCGAGCGGTCGATCACCTCCAGGAGGTGCGGCGGCGATTCGTTGTTCTTGGCGGTCAGCTCGTCGGGAAGGGGATCGATAACGGCGCGGCATTCGTACTCGCCCGGGGTGTCGATCTTGAAGCGAACAGGCACCTGCTGCAGCGGCATGTCCTTCAGCTCAACCGCCTCGCGCACGATGATGCTATCGCCGGATTTGATAGTGAGAAAAGCCTGCCTGCCCGCGAAGCCGTGGCTGTTTACCGAAACGGTGAACAGGATGCTGTCTTTCGCGAAAACGGTGCTGTTGCCGAAAATCTGCAGCACCTCCACGTCCTTCGGCTCCGACGGATCGCCCACGCCCACGGTGTAGATGGGAAATGGTTCCTCGCGGTTGAGGGCGTATTCCTCGGCGGCGGCCACGGGATCGCGGCCGGTGTTGGACTGCCCGTCGGTGATGATCACCATGCCGGCGATGCGCTGCCCTTTCAGCTCGCGAACCGCCTCGCGGATGCAGTCGCCTATCGCGGTGGTGCGGCCTTCGGGCTTGAGCAGCGGCTCAAATTTCCGCCCGTCGGCCGGCCACTGCTGCGGGCCGGCATTCGACGCGAAGGTGTAGAGCCGAGGCGTGCATTTCTCGCGCAGTTCTTTCAGGAGCTTTGGGCTGGTGTGGTCGAGGATGCGAGCAACAAGCTGGCTGCGGTTCAGCAGGGCCAACTGCGCCTTTTGATCCGTCGAGAGTGCAACGGTGCCTTCGGGCGCGATTCCGGCGGCTACTGCCACGGCAGCCTCGTAAGCCTTATCGCGGTACTCGTCGCGGATTTCCATGCTCAGCGATCTGTCTATCAGCACGATCAGCGCGCAGTCCTTGGTGTGGGATTGCTCGGAAACGAGCACAGGGCGGAAGATCATTGCCAGAAGGATGAAGAGCGCAATGCAGCGGATGATGCCCAGGAAAATCCTGTGCCGCGGCATAGTAGTGCCGGTTTCGTGCCTGTAAACGAGGAACGCGAGCAGAATGAGTGCGGCGGCGGCAAGCCACCATGCGGGCCAGGCTTCGGCAAAACGGTAATGCCGGCCGCCAAGCGCCAAGATGGGCGTTTGGAACCTGCTGAGCAATGCAAGCTTCCTGTTCTATTCGGTCTTGCCGTCGATCGAGCCCAACTGGATTTTAAGCTGGCTGGTGTCTTCAATGCGCTCGATCTGGCCGTCTTGGATACGGACGATTCTGTCGGACACTATGACCATCTTGTGGTCATGCGTGTTCGATATGACAGTCACGCCACGAGTTTCGTTCATTTGCTTCAGCAGATCAATGATTTCCCGTCCGGTGGTAAGGTCGAGGTTACCGGTGGGCTCGTCGGCGAGGATAAGCGTGGGGTCGTTTGCGAGTGCGCGGGCCACGGCTACACGCTGCTGCTGGCCGCCCGACAGCTCGAAGGGCTTGTGGTTTACGCGGTCGCCCAGGCCCACGAGCTTCAGCAGCTCGTAGCCCTTGTCGCGGGCCTCGTCGGTCGTCAGCCCGGCAAATGTCATCGGCAGCATCACGTTCTCGAGGGCGGTCATCACGGGGATGATGTTAAACGTTTGGAAGATGTAGCCGATCTTGCGGCAGCGAAGCCAGGCAAGCTCGTATGCGTCCAGTTGGGCTACGTCCACCTCCTCGATGTAAACCTTTCCGGCCGAGGGCTTGTCGAGCCCGCCGATCATATTGAACAGCGTAGATTTGCCGGAGCCGGACGGCCCCATGATAGAGACGTATTCGCCGGCGTTGATCTCGAGGTCGATGCCGCGAAGAGCATGCACCTCGTTATTGCCCATCCGGTAAACTTTGGTGACCCCTTTGGTTCTCACTATGCTTTGCTTCACGGCCGTCTCCTGAAAGAATTACGAGCACGTATGGGGGATATTTCAGTTTGATGCACGCGATTTGCTCACTGTTCGGCCCGCAGCGCATCAACGGGCTGCATTCGCGCGGCGGCACGCGCGGGAAATACAGAAGCCACAACCGACAGCAACGTGCCCACCGCCTGCGACAGCACCATGCACAGCAGTATGCCCCCTATCGGCATGTGGTAAAACACC
>DATLAR010000392.1:0-7222 GCA_035527355.1 Planctomycetota bacterium
TGGTCGAGGTAATTTGCCTCGGCTTCGAGTTCGGGCAGGAAGAACTCCTTGTACATATCGGGGCCGATCAGTGCGTTGAAGTCGCACTGGATAGTCGCGTATTTGCCTTCGCCCCAGCAGGGCAGCCAACTGGTGCCGCCGGCCTCCGGGCCGCCAACGGCTTCATTTATCTGGTCGTAGATGTTGT
This sequence comes from Planctomycetota bacterium, assembly GCA_035527355.1. GTDB lineage: Bacteria > Planctomycetota > PUPC01 > JABMSA01 > JABMSA01 > DATLAR01. The sequence continues at coordinate 188 of DATLAR010000392.1, forward strand.
ACCAGATTGCTTCAAGCTCGACCATCGCGCGCCTGATGGCTTCGGGGCGCTCGATGAGGTCAATGCAAAGCGCCTCGGGGCCGCGCATTGCTAGCAGGCAATCGGCGCCGCTGTGGATGTCGCTGGTGTTTGGAATCCATTTGCCGCGGCCGCGTTCGCGGCTCTGCCGGCAGAGGTGGATGAAGCGCCGCCACCAGTGGTTCGACTCGTCGAACTTGAGCGGTGTGAACCATCGCCAATCGTCGAGGATGTGGTTGACCCACGCGGTTCCCTCCGCAAAGGTGATGTCGCAGCCCAGGAACGCGGAGAACTGGTCGGGGCCGAGATAGGGCATGAAGCTGGGGAAGGCTTCGGCGCCGTGGAAGGTGGACGCGGCGGCCACTTCGGCGTTGGCGAGTTGCGTGTCGAAATCGAGCCAGCGTCCGCGAATGTCGGTGGCTGCCGATTGCACCCACTGGGGCTTCGCGCCGTCCTTGGGTGCTCGCACGGCCACGCAGGGCCGGTCGATGATCTCGCCCTGATAAAACGCCTCGAAATGCTTCTTTGCTTCAGCCCAGTCCGGTTTGTAGATCAGGTCCATTGTCTATCCTCAAAAGGTTATGTTCGCGAATTGCACGCGTGAAAATCGCCGATCGCTTTATCGATGGTTGCCATGCTTTGCCGCCAGACGGTGGGGGGCACGTTTTCGGTTACGCCGATCAGGAAGCCCTTGACCGGTGCGGCCTCGTCGAGTATCTTTCGTGTTTGCTTTTGAATGACGTTTGGCGAGAAGAGGTGCACGGACGATGGGTAGTTGATCCATAGCTGCTTGCCGGGCCAGAGCTTGCGGGCCTCGGCCACGCTCACGTCGCTGTCGGGCGTGGGCGTGAATGCTTCCAGCGAGGTGAGCGGGGAGTCGGCGATGAGGTCGGCGAGGTTCTTCAGCATGCCGTCCATGTGGGCCACGAGCAGTTTTCCCGTGCCTTCGAGTGCCTTGGCCATGTGACGGTAGCGGGGCATGCAGTACTTTTGGAAGCGATCGCGGCCGACCACGATCGACGTGATGTTGTCGGGGAAGTTGATCACTTCGGCGGGCGACTCGGCGTAGATCTTGTCCAGCTCGTTCTGGCGCTCGAGCATAATGTCGAGCACGCCCTGCACCTTCTCGGGGTAGTCGTAATAATCGAGGCTGAGCTGCTGGACGCCCACGTATTCGTATGCCAGCGATTGAAATGGAGTGCGGCCCACGGCTGTGTTTTGCACGCCGCTCTCGCCCCACTGGGCTTTGCGTTGCAGCCACGGCTCGTAGTCGGGCGTGTACACCGCATCCTCAAACATGAACCGCAGCACGTCCCAATCTTCGGGCTTTCGGATATAGGAGTCGACCGCCCATGTGCTGTGATAGGTGGGGTCGAAACGATAGTTGCGGTGGATGGTGCCGACGGGTGTTTCGATGTAGTTTCGCTGCAGTTCTTCGCCGTGTTCGGTGGATTTCTCGGAGCGAAAGGTGCTCTTGCGGAATTCAGTCCTGTGTGCGCTTGCCCAGATGATGAGCGTTACGTGGTCGCCGAGGAGGGCCTTCACGTCGTCATCGCTGCCGAGCAGGCCAGAGTAAACGGTGAGGGGCACGCGGTCCGTTTCCTCGTTTCGGAGCGCAGCCAGCACACGCTGTCTTGGCGTCATCGAGTATCCTCGCTATGGGATGAGAGCGGTCGCAGGTGAAGGAGGATTATACCAGAGGGCGGGGGAAGTTGAAAGAGGCAAAACCGGCTCACGCACTGCGGCGGCGTTACTGCCGGTTCAATCCCTCGATGAGCACGACGAATTCGCCTTTCGGATGTTTGGCGGAGAGGCCGGCGATAAGCTCGGAGACGGTGCCGCGAGTAGTTTCTTCGAACATCTTGGTGATCTCGCGAACGATGCACGCGCGCCTGTCGCCGAGCGTTTCCAGGCAATCGTGCAGCAATGCGGCCACGCGGAATGGCGATTCGTAGAAGATGAGCGTGCCGGGCAGCGATGCCATTTCGGCCAGCCTGTTGCGGCGCTGGCCGGGTTTCCTGGGCGGAAATCCGAAGAAGTGAAACTCGTGAGTGGGCAGGCCGGAGACTACGAGCGCGCTTACGAACGCCGCCGGGCCTGGTATCGAGACCACGGGTATGCCGTGCTCGATGCACTTTCGCACTATGCGGTAGCCGGGGTCCGAGATGCACGGCGTGCCGCCATCGGTAACGAGCGCCACCTTTTCGCCGCGGAGCAGGTGCGGCAGCAGCTCTTCGGCGCTGCGTTCTTCGTTGTGTTCGTGGTAGCTCTTCATTTTTGCGCTGATGGCGAGGTGCTGAAGCAGCAGGCCGGTTTTGCGAGTGTCTTCGGCGGCGATGAGATCGACGGCGCGCAGCGTGTCGATTGCCCGCTGCGATATGTCTGAGAGGTTGCCGATTGGCGTTGCGACGAGGTATAGCATGATCTGGAAAGGGCGGCCTTGCTCCTATTGCTCCGTGTTTGGTCGTCGTGCCGAGCGTATGGCGTCGGCCATTTTTACAACGTCGACCATCTCGGATACGTCGTGCACGCGCACGATAGCGGCGCCGTTGATGATGCAGATGGCAACGGTGGCGGCGGTGCCGAAGATGCGCTGGTCAACGGGTTTGCCGGTTATTTGCCCGATGGTGGATTTGCGCGATGTGCCTATGAGGATGGGCCGATGCAAGGCTTGGAGCTCGCGCAGCCTGGCCATTATCTCGAGGTTGTGCTGTACGGTTTTGCCGAAGCCGATTCCGGGATCGATGATCACCTGGCCGGCCGGCACGCCGTTTGCCTCGGCGAGGGCGATGCTTTCGCGCAAGTAGCCGGCGATCTCGCCGATGAGGTCGTGGTAGACGGGTTGCTGCTGCATTGTGCGGGGGGTGCCCTTGATGTGCATTGCAACAACGGCAGCCGACGCGTTTGCGGCGGCCTTGACGAGTGCCGGATCGCCGTGCAGGCCGGTGGTGTCGTTGACGATGGAAGCGCCTGCTGCGAGAGCCTCGCGAGCCACCTGGGCTTTTGTGGTGTCGATCGAGATGATGACGTTTGAGCGCGAGGATATCTGCTCGATGACGGGAATGACGCGCTTGAGTTCGGTTTCGGGCGGCACGGGCATGGCGCCGGGCCTGGTGGATTCGCCGCCGATGTCGAGGATGTCGGCCCCGGCCTCGATCATCTGGTGGGCGCGCTCGACGGCGAGATCGGGCAGGTAATAGAGGCCGCCATCGGAGAACGAATCGGGCGTGACGTTGAGCACGCCCATGATAAGGGTGCGCGGCCCCAGTTTGAGGCTGAGGCCGCGCGGGAGCTTGACGGTATATTCGGTTTGGGAAGGCTGGTTCATGCAGAGCCTTTCAGCGGCTATGCGGGCTGTATGCCTTCACGGAATTCGGGCTGTGTTTTCTCGCCGGCGGGCAGGTCGGCGGGCTTGGCCGCGGGTGGCGCCGTGGGTTGCTTGCGGGCCCGTTCGATTGGCTTGCCTTCGAGGATCAGCTCCACCTCGTGTCCGTCGAGCACCTCGTATTCGAGCAGGGCATCGGCCAGCTTGACGAGGGCGTCGCGGTGCTCTTCGAGGAGCTTATGCGCGTTGGCCGAGGCCGAATCGATGATCTCGCGGATGGCGGCATCGATCTTGCGCGAGGTATCCTCGCTGATGTTGCGCACTTTTGTGATCTCGCGTCCGAGGAAGAGCGTCTCTTCGTTTTCGCTGTAGTTGATCGGGCCGAGTGCCGTGGTCATGCCCCACTTGCAGACCATGAGGCGTGCGAGCTCGGAGGCGTGCTCGAGGTCGTTTTGTGCGCCGGAGGTGATGTCGTTGAGCACCAGTTCTTCGGCGGCGCGGCCGGCGAGGGCCGTGGTGATGTTGCCGATGATCTTCTTGCGCTGGATGAGGTAGCTGTCTTCCTTGGGCAGATAGGTGGTGGCGCCCAGGGCCATGCCTCTGGGGATGATTCCCACCTTGTGCACGGGATCGACGGCGGGCTCGAGGAGCTTTCCGACGATTGCGTGGCCGCTTTCGTGGATGGCGATGGTGCGGCGCTCGTCTTCCGACATTGCCTTGTTTTTCTTTTCGCGGCCCCAGTGCACCTTGTCGCGGGCCGCCTCGAGGTCGTCCATCTCCACGTAATCCTTGCCCTTCATCACGGCGATGATGGCGGATTCGTTAACGAGGTTTGCGAGGTCGGCGCCCGAGAAGTTTGCCGTGCCGCGTGCGATCTGGCGCAGGTCGATGTCGGGCGCGATGCGGATCTTGCGCGCGTGCACCTTGAGTATCGCCTCGCGGCCGTTGATGTCGGGCGGGTCCACCACGATCTGGCGGTCAAACCGTCCGGGCCTGAGCAGTGCGGGGTCGAGCACGTCGGGCCGGTTGGTGGCGGCGATGAGGATCACGCGGTCGTCTGAATCAAAGCCGTCCATCTCCACGAGGATGGCGTTGAGCGTCTGCTCGCGCTCGTCATGCCCGCCGCCGAGGCCGGTGCCTCGCCTTCGGCCCACGGCATCGATTTCATCCAGGAAGATGATGCAAGGGGCGCTTTCCTTTGCCTGGCGGAAGAGGTCGCGCACGCGGGATGCGCCCACGCCGACAAACATCTCGACGAAGTCGGAGCCGCTGATGCTGAAGAATGGGCGGTCGGCTTCGCCCGCAATGGCCTTGGCGAGCAGTGTTTTGCCGGTGCCGGGTGCGCCGATCAGCAGCACGCCGCGCGGCACGTGCCCGCCCAGCCGCTCGAACTTCGTGGGGTTCCTGAGGAACTCGATGATCTCGTTCACTTCTTCCTTGGCCTCTTCAACGCCGGCCACGTCGTCGAAAGTGACGCCCGCGTGCTTCTTTGCCAGGCGTGCGCGGCTCTTGCCGAAGGCGAGCACGCCGCCGGTCATCGGCGAGCGCATCGCGCGTGTCAGGAAGAACCACACCAAGGCGAGCATGAGGATCCACGGGATCCATGTTTGGAGGGCCACCATCGCCCAGTGCTGCGGCTTATAGTCGAAATCGAGGCCGGGATGCAGCTTGGCGTGTTCGGAAAGCTGGTTCAGCACGTCGCCTTCGTGCCCCGGCGGAATGGTGTACTTGATCGGTTGCGGCGTTTTTGCCGACGGCTTCACCAGCGTTACCAGGAGCACTCGGTCTTCAATACGAACCGACTCCACCTTGTTTTCGCGCAGGTTTGTGTAGAATTCGGCGAGTGTGGCGGTGTCGCTGCCGGAGCCCGGTAGTTTGGAGGATAGCTGCAGCAATGCGATCACGCCCACTGCAATGAGCAGCCAAACGATTATTGCTCGCGTGCGGAAGCCGCCGCCGGGTTGCTGTTCATTTCTGTTGTCGTCGTTGGGGGCCTGCCCCATAGCTCACTCCTGTTGATCTTCGGGTTCCAGGGCACCGTCATCGGGCCAGGGTAGAAATACCTGCTGAACGATCCGTTGAGCCAGCTTTCTGAAAAGGTCTTCGCGAACTTCAGCAAGTGTGCGGCCAGTGCGCATCCTGTACAATTCGCTCCATCGAGCACTTGCGGGGCCGGCCAGCACCTCGCCCGACGAGTTGTCGACCAGCCGGTAAGAGGCTGCGGCAAACAAACGCCGAGCAACCACGTTTTGCTGCTCGTCGACCACCTCGGCCGGTTCGCTGTATTCGGTGAGGTCGCCTTCGATCACGGCATCGGCCTTGGCGGGCGATGCAACGGCATAAACGGTTGTGGCCGAAAGCTCGCGCCGCACAGCGTCGGTAAGCTGGAAATCAACGCCGCTGTAGAGCGTCTTGTTTGTGAAAACCTTCACGCCCACGGTGTGGACATTTTCGTAGGGGCGGCCGGCGATCCTGTAACACCCGGGCGCTGATGCCGCCACGAGCAAGATCAGTGCAGCCGCGAGAGGTTTCACTGGTTGATTTCCCGTTCGATCCTGTCCAGAGCTTTGCGGGCCGGCTCCGCGTAAGACGAGTTTGGAGCTTCCTTCAGCACCGCGTAGAAATATGTGGCGGCCGCCTTCTTGTTCTTGTTCTTCAGGAAGAACCGGCCGATGTCGTAGTTTTCCCTTGCTCCCACCTCGCGAAGGTCGTGGAGTTTGCTGTCGATGTCCTCCAGCGACTGCGCATCTTTCCGTGCGGGCTGTGAAAGCTCTTTATGTGCAAGCTGAAGGCTTTCGATTGCCTTCTCGGTTTCCTCGATGTTGTAGCGGTTGCCCTGCAAGTTGTGGTAGAGGCAAAGGGCCTTGCGATACTTGGCAATCCTGGCCAGGCTGGTGCTGCCGAAGTCGCGGATCAGCACGTCGTATTGCACAATCGCCTCGTCGTAATCGGCCTGATCGAGGTAATAATCGCCGAGTATCAGCCTCGCCTCGGCGGAATAGACCGAGAACGGGTGGTATTCCAGAACGCCGAGCAGCACCTTTGCGCCGAAGCCGCGCTTGCGCAAGAAGGCGGTTTGCCGGCCGGTGCAGAAGGCGGCGCCGATGATGAACTCGCGCTCGACAACGGCATCGGTATGCGTGCTGCGGCGGAAATCCTTCAGCAGCCGGCTGTAGATTTTGTGGGCGCCTGGGTAGTCGCCGCGCTCGAAGCGGCACTCGCCCATGTGAAAAACAGCTTCCTCGACGATCTCGGCGGCGTAGACGCGCGAGTTGTCAAGCCTGCTGAAGGCGCTCTCGGCCTTGCTGTAGCGGCCGGCGTCATACAGCGATTTCGCATGATCGAGCATGACCGAGGCGGCATCATCGCCATTTCGCTGAGACCAGGCGCAGCCCGACGCCGCAGCGACGGCTGCCACCGAAACGAGCGCCAGGATAGTTTTATTTGCCAACATAAAATGCTCTCTATACTGCACCATGATTATAGCGCCCGTTAAGGGGCAAATCAACGACAATTAAGAAAGAACGGGTCGGCGAAAGGCGGTCACCGCAAGCGTTCGCTTTGGCGCGGTTTCACAGGCATCCGGCGCGTTGGGGGATCCGGCAGCCGCGAGGTCGTTTGGCAATGGCGCAGTTTTCCCTAAACTTCTGGTTTCACCTAAAGAAAATGTGTACGGGTGACGATATATACAC
>DATLAR010000393.1:0-5463 GCA_035527355.1 Planctomycetota bacterium
AAGATAATGATCCACCTCAACGACGATGAGATGAAGCAGGTGGAAGTGACGGTGTTTGCAATGGTCCGAAACTGCCAGAAAGAGAAATAACGTGCTGGAGAGCGAAGAGGGCCGCTTTTTGCCGGCGATCCCGCTGCACGCGTGGAAAATCGTCCGGAGTATTGCCTCGCTAACGTCGGTGTGCCTGGCGGTGTTTGCCGCGCTCAACATCGTGCTGTCGGTGGTGTCGCCGCGGCTGGGCTGCAACTGGCTGTGGATCGGCATAAGCGACCGGCCGGCGTCGGGGGGTTGGTTTCTGATGCTGTTTTTTGCGGCGGCGGTGCTTGGGGGGCGGCGGATAAAAAGCCGCCTTCGCCTCGCGGCCAGATGCGTGATCGCCGTCGTCGGCGCGTTCTGCCTGCGCGATGCGTTTGCCTATTATCAACTGATAGCCGACGGCACCATCCGCTCGTCGTTTCCACTGCCGCTGAGCCTGGTTCTGGGGCTGCTGCTGGTGGTGCGCGCGCTGTGGCCGCCGGATTCCGCCGGCAAGCCGGGCCTATGGCCGCGGCTGCTCTATGCGGGGCTGGCCGCGTGGGCGGCGGGGCTGTGCCTGCTGGCGCAGGTGCTGGCTTTCGGCGCCACCGACTACTCGCGCGCCAGCGACGCGATTGTGGTATTTGGCGCGGGCGTGCGGCCTGATGGCCGGCCATCGCTGGCACTGGCCGACCGCACCCGCACCGGCTGTGCGCTGCTCAAGGAGGGCACTGGCCGGTGGCTGGTTTTATCGGGAGGCGGCAGCGGGCTTGCAAGCGAGCCGCAGGCAATGAAGCGCATCGCATTGAGGATGGGCGTGCCCGAAAGCGCGATCATCCTCGACGAGCGCGGCAACAACACGCTGGCCACGGTGAGGAACGTGAAGGAATTGAGCGTGCGGCGCGGCTGGTCGCGCCTGCTGATGGTGAGCCACGACTACCATCTGTCGCGCATCAGCATGCTGAGCCACCGGGCCGGCCTCGCGGTCTGCACCGTGCCGGCTCGCGAATCACGCCCGCTCACGCTCAAACCGTATTATGTCCAGCGCGAGCTGGTTGCATGGATCTATTATTACCTGAATGGATAGCACGGCCTGTTGCATGGCCGCAGCATCTTCGGAAAGGAATCCGCGAAATGCCCACCTTCTACCGCCCGGCCGATGGCGTTGCCGCCGATTTCATCCCGTTTTACTGGAACGGACACTATCACCTGTTTTACCTGAAAGACTACCGCGACGCGGCCGGCCACGGCGAGGGCACACCGTGGTGGCACCTGGTTTCGGATGATTTTGTAACCTTCCACGATTGGGGCGAGGCGCTGCCACGCGGGCCGAAAGACTCGCAGGACCTCTACGTCTTCACCGGCTCCACTATCGAGCGAACCGGCCTCTTTCACATCTTCTACACCGGGCACAACCATCACTTCACCAACACCGAAAAGCCGGTGCAGCAGGTGATGCACGCCACGAGCGCCGACCTCCGCGTGTGGACGAAGGATGCGTCGTTCATGTTCCGTGCGCCTGCGGAGCTTTACGAGAAGGACGACTGGCGCGACCCGTTCGTTTTCTGGAATGCGGAAGCGAATGAATATTGGATGCTGCTGGCCGCGCGGCGCAAGGCCGTGGTGCCCAGCCGCAACCGCGGCTGCATCGCACTGGCCGCCAGCAAGGACCTGCTCGAGTGGCGCGTGCTCGAGCCGTTCTGGGCGCCCGACGAATACTTCACGCACGAATGCCCCGATCTGTTCCGCATCAGCGAGTGGTACTATCTCGTCTACTCCACCTTCTCGGAGCGCTGCGTTACGCACTACCGCATGAGCAAGAGCCTGGCCGGGCCGTGGCTGTGCCCGGCAAACGACACATTCGACGGCCGCGCGTATTATGCCGCCAAGACGGCCGGCGAGGACGGCAACCGCTACATCGGCGAGTCTGAGAAGCATTTGAAGAAGATTTTGAGCATGATAGAGCACAGCGGCTCGGTGCTGGAATTTGACGAGGCCGATGCCGCGCTGGGCCGGCGCGAGCTGAACCGCGCGCCCGCGCCGCGCGCAAAGATGCAGGCCGCCTGCCGCCGATTCGTCTTCGGCTGGCTGCCCACGCGCAACGACCAGAAAGACGACGGCTGCCGGCAGTGGGGCGGCAACCTGGTGGCGCACGAGATCACGCAGCGCACCGATGGCACATTGAGCGTGCGGGCGCCCAGCACGCTTCTGCAGCAGTTCAGGCATGAGATTCCGCTGGGAATCGGCAGCACGCTGGGCAACTGGAGCGTGAAGAAGGTCCGAAAAGAAGCAGTTACCGCGCCGGCCGTCGGGCGGTTTTCGGCCGCTACGCTCGCACAGATGCCCGACGAATGCCTCATTGAAACGAGCATAAGGTTCAAGCGCGGTACAACGAACTGCGGCCTGCTGCTGCGTGCCGACGAGAAGCTCGATTCATACTACCAGGTGCGCCTGGAGCCGGCGAACCAGCGAATGGTGATAGACCGCTGGCCGAGGCCGGGCGATCAGCCGTCTATGCTGGAACGCCCGCTGCCGCTGGGAGCCGGCAAGGCCGTGAAGTTGCAGGCATTTGTCGACGGCTCGTGCCTGGTGGTTTATGCAGACGACGAGGTGGCGCTCTCGTGCAGGATGTACGATCATGCAAGCGGCGCGCTCGGCCTGTTCGTTACCGAAGGCGAGGCGAGCTTCGCGAACACAACGTTGAAGGTCAAAGAGTAAACAAGGCTATACGCGGGTCATCCCTGTGCAGGCGATGCCGCTGAGCACGAGGCGCGACGTGGGCGGACACCGGATTTCATATCGCTTTTCGCAATAGAATAGCTGCCCGTCGGCCGGCACGCCCAGCCGGGCGAGTTCGGCCGCGGCCATCACATCGGCCGCGCGAACGACACTCACGCAGAAGCCCGCTGCTTGCAGCCTGAACGCGAAATCCGAGCCGTAGCGCCGATACTGGTCGGGCCGGCCGAAGCGCTTTGCCCGCCCCTCGGGCGTGGCGACAAGCGGGTCTTCGACCGTCTGCTTGCCATCAACCGGCACCTGCACGATTGCAGCGGCGCCGGGCTTGAGCACGCGGAACATTTCACGGACGATCCTGCTGTCGTAAGCCATGTGCTCGAGCACGTGGCTGCAGTAGATCAGGTCGAACGAATTGTCGTCGTGCTGGATTTTCCGGCAATCGGGAGCGAGAGCCGGGCAGAGCGTAAGGTCCACCTTGCCAAGCTCGCGCAGCTTCGCCGCCATTCTTGCGTCGGGTGCCATGTGCAGCAACGCCTTGCCCGAGGCACCGAGCAGGTAGCCCTTTTGCTGCATAAACGCCCAGGCCAACCGGTGCCTCTCAAGCGAGCCGCATACGGGGCACGACGATTGCCGGTGCGGCGGCTGGCCGGCCTCGACAAACCCGCGCACGCGGTTTCCGCATATGGGGCAATAGCAGGCCAGGCCAAACCATCTCACGCGCTTGCAGGCTGCGCCCAGCTTGCTCACAATCCATTCCGCTGCCAATTCTGCGTTCTTCATTCATCCTCCTTCCATAGCATCGGGTATTCATACCCAACGAAGTTTCGGCCGCTGCGGCATCGAGCTTCAGCATTTTGTATGCTCCGTACTTCTTCACGAGCTCCATCACGCGCGTGTAGTTCTCGAAGCTCACGTCGTCGCCCCAGTTGGTGGTGGCGATCACGTAGTCGTCGGTTTCCTCGATCACCTTCGACTCGTATCGGGGGCTGTTGTCGCAGAAGACCGCAGCTTGGAGGTCGTGGCCGAAGAACGCGGCGGGATCGGTTTTTTCGGGCAGCCCCTCGCGCCGCCAGCGTTCAATCGTGGAACCCCACGGGCTATCGATCATCGGGATGCGGTCGGCTTCCTTGTGCTGAAACATTCGGAGGAAACGCTCTTTGGATGTCATTGAGATTGCCTTTCTGCGTGGTGCTTGGCAAGCATCCCGCGCGGTTCCATGTTGAACCAACCGCGCGGCTGCGATATAATATAGCAATCTGCGAACTGCTGTGCAAAGGGAAAGAGATGCTAGCAAAACGAATCATCCCCTGCTTCGACGTGAAGGAAGGCCGCGTAGTGAAGGGTATCAATTTCGTGAACCTTCGCGACGCGGGCGACCCCGTGGAGCAGGCCGAGATATACGACCGCGACGGCGCCGATGAGATCGTCTTTCTTGATATCACCGCCTCGCACGAAAAACGCCGGATCATCATCGACGTGGTGCATCGCACGGCGGAGCGTATTTTCGTGCCGCTGACGGTGGGCGGCGGCATTCGCGACATCGACGACATACGCGACCTGCTGAATGCGGGTGCAGACAAGGTTTCGATCAATACGGCGGCGGTGCTGGACGTCGCCCTCGTGCAGCGGGCGGCGCGGCGCTTCGGCAGCCAATGCATCGTGGTGGCGGTCGACGCCCGCCTCAAGAACGGCAGTTGGGAGGTTTACATCCACGGCGGCCGTACGCCAACGGGAATCGACGCGCTCGACTGGGCGCGAACGGTTCAGCAGCAGGGTGCCGGCGAGATTCTGCTTACCAGCATGGATTGCGACGGCACCTGCAACGGCTACGACATCGAGCTTACGCGGCGGTTTTCGGATACGGTGGATATCCCGATCATCGCGTCGGGCGGGGCCGGGCATCCCGAGCACCTCTACGATGTGCTCACCACCGGCAAGGCCGACGCCGCACTCGCAGCCTCGATCTTCCACTACGGCACCTGGCCCCTGCCGGAAACGAAGAAGTATCTGAAGGAGAAGGGGATCGAGGTGAGAGAGTAGGAGAGGCTGACTTCTGGCTTCTGACTTCCGGCTTCCGGCTTCCGGCTTCTGGACTCCGACATTATCGTGAAGATCACAAATCCTGCCATCCGCATAATCCTGCCGGTGCTCGCGGGGCTGGCGTTTTGCACGCGGTATCTCACGTACACATTTCCCGGCGCCGATGCGGCGCGGCCTTTGTTTAACACTACGCTGCTCGATCACGCGGCTAGCGTGCTGCTCGTTGGGCTTCTGCTGCTGGCGGCGATGGGGCTGGGTTCGTTCGTGCTGCGCAAGATGCGCGTCGAGCCGCAGGCGATCTGGAGCACCGCGCTGGGCCTGGGCGCGATCTCGCTGGCCGTGCTGGGGCTTGGGTTGCTGGGGCTGATGGATCTCGCGTTCCTTGCGCTGCTCGCCGTGCTGCCCGCGCTTTTTGGCGGTGATATCGCCGATCAGCTTGCATCGATCGTGCAGCGCACGCACGCGTGGTTCGGCCGCCAAACCCTCCCGCAGGCCGTGATCGTGCTTGCCATAGTTTTCGTGTTCGTGCTCAACCTCCTGCGGGCGTTCGTGCCGCCGCTGGATTACGACGTGCTGGAATACCACCTGGGTGCGCCGGCGCATTACGTGCAGGAGGGCCGCATCCGGTTTCTGCCGGGCAACGTTTACGCGGCATTCCCGGCGAACGTGGAG
>DATLAR010000394.1:0-10251 GCA_035527355.1 Planctomycetota bacterium
AGCTCCAGCAGCGATCTCCACCCGCGCTCGCTGCGGTCCAGGATCGCCTTGCACTCGTCCTCGACCGCGCGAAACTTCTCCTTGCCCACGGTGAAGTTAGCGGCCATGCACGCCATTGTGCCGCCCAGCGCGCCCACCAGCGCCGACACGCTCCCCCCGCCCGGCGTCGGATTCCCCGATGCCGCATCCTCCATGTATTTCCTGATCGAGCCTTCGCTATACACCTTGCACTTCTCCGCCTCGGTTGAACATGCTGTGCTTCTTCCAATTGGCGTCGTCGCGCTTCGGGAAATCCGATCGGAAATGACAGCCGCGCGATTCCTCGCGATTGCGCGCCAACTGAATCACCACCTTGGCCACCGTAAGCATATTCTGCAGCTCCCAGCCCGATGTCTTCTCGAATTCGCGCTCGATAATATACTTGCACCAGAAATCGATCCTCTCGCTCGCGGTCACCAAGCCCAGCTCGTGCCGCTCGACGCCCGCGTGGCGCCACATCAGGCTGCGCAGCGAGATTTCAACGTCGGCCAGGTCGATCGCCGCGGGCCGCGATTTTTCGGTGCTGAGGCCCATGTGATACGGCCCGGTGCGGGGCGACGGCCGCTTCAGCAGCGAGCCGGCCGCCTCGCCGGTTCGCTTGCCCATCACCAGCCCCTCGAGTAGCGAGTTGCTGCCCAGGCGGTTGGCGCCGTGAAAACCGGTGCATGCTGCCTCGCCGCACACAAAAAGCCCTTCGATATTCGTTCGGCCGCGCATGTCGGTGGCCACGCCGCCCACGGAATAATGGGCGCTCGGCCGCACAGGGATCAGGTCGTGCGAAATGTCTATGTCAAACTCCGCGCACAACGATTTGATCATCGGGAAGCGCTCGTCGAGCGCCGGCCCGAGGTGCGTGAGATCGAGGTAAACCTGCGTGTCGCCCGTGCGCTTCATCTCCTGGATGATGCTGCGGCTCACCACGTCGCGTGGTGCAAGCTCGGCGTCATGGTGGTAGCCGGGCATAAACCGCTCGCCGGCGGCGTTCAGCAGCACGCCGCCCTCGCCGCGCACCGCTTCCGAGATCAGCGATCTAGACGCGCCGGCGATGTATAGCGTGGTGGGATGAAACTGCACAAACTCCACGTCCATCAGCGTCGCGCCGGCACGCAGCGCCATCGCGAGGCCGTCGCCCGTAGTAACCGGCGGATTGGTAGTCTCGCGGAAGAGCCGGCCGATCCCGCCGGTCGCGAGGATCGTTTGGCGGCTCCACACCATCATCATGCCCTTGGGGGTGTTGTGCAGCACCGCTCCGTGGCATACGCCGTCGCGCGTAATGAGGTCCAGCACGTAGGAATGTTCGAGGATGTGAATGCGGCGGTGCACCTGTGCCTCGGCGATAAGCGTATCCACCAGCTCCGCGCCGGTGGCGTCGCCGCGTGCGTGCACGATCCTTGGCCGCGAGTGCCCGCCTTCGCGCGTATACAGCAGCTTGCCGTCGCGCGCGTCGAATTTCGCGCCCCACGCCATCAGCTCGGCCACGCGCTCCACGCCCTCGGTGATTACGGCCCGCACCGCCGGCTCATTGCACAGCCCGCAGCCCACCTCCAGCGTATCGCGCACGTGCGCCTCGATCGAGTCTTCCGAATCCATCACCACCGCCACACCGCCCTGCGCATAGGCGCTGCAGCCCTCGCGGCTGATGTCTTTCGTAACGATCAGCACGTCGCCGTATTCGGCGGCCTCGATTGCCGCGCGCAGGCCCGCCACGCCGCTGCCGATCACGAGCACGTCGGTGAATATGTGCGGTGCGCTCGAAGTATCAAAGGAAACCAGGTAACGCCCCGGTTCTGCCTGTTTCTTCACGCCTTGCGTCATCCCGTGGTCAGCTTTCTGAAGTCCTGCAGCAGTTGCATAGTGATCGGGCCGGGCTTGCCATTGCCGAGGATGCGGCCATCTATCTTCACCACCGGTATCAGCTCGGCCGCTGTGCCGGTGAGGAAGCATTCGTCGGCGGTGAAAAGATCGTATCGCGTAAGGTTGCGTTCCTCCGCCGCCACGCCCCGCGATGCGGCCAGCTCCATCACCACGTCTCGCGTTATGCCCTCCAGGATGCCCGCACTCGTCGGCGGCGTAACGATGCGGCCGCGGTCCACGATGAAGATGTTGTCGCCCGTGCACTCTGCCACGTAGCCCTGGCAGTTCAGCATTATCGCCTCCTCGACGCCGGCGTTGAGGCCCTCGATCTTGGCGAGGATATTGTTCAGGTAGTTCAGCGACTTTATCCGCGGGTCCAGCGCGTTTGGATGGTTGCGAACGGTTGACACCGTGATGACGCTGAGCCCCTTCTCGTAATACTCCTGCGGATAGAGCTTGATGCTGTCGGTGATGATCACCACCGACGCTCCTTTACACGTCCACGGGTTCAGGCCCAGCGAGCCGATACCACGCGTGACGATCGCGCGGATGTAGGAATCGCGAAGGTTGTTGGCCTTGAGGGTAGCTTCTATTGCAGCAGAGAATTGTTCCTTGGATATCGGCACGGTCAGCTCGATTGCCGCCGCCGAATGCCACAGGCGGTCGAGGTGCTCCTTCATTTTGAACACCTTGCCGTTGTAGGCCCTGATCCCCTCAAACACGCCGTCGCCGTACAGAAAGCCGTGATCGAAAACCGATATCTTGGCGTCTTCTTTGTCTATGAGCTTGCCGTCGATGTAGACCTTCAGGCCCATGCTGCTTTCTCCTTAACTGCGCTGTGTGGCCCTGCCTGCTGTCTTGCTCTTGGGTGAATTGCCCGGCTCTCTGCTAGTGATCTCATTTATCGAGCCGTCTCGCATCTTCACGGTCCGGTCGGCCCGCGCGGCCAATGCAAGATCGTGCGTCACTATCACAAACGTCTGCCTCGACGTCCGGTTCAGCTCGAAAATCAGGTCGTGAATTTCGCGGGAGGTTTTTGAATCGAGGTTGCCCGTAGGCTCGTCGCAGAAAATAACGTCGGGCTTGCGCACCAGCGCCCGCGCTATGGCCACGCGCTGCTTCTCGCCGCCCGACAATTGCGACGGCCTGTGATGCATGCGCTGGGCAAGGCCCACGATGTCCAGTGCCTGCTTGGCACGGCCCTCGGCCTCGGCCCTGCGCCAGCCGAAATAGCGGCTGGCCACCATCTCCGGCAGCATCACGTTCTCCAGCGCGCTGAGGTCGGGCAGAAGATGAAAGAACTGGAAAACGAACCCGAAATGCCTGTTCCGGATTTCGGCCACCTCGCTCGAGCTCAGCCCCAGCACATCGCGCCCGCGATACATGATGGCCCCCGACGTCGGCACGTCGAGCAGCCCCAGCACGTGCAACAGCGTGCTCTTGCCCGCGCCCGACTCGCCCGTGATCGCCAGCGTCTCCGACTCCTCCACCGCGAGGTTGAGGTTGCGCAGAGCGAATACCCGCATCGAACCGTCGAGGTATGCCTTATTCACACCGGAGGCTTCAAGAATACTACTCATAACGCAAAGCCTCCACGGGATCAAGCCTCGCGGCTATCAGCGACGGCACCAGTGCCGCCAGCAGGCTCACTGCCACCGCCGCGCACAGGATCATCCCCACGCCCACGGGGTCTATGTGCGTCGGAATCTTGTCGAGGTAATAGATATCCTTCGGAAAAATCCTCAAGCCAAACGCGCTCTCCAGCGCGCCCATTATCTGGTTCACGTACCTCACCACCAGCAGGCCCAACGCACCCCCGATGGCCGCGCCCACCACACCGATGATGAACCCGTTGATCAGGAATATCTCCATTATCCCGTTCACCGAAGCGCCCACCGCCTTCAGTATGCCGATGTCGCGCGTCTTCTCTTTCACCGCCATCAGCATCACCGCAAAAACGAAAAGCCCGGCAAGCAGCACCAACGTAAACAGGATTATTGCCTGCACCCTCTGCTCTATCCGCAACGCCGCCAGCAGCATCCCCCTCTTCTCGGCCCACGTCTTCACCGAATAATTCCTCGGCAGCATCTCCACCAGCCCCTCCTTCACCTTCTCGGCGTAGCGGTAATCGGCCAGGCCGATGCTGATGCCCGATACTTCCGGATAATCGTAGCCCGCCAGGTCCTGCGCCTGCTTGAGCGGCATGTAAAGGAAATTCTGGTCCACCTCGAGGTAGCCGGTTTTGAACTCTCCCACCACGCAGAATACAGGATCGCGCGTGAACCGCCCATCCGAGCCCGGCGGATTGATCTTCAGCGCCACGCCCGTTATCAGCTCGTCGTTGAAACCGCGAAGGCCGGTTCTGGTCGATAGCTCATACCCCAGCAGCACACCCGGATACGGCGGCTGCTTGCCGTCGAGCAGGAAATCGGGCGACTTGCCGTGCCGCAAATACTGCTCGATGTCGCCCACCTTCTTCTCGCAGCCTATATCGATGCCGCGCACCATCACCGAAAGGGGCTCGCTCCAACCGTTGCGCAGCTCGCGCCTCATGAAAACGAACGTTGCCACGTACGGCGAGCACTCGGTAATCTCGTGCGGAAACCGCTCCTTGATCTGCTCGATCAGCGTGTCATACTCCACCACGCGATCGTTGTCCATCGCCTCGATGGAGACCGGCGCCAGCGAGCCGCGGATGCGCTCCTGCAGGTCCCGGCCGAAGCCCCACAGCACCGACAGCACCACGATGAGCACAAAAACGCTGCCGGCCACGGCGAGCGTCACGAGGTAGTTTATCACGCGCACTCGCATCAACCGAATGCAGAGAAACGTATGATACTTCCTCAGCTCCAGAGCCATTGCAAACATGAACGCCGCAAGGCAGCCGGCGCAAAACAATGCCAGCATTGCCGACACGCGCCCCGCCAGCAGCAAAGCCACGTGCTCCGGCTCATCCTCAGCCAGCAGGCCCAGGCCGTTCACCACGTCTATGCCAAACCGCTCGCCCACGCTCATCGTAAACGAGAACACTATCCCGCCGGTCAGCAACACCCCCCAGCCGATGTAACGCGCGAGCCGCCACGGCGTAGAACGCACTCTGAACGCAAACAGGCCGCCGGTGAGAGCGGCCCCCGCCGCAAACGCCAGCAGCATCTGGCCCACCGTGGGCATCTCCACCATCGGCCGATAACCAAACGCTCCCCGCAGCGAAATGGCCGCCATCGCCCAATTGTTCAGATCCAGCATCAGTCTTTGCCCTCTGGCCGCAACAGCGGAAACAGGATCACGTCCCGTATCGACTGCTTGTTCAGCAGCAGCATTGCGAGCCTGTCAATTCCCATCCCCACTCCTCCGGTCGGCGGCAGCCCATACTCCAGGGCCTCCACGTAATCCGTGTCCACTTTCGACCGGTCCCCTCCAGCCTGCTTTTCGAGCCGCGCGAGCTGGTCGAGCGGATCGTTGAGCTCCGAATAGCCGTTGACTATTTCCATACCGGCAGCGAAAACCTCGAACCGAAGCGCCACCTCGCGGTCTTCGGGGTCGCACTTTGCCAGCGGGCACATCGACGCCGGAAAATGCGTCACAAAGGTCGGCTGTACCAGATTCGGCTCAACCGTCTCCGAAAACAGCTTGTCGATCACCTCGTCGTGCGACAGCGCCGCCACGTCGATCCTCAGCGACGCCGCCTTGGCCTTTACCGCCGCGTCGTCGTGCACGTCCACGCCCGCGTACTCGCGCACCAGGTCGGCATAGCGCGCCCGCTTCCACGGCGTAGTGAAATCCAGCACCGTCTCGCCATACTGCACCTGCATGCCGCCGTTCACCTGCGCCACCACCGCCGTCACCAACGCCTCCGACAGTTCCATCATTCCGATGTAATCCGAGAATGCCTGGTATATCTCGATCATCGTAAACTCGGGATTATGGCGCGTGTCGATGCCTTCGTTGCGGAAGTTGCGGTTGATCTCATACACCTTCTGCATGCCGCCCACCACCAGCCGCTTCAGGTGCAGCTCGGGTGCTATCCGCAGATAGAGGTCGAGATCGAGCGCGTTGTGATGCGTGCTGAACGGCTTCGCAGCGGCCCCGCCCGCCAGGTGGTGCATCATCGGCGTCTCCACCTCCACAAAACACCGCTCGTCCAGCCAACTCCTGATGGCGCGCACGATCTGCGTCCTCTTCAGGAACGCCTGCATCGACTCCTCGTTTGCGATGAGGTCAAGGTAGCGCTGCCGCTGCCTCGTCTCGATGTCTTTCAGGCCGTGGAATTTTTCGGGAAGCGGCCGCAGCGACTTTGCAAGGAAAGTGAGCTTGCGTGCAAAGATCGTCACCTCGCCGGTGCGCGTCTTTTGCAGCTCGCCCTCCACGCCCAGCATATCGCCCAGGTCCAGCAGGCCATACACCTCAAATGCCTCGTCGCCCACAACGTCTTTGCGCACGTACACCTGCAGCCTGCCCGTCCAATCGCGAAGATCGAGGAAGCCAGCCTTGCCGTGCGGCCTGTATGCCGTCACTCGGCCGGCGGCCGAAACGGTTTTCGCAGGCGCCTGCTCGTCAAAGCTGCGGACGATCTCGGCCAGCGAGCCGCTCGTCTGGAACTTCTGCCCGTAAGGGTCGATGCTCCTCTTTCTCAGCTCCTCGAGTTTCAGCAGCCTGTCCTCTCTCTGTTTATCGCTCATGCGGTCTCCGCCTGCAAAAAGCAACCCCTGATGGCTCATATATGACAGAATTTTCATTAGACCATAATACGGCCCCAAAATCAAGATAAACTGCCCGTTCCGAACTGCCCATTCCTGCCCATTCTTGGCCTGCGGCTGGAATCTCTGGGCGAAATGAAAGAGCGTGTGCCAAACAACCGGCACCCGCAAACTGGCTTTCGCCCCCATCTTGATTAATCACCGCAAGCCTGCTATGATACCACAAAGAGGCCGGCCCGGCTCGCGGCAATGCCGAGGGCGGCTGTGCCACATGAAGAAAGACACAGCCGGGGCGGCTGTACCACATGAAGAAAGACACAGCCGGGGGCGGCTGTGCTACATTCGATAAGGAGCAATCCATGACCAGCCTGCCCGACGCTGCGTTTCATTTTGCACCCGAGCAATTCCATCGCTACATCATGGAGCACCACACGCCGTCGATGCGCTACACGAGCGGCAGCGTCAGCGAGTGGCAAAGCGCGCTCCGGGCGAAACTAGGCGAGCTGATGGGCGACATGCCCGAGCGCCCGCCCCTGAACGCGCGCTCCCTCTGGAAGCGCGAGCATCCGCTCGGCACTATCGAAAAGATCGTCTTCACCGCCGAACCATTCGCCGACGTGCCCGCATACGTCTGCCTGCCCAAAAACGCATCCCCGCCATACACTTTCTTCATCTGCCTGCAGGGGCACTCCAGCGGAATGCACCTGTCGATTGCCATCGACCGTGATACTGAGACAAAGACGGTGAGGGTGGAAGGCGACCGTGATTTCGGCCTGGGCTGCATGGCCCGCGGCATCGCCGCGCTCTGCGTCGAGCAGCGAGCATTCGGCGAGCGCCGGCAGCACCTGCCCGACAAGGACCCGCGCTCCGCCTGCCACGACGCCACTATGCACGCGCTGATGCTCGGCCGAACGCTCATCGGTGAGCGCGTGTACGATGTCGACCGCGCAATCGACTACCTCGAGACCCGAGGCGATGTCGACATGACCCGCCTCGGCGTTATGGGCAACTCCGGCGGCGGCACCGTGTCGCTCTTCGCCGCCGCACTGCTGCCGCGCATACGACTCGCAATGCCATCCTGCTACTTCTGCACATTCCGCCACTCCATAATGTCCGTTTACCATTGCATGGACAACTACATCCCCGGCCTGCTCAAGTACGCCGAGATGCCCGACATCATGGGGCTTTTCGCACCCCGCCCCGTCGTGGTCGTCGCCGGCAAGAACGATCCCATTTTCCCGATTGACGGCGTGCGCGAAGCCTTCGCGCACCTGCAGAAAATCTACGCCGCCGCCGGAGCAGCCGGCTTTTGCCGGCTCGTCATCGGCAACGGCGACCACCGCTTCTATGCCCGCGAAGGATGGAACGAAATGCTTAAGCTGCTGTAGCAAAATGCCGTCGGATCAAGTCAAGCCTTGGGCCTTGTCGAGAATGCCGGCCCAAAGATCGCCCTTCTGCCTGAGCCTCTGCTGAATGCTGAAGAAGGTGAAATCAACCGGCCTGGCCCTGCCCAGCTCGTCCCAGCCGATCGGTGCGGAAACGGTGGCCGCCGGCGTGGGCCGAAGCGAATACGGCCCCACCAGCGTTTTGCCCCGGCTGTTGATGGAATAATCGAAAAACACCTTGCCGGCCCGGTCGCGCTCGTTCCATTCCGTCGTCACGAGCTTGGGCTGTTCGTGCAGCATGTACTCGGCTATCGTGCGGGCATATGCCTCCACCTGGCCGAAGCCGTATTCGCGCCGGATCGGGGCAAATACGTGCAGGCCCGTTTGCCCCGACGTTTTCAGAAAGCCCGCAAGCCCGATCTGGTCAAGCAGAACGCGAAGCCGCTTGGCCACTTCTACCGCCGCGTCGTAGTCTTCATCGCTCGGCAGCAGGCTCTCGCGCCCTTCCTTGAACGTGATGTAGGGGTCGATGTCGAAGACAATAAAATCAGGGCGGCTGGGTCGGTCAATCCGCGACGTCCAGCAGTTCAGTTCGATGCAGGCAAGCTGCGCCAGCCACAGCAGCGTTTCACGATTATTGCACAAAACATGATGGATTTCGCGGTCCGCATGCCTGGAATGATAGACATACACCTCCACGCCGTCGGGCACGGGATCGGTGTAGTCCTTTTGATAAAATGAGCCGCCGTGAATACCGTCGGGATAGCGATTGAGCATCAGCGGGCGGCCGCGGGTGTACGGCAGGATGACATCCGCCAGCGACTCGTAGTAGCCGGCGAGCATCTCCTTTGTAATTGCGGGATTGCCGGCGTATTCGGGCCAGATCACCTTGCTCTTGCGTGTGAGGCGAATGTGCGTAGCCGGCCGGTCCGGCCGGGCGGTCGCGGCCTCCTCGCGCAGGCGGCAATCCTCGGGGGCTATGTCTTCGCGCAGCCCCACGAAAACCGGATGGCGCAGTTTGCCGTCGCTGGTCAGCTCGGCGTATTTCACCTCGGCAACCAGTTGCGGCCTCAGCCAGTGCGGTGGGCTGTTTGGCTTTGGGCGTTCGGCAAACGGGCAATCATCAACCTCCAGCGGCTTCATTATGTTGTATGTTTTTTCGAGACCGGCATGATCGAAACCCGTGCCGGTATGGCCTATGTAACGCAACCCGCCCTCGTCGTAGAGCCCCAGCAGCAGCGCGCCGAAGAACGCCCGCCCGCCCCGCGGCTCGGTGAACCCGCCGATCACGCAATCAAGCGTGCGCGTCGATTTGAACTTCAGCCAGTTCATGCCGCGCTGGCCGAAAACGTAGCGGCTCTTCTTCAGCTTGGCCACCACGCCCTCCATGCCGCGTGCGGTGATAGCTTTGAAGAACTGCTCGCCCTTCTCGTCCACCTCATCCGGCACCTGCACGTGCGGGCCCGGCTGCACGGCCTCGCGCAGCAGGCGCTTGCGCTCCACAAGCTCGCAATCCCACAGCGCGTAGCCGTCCAGATAGATGATATCGAACACGCAGTAGACCGCCGGCACCGCCGCGGCCAGCTCCCTGGCACGCTCGGCCTGCGCCACGTGCATCCGCTGCTGCAGCATCTGAAAGCTTGGCCGCCCCCCATCGAACGCAACAATCTCGCCATCGAGCACCGCTGATGCCTGCCCGGCCAGCGATTCCCTCAGGCCGTCGGCCACCTCGGGGTACTCGGCCGTCACGTCGTTGAGGTTGCGCGACAGCAGCCGCACACGGCCGGCGCGCCAGAATGCCAGCGTGCGCACGCCGTCCCATTTCACCTCGAACAGCCATTCGGGGCTCGAGAAAATCCGCTCTGAACGCGTGGCGAGCATCGGCTTCACACGCTGTGGCATAGCGGTTTTGCGGGCACCCGCAGGACGTTCCGTGGTCAGCATACCGGCTCCGGCATCAGGCGGCTTTCAGCGATTTCCGCAGCGCCTCCATCAAGTTCTTCACCTCCGGCACTTTCGGCGCTCTTGGCAGCGTGATCTTCTTGCCCTCGGCCTTCTTGCGAACAATCTTCATCACCTTCTCCGTGTATTCGTCCACATACTCCTCAAACCTGAACTCCTCGGCCATCTTGTGGATCAGCTCCTTCGCAAGCTCAAGTTGCTTCTTCTCCACTTTCACGCCCGAAGTGTCCTGCAGTTTTTCGGCGCCGCGCACTTCACTGCTGAATCGCATCAGCTCCAGCAGCAGCACGCTGCCGTGCGGCGCCACAAAGCCC
>DATLAR010000395.1:0-4027 GCA_035527355.1 Planctomycetota bacterium
ACCCCCGGGGGAGTACGAGGTATCTCTCCGGTACAGGCAGAGCGGCACCGCAACCGAGAAGGGCTGGGTGCAGGAATTGCATTTGAAGTCGAACGAGATCACCATCCGCGTCTTTCCCAGACAAAACAACCAGCCCAAGCCCCAGATTGAATTCAGCCACCCCTCGGACGTCCAGTTGCGGCTCGTGCAGCCCGAGCATGCATTTTACCAGGGCGAGCCGATCATGCTCAAGGCAAGGCTTGCCAACACCTCGAAGCAGGACATGGGCACCCTCTATTTCGACATGGCGGGCAAGCAAGTGCAAACCCGCATCGTCAGCGGACAGGCGGCAGCCTCTTCCCCACGGCAAACGGAACTGCTGGACGGAAACATGTTCTTCACTATCCCATCGCTCGTTTCAAACACACACATGCGTCTTGTGCCTCAAACGTTCAAAGTCAACACACATCTCAGGAACTGCTACAAACCTGTGAAAGTGCGGTTGCCACCCGAATCGACAGTCGAATTCATGATCCCCCTGCTCGAGGAGTTGTATGTGTTCTTCTGGAAAATCCCGCCCGGCGAGTACAAGGTGTCGCTGGAGCACAACCGCTCCGGAATTCAGAGCCCCGAGTGTACTCTGCCGGAACTGCTGCTCAAATCCAATGAAGTAACCATCAAGGTCGTTCAGCCCGACGCGGAACTCGACCGCCCGCCCACGCAACTGCAGATGCGCCTGGCGCCGCCCAAGGAGCCATTCGTCGAGGGCGAGCCGATCATGCTGAACGTGAGCGTCACGAACACCTCCGAGAAGGATGGGGGCCTGATCGGTTTCGATATGCTGGGTAGGAACTCGGGTGCTGGTGTAGACCGCGTCGGCCGCCAGACGGGTCTGCGTGTTGATGTCGAACCCGCCCCGGCTGGGGTGAAAACGCGCGAGCAGGGTACCGAATACCGCGCGCTGCAACTGCCCCCGAAATCGACCGGACACTTTGATCTGGATCTTCTTAAAGTGGCGTATGCCCCGGAGAAATACCCGCCCGGCGAATATAAGCTGTCGCTCTACTTCAGTTGGACCCGAACGGACGGCACCGGCAAGCCGGGTTCCGTCGAGAACGATCTATGGATTCATTCGAACGAGATAACCGTGCGCGTGGTGCCGGGCAAGAAGGCCGATGGCGAGGCCGAAGAGTGACAGCAAGAAGAGGAGGAGGAGGAGGAGGAGGAGTGATGCGGACATTGCACGGGGCCCGCGTGCGTCTCATTTGCGGCATCTGAGTTCATCGCACCTTGCCGGCGAGCCTCAGCAGGCGCTTGATGATCCTGGTGTGCCGCCATAGCGGGGGCCGCACGCCCATCAGCCACGCCAGCCGGTGCAGCGCGGGCAGCATCGGCAGGCTCAGCCCCTCGGGGCCGAAGTAGTTCAGGTGCTCGGCGGCCGTCTTGTTCAGTTGCTCCTTCGCCCACGCCATGTCGAGGTCGGGCGATAAATAAAACACCGGCATCAGCATCTCGGCGGCCGGCACGGTGAGCACGCCCTGCTTGCGCGCGGTGCGCTCCAGCGGCGTGCCGGGGTAGATGCGGATGCCCAGGCTGAAGAACGCCACGTCGCTCTTGCGCACGTTGCGCTCGGCGAATTTCAGCGTTTCGGCCAGCGTATGCGGCGTTTCGCCGGGCCCGCCGCACATGAAAATCCACACGCACGGCACCTGATGCCGCCGCACCGTTGCGGCCGCGCGGTGCACGTCTTGCGCCGTATAGCCTTTGCCCAGGCCGTGCAAAACGGGATCGCTCGCACTCTCGGCGTTAACGGCCATCCCCACGAATCCCGCGCGGTCCATCGCATCGAGCAGCGGGTCGGTGATGAACTTCGGATTCATCTCGAGCGTCTGGAATCGCACGCCCAGGCGCTCGGCCGCCAGCCGCCGGCAGATTTCCATCGCGTGGTCGAGCGGCGAGTTGAACACGTTGTCCACGAATTCCACGTCGCCTATGCCGAACGATGCCAGCCGCTTCACCGCGTTCACCACGCTGGCCGGCGGGGCGAGCCGGCAGCGCCGCCCTTCGGAAACCGCATACGAGCAGTAGACGCATTTGTGCGGGCAGCCGCGCTTGGTTTGCAGCGGCGCCGCGCATAGGCTGGAGATGTAGTGCCGCACGTTCAGCCAGCGCGGGAAATCCGGCACGAAGCAGTCGCCCAGCGGCTGCCCGGTCAGCGGCTCGTTCTTCCTGAATTTTCCCTTCTCCAGCCAGGCCACGCCCGGCACGCGCCGCGGGTCGGCGCCGTTCGATAGCGCAGCGAGCAGCGCGGGCAGCGTGTGCTCGCCATCGCCCAGCGCCGCCCAGCGCGCGCCCGTGGCGCGCAGCAGCGCCTCCGGCATCACGCCCACCGCGGCGCCGCCGATCACCAGCTCCGCATCGCACTCCTTCGCCGCCGCGGCCACAAGCTCCGGCGCACCGGCGCACAGCTCCACGGGATTCTGAATGTCGTTGTTGTCGATATTGCGGATGGAAAAGCCGATCACATCCGGCCGGGCCTTGCTCACCGCTCGGCGCAGCACCGACAGCGGCCGCCGCTGGAACATCATGTCCAGCAATTGCACGCTGTGGCCTGCCCGCTCGGCCGCCTCGGCCGCTATGCACGCGCCCAGCGGCATCACGGGCGTGGGCATCCTGTAGCAGTTTGTGCTGACAATGAGGACGTTCATAGCGCGGCTCCCTCCGGTGCGCGTGAAGCGGCGGCAGAAGCTTGCGCGGCGCTTGCACTCCCTTGCGCTGTCTGATTTTGTTTCGGAACGCTATCCGGGCGGAATACGGAAAGTTGCAGCCGGCGGGCTACACCTTGCAGCGTCTTCAGCCGGAAATACTCGCCTCCGAGCTTCATCAGCTCGCTGTCGGTGCCGACCTCCACAGGATGGTGCGGCCGCTGGATCAGGGGCTGCCCTCTTATTCTTCGCAGTAATAAACCGGCATCTCGAGATCCTGCGGCAGCTTGTCTACCGTCAGTTCGCTCTCGAGTTCGGGATGATTCTTCAACGGCTCGATCGTCAGCCAGCAGTTTGCGCCCACTTTCTGCTCAGCCACCGCCGTGGGCTTTGCGTCGAGCAGGCCCCACTGCACCACGCGAAACCTCGGGTCCGGGCACGAGCCGCGTATCACGTTTTGCAGTTGGTATTCGTTCACTACGAGCGCTTCGCGGTAGGGCGCCGCTTCCGCCGCCGTCGGCGCGGGCGTGGCGGCCATCAGCACCACCTCCACCTCGGCGCGCTGCACCGCCGGCCGCGCCGCCAGCAGCTTCGCGTATGCCGCGCTGCTCTTCTGCGCCTCGTCTTTCTCGATAGAGCGGCTGAAAATGCCCAAGCCCTCCAGCCGCCCACGCCACGGAAGCTGTATGCCCTGCGTGCCGATGTAGCCGCCGAAGTTCAGCCCGCTGTCGCAGTTCGTGTCGTCCCACACAAGCTCGCCCTTCAGCTCGTTCGTTTCCTTCACCGGCTTACCGTCGGCATAGCAAACGAGGCGGCCGTCGGCATAGCTTACGATCACGTGCACCGGCTTGGCCACTATCAGCGTGAAAAGCTCCACGCGCCTCACCTCGCCAAAGGCATCTTTGTCGTCCTGCACCTTTGTGCGGATGCGAAGGACCAGCTTGTCGGCCTCCTGGCAGAGCATGAAATTGAGCTGCTCCCAGCCGCCCCAGTACCTGTTGCAGCCGATGATCCTCGCGGGGTTGGCGTTGGTGCCTTGCGCGGGCGAGCCCGTTTCTATCATCGCCTGCAGCGTAAACTGATTGGTGCGGCGGCACTCGCGCACGATATCGGCGCCGGCCCCGATGGCATTGAGCACTCCGCCGCGCAGCAGCATGCCGCCGTGCCCGTCGAACCGCGCCGAGCCGCGCCTCACGAGGCTTGCATCCACGTAGGTGTTGTTGCGCACGTCGGCGGCGATGTTTTCGGCCTTGTACGACTGCCACAGAAACAGCACCGACGAGCGGTCTACCGGCCACGCCGGCCGCGTCAGCTTCATTCTGGCCGTGGGCAACCTGTTCGGC
>DATLAR010000396.1:0-2697 GCA_035527355.1 Planctomycetota bacterium
GCTTCTTCGTATCGCTGCATTGTGCCCGTGGCGATGTATTCCTCGATTTTTTCGGCGGTGGCGGCGCCGATGCCGGCTATGTCTTTCAGCTTGTTCTGTTTCAGCAGTTCTTCAACGTCTTCGGCGAGGTCTTGCATGGCCCGCGCCGCCCGCCGGTACGCGATGATGCGAAACTGCGACTCGCCCTTGAATTCGAGGCAGTCGGCGATCTTCTCGAAGATCATCGCCAGTTCGCGGTTCTTCATGCGAGGCTCCTGTGCCAGATGCGGCCGTCATTGTTGAATGTCGGAAGAATCGGCTGCAGGTGAATGAACAGGCGGTGCGTGTGTTATCTTTGCCAGGCAAGGCGGCCGCTGAGGACAACCGCCTGCACGTCGAGGTTCTCGTCGAGGATCGCGAGATCGGCGTCTTTGCCGGGGGCGATGCTGCCCTTGGCGTGCTCGAGCCCGATGACGGTTGCAGGGGTGAGCGTGAGCATGCGCACGGCGGCATGCAGCGGGACGCCGGCGAGGCGGACGAGGTTCTTGAGCGCCTGGATCGGCGTGAGGATGCTGCCGGCCAGGGTGCCGTCGGCGAGGCGCGGGGCGCCGTCGATTACGATTACCTCCTTGCCAAGCAGCGTGAGCGGCCCCGACGCCTGCAATCCCGCGTATGGCGTGGCGTCGGTGATGACGACGGTGGAGGCGGGGCCTTTGATGTTGATCGCGATGGCGAGCACGGCGGGATGAATGTGAACGCCGTCGGCGATGAGTTCAACGGTAACGTTTTTGGCGGCAAGGGCGGCGCCCACTGCTCCCGGCTCGCGGTGGCTGAGTGGCGTCATGGCGTTGAATAGGTGCGTGACGTGGCGGATGCCGGCGTCGATGCCGCGCATCGCCTGCGAGAAAGAGCAAGCGGTGTGGCCGAGGGCCGGTGCCGCGCCGCACTCGCCGAGCATTTCGATCAGTTTTACGGCGCCGTCCAGCTCGGGCGCAACGGTCATTATTTTCAGGCAGCCGGCGGCTTCGTCGATGATGTCGCGCAGCAGCGACGGGTTCGGTTTGAGGCAATAGATCGGCGGAATGGCTCCGAGCCGCCGCTCATTGATAAACGGCCCCTCGAAGTAGATGCCGAGCATTCGTGCGCCGCCGTTGTCGGCGTAGACGTGCGGCAGTATTTCGGTGAGCATATCGGGGGTGTAGCCCAGGGTGGCCACGTAGCCGGTGGCGCCGGCGGCCAGCAGGGCACGTGCCATGCGGGCCACGTTGCCGTTGGGCGTGCTGAGGTCGATGCCGGCGAAACCCTGCATGTGCAGGTCGATCAGCCCCGGAATGACGTAACAGCCGCGGGCAGAGAAGGCGTTTTGCCGAACAGGCAGGCCGTGGCCGGCGAGGCGCATTTCAATGATCTTGCCGCCGCCGATTACCAGATCGCCCGATATGCACCTATCCGGCAACACGATTTGAGCGTCGGTTATTGTCTCCAGCAGATTCATCTATGTTTGCGCTTTCAGGCAGGCCGGGCCGGTTAACAGACGGCGGCTTCAGGGCGCCTGGCCTTGTTCCTTCTTGATGCGGATGAGGAGCGCTTTCGCCTCCTGCTGCGTACTGGGATTGCGGCTTTCCTTGGTGAGCCGGTCGCACACTTCAGCGGCTTGCGCGTATTGTTTTGCCTGGTAAAGCAGGCGTGCGAGCTGAAGCTGGTAAAGCTCCTTCTGCTGCGGTTCGGGGGCCAGTTCGATAGCCGCCTTGCAGTGCTCGACGGCTTTATCGAGCATGCCCATGTCCTGGTAGAGGCGAGACGCGCGCGCCTGCCCGGCGGGTGTGGCCATTTCCTTTTCGTCCATCATCTGCCTGGCCCACTGCTCGGCTTGCTCGATGTTGCCCGCCTGTGCGTAGAGCTTCACGATTTCCGAAACATAGTATGGCCGGGCGTTGGGGTTGAGGTCGATAAGTTTTTCGTAGCACTCGATAGCTTTGTCGGGCTGGCCGGCATTGCGGAAAGCGACTGCAAGCTGGGCGAGCGCCTGGTAGTCTTGCGGGTTGGTTTCGACGAGCCGGCGGTAGGCATCGAGTTCCTTTTCCTTCTCGCCGGCGAGGCGATAGAGGTAAGCGAGGTTCGAGAAAAGCTGGGCGTTTCGCGGGTCTTCAGCCGCCTGTTTCTCCTTCTGTTCGATCAGCTTGCCCAGTTTTCCGCTCTTCTGGCAGAGCAGGAAATACTCTTTTTCCATGTGCGACTTCATAGGCCCTTCGGCCTTTTCGATGGCCTTGAGGCAGGCGGCCTCGGCTTTGTCGAGCTCGCCGATGCTCTCGTAGGCGCGGATCATCTCGCGCGAGCGGTTGAGCAGCGATGGCGTGTCGGGCGTTTGTGCCACGGCAAACTCGAACATCATGAGTGCTTCTTGCTTCTTGCCCCATTCGAGGTAGAGGCGTGCGAGCTGCGCGGCGCAGTCGGCGGTGGCGGCGGCGTTCTGTTCGAGCTCGATTGCCTTCTTGAGGTACTCTTCGGCCTTGTCGTAGACCTTGTACTTCATGTGCACCTGGGCAAGCTCGGTGTAATAGCGGGTGGGATTCTTCTCCTGCGGTTCGTCGGGCAGGGCAATGCGTGTTTTCGGCAGCTCGCCGGCCAGTGTGGTAAACGCCAGCGAGAGCAGCGCGGCGGCAAGCGCGCTTGTGCGAAGGCTTTGTTTGTTCATGGCAGGCTCCTCAGGTCTTCCGG
>DATLAR010000397.1:0-10176 GCA_035527355.1 Planctomycetota bacterium
CAGCCGGCGGGGCTGCTGGCCGGGCTGCCGCAATCGCTGGAAGTGTGGGCCAGCCACGGCGATCACGTGTCGCTGGTGTCGAACGAATTTGACGTGCTGGCTCGCACGGCCAACTGCCCCAACGCGGCCGTCCGCCACAAATCGAGGGAGTTCTTCGGCGTGCAGTTTCATCCCGAGGTAGTGCACACGCCGCTGGGCGGCAAGATACTGCACAACTTCCTCTATGGCATCTGCGGCTGCCGGGGCGACTGGAGCATGCGTTCGTTCGTCGATTACGCCGTAGGCGAGATTCGCGAGCGCGTGGGCAGCAAGGCCAGGGCCGTGTGCGGCGTGTCGGGCGGGGTGGACTCGACGGTGGCGGCAGCGATCACGCAGCGTGCCCTCGGCGACCAGCTCACGTGCGTGTTTGTGAACAACGGCTTGCTGCGCAAGGGCGAGTTTGAGTCGGTGGTCGAGGCGTTTGAGAAGCAATTCTCGGCGCCGCTGCGCGCAATCGACGCAACCGACGATTTCCTGACGGCGCTGGCCGGCATCACCGAGCCCGAGGATAAGCGCAAGACCATCGGGCGGCTTTTCATCGAGGTGTTCGAGCGCGAAGCCCGCGAGCTGACGGGCGTGAAGTTCCTGGCGCAGGGCACCATCTATCCCGACGTGATCGAGAGCCGCTCGCCCAACGGCGGGCCGTCGGCCACGATCAAGAGCCACCACAACGTAGGCGGTCTGCCCGACAAGCTCGGCTTGGAGATCATCGAGCCGCTGCGGTTCCTGTTCAAGGACGAGGTGCGGCAGCTAGGCGCGGAGCTGGGCGTGCCGGCGGCGATCCTGGGGCGGCATCCGTTTCCGGGGCCCGGGCTGGCCGTGCGCGTGATCGGCGGGGTGACGCGCGAGCGGCTCGACGTGCTGCGCAACGCCGATGCGATCCTCATCGAGGAACTCCATGATGCAGGCTGGTATGACCAGGTGGCACAGGCGTTTGCCGTGCTGCTGCCCGTGAGCAGCGTGGGCGTGATGGGCGACGAGCGCACATACGAAAACGTCATTGCCGTCCGCTGCGTCAACACTACCGATTTCATGACAGCCGACTGGTCGCGCCTCCCGCAGGAGCTGCTGGCCAAGATATCCAACCGCATCATCAATGAAGTTCGCGGCGTCAACCGGGTAGTCTACGACATCAGCTCAAAGCCGCCTGCCACCATCGAATGGGAATGAGCGGCAGACGGTAGGGGCAAGGCACCGCCCTTGCCCGCATTTGGGCGGGGCAGCGCCCCGCCCCTACAACGACAGCGCATCTGATGCGCAATTGTGCACTGTGTTTTCTTTGAGAGCCTGAAAGGCTGGAGCCTGTTCTGGGACTTCCTGAAATGAGAATCCTTTCTACCGGCGATAAGGACTTCGACCGCGAGCTGGCACGCATTACGAACCGGATGGCCGAGCAGGAGAAGGCCCCGCCGGCGGCGGTGCGCAAGCGCACCATCGCCATCTTCGGCAAGCCGCTGACGCCGATGGAAGCGGTGCGCACGATTATCGCCGACGTGCGCCGCAAGGGCGATGCGGCCGTGCTGAAGTATGCCGCAAAGGCCGACGGCCTGCGCATGAAGGCGGCAGACCTCCGCGTGCCCGAAAGCGAAATCGAGGCCGCACCTGGCAAGATCGACTCTGCCCTCTACGCCGCCATCTGCAAATCGGTGGAGAATGTGAGAACGTACCAGCAGCATATCCTCGCACACGAGCCGCTCGCACACGAGCCGCAGCCGCTGGAGACGGGCGGCCGCAAGATGTGGGCGCGCTACCGGCCCATCGGCACCGCGGGCGTTTATATTCCCGGCGGGCTGGCGCCGTATCCGTCGTCGCTGATCATGGGCGCCGTGCCAGCGCTCGTTGCCGGCGTGCGCCGGGTGTTTGTTTGCTCGCTGCCGATGAAAGACGGCTCGATGAATCCGGCGGTGCTCGCCGCGGCGCATGCGTGCGGCGTATCCGAAATCTACCGCGTGGGCGGAGTGCAGGCGATCGCGGCTATGGCATTCGGTACAAGCACGATTCCGCAGGCCGACAAAATCGTTGGCCCGGGCAGCTACGTGGTGATGCTGGCGAAGAAGGAAATCTACGGTTACGCCGATATCGACCTTTTCGCGGGGCCTAGCGAGATACTGGTGCTGGCCGACGATTCGGCCGATGCGGCTTTTGTGGCGGCCGATATGCTTTCGCAGGCCGAGCACGGCTCGGCGGCGTCCGCGCTGCTGGTAACGACGTCGCGCCGGCTGGTGCGCAAGGTGCAGAAGGAACTCGAGCGGCAGCTTGCATCGCTGCCGAACCGCGCCGCCGCCGAGGAGTCGATGAAGCTTTATGGCGCGGCAATCATTGCGCGCTCGGCCGACGAATGCATCGACCTTGCCAACCGCATCGCGCCGGAGCACCTCGAAATCCTGATGGCACAGCCCGAGCAATACGCCGACCGCATCGAGAACGCGGGCGCGATTTTCATCGGGCCGCACACGCCCGAACCGGTGGGCGACTACATCGCGGGCTCGTCGCACATCCTGCCTACCGCCGGCACCGCGCGGTTCTTCTCCGGCCTTTCGGCAAACAGCTTCTTGAAGCGTACGAGCGTTGTGATGTATAATGAATCGGCGCTGGCCGACGACACTCCGGCCATAGCCGCCATTGCGCGGGCCGAAGGCTTTGAGGCGCACGCTCGCTCGGCAGAGATCCGGCAGAAGAAGCAGTAGCCTTTTCTCCAGGGCAGGTCTCGTCATAGCTTTCTCCGAATCTCTTTTGGAAACTTCCATACATGAATTACTTCCGTGAAAACATCGACAGGCTCGAGGCCTACACGCCGGGCGAGCAGCCGCAGGATGGCGGCTACATCAAGCTGAACACCAACGAAAGCCCGTATCCGCCGGTGCGCGCGGTTCTTACGGCGATGCGCAGTGCGGTCAACGCCGACTTGCGGCTGTATCCCGACCCGCTGGCTACGCGCGTGCGCGTGAAGGCCGCCGACGTGTACGGCGTGCACCCCGATATGGTGATCGTGGGCAACGGCTCCGACGACGTGCTCTCGATCCTGATGCGCAGCTTTGTGGGCGAGAACGACAAGGTGGTTTTTCTGAACCCGTCGTATGGCCTGTACCGCGTGCTCACCGATATTCAAAGTGGGCGGGCGTGCTGCGTGGAATACACCGAAGATTACCGCCTGCCGGACCAGATAGTGCAGCACGATGCGAAGCTGACTTTTATCTGCAGCCCGAACAACCCCAGCGGCACGGTGACGGCCCCCGGCGAGGTGGCCCGGCTGGCGGCGGCTTCGCGCGGCGTGGTGGTGATAGACGAGGCGTATGCTGATTTTGCCGACGGCACCTGCATCGACCTCGTGCGCAGCCACGCAAACGTGGTGGTGCTGCGCAGCTTCTCGAAATCGTATTCGCTGGCGGGCCTGCGTATCGGGCTGGGCATCGCCGAGAAAAACCTCATCGCCGGCATGATGAAGGTGAAGGATTCGTACAACGTTGAACGCATCGGCATAGTCGGCGCTGCCGCGGCCCTCGAAAACGTTAGCAAGATGCAGGCCAACGCCAGGAAGGTGAAGCGCGACCGCGGTTACCTCACGAAACAGCTCGAGCGGCTGGGCTTCCGCGTGATACCGTCGCAGGCGAATTTCGTGTTTGTTTTTCCACCGATGCCGGCGGGCGAGCTTTACGAGCAATTGAAGGCCCGAAAAATCCTCGTGCGATACTGGAACCGGCCGAGGCTGTCGGACGGCGTGCGCATCAGCATCGGCACGCGAAACGAGCTCGATACACTGCTGGCGGCGGTAACGGATATCCTCGCCAGCCGGAAACAATAACGAACGAGTGGCGGCTTTTCGGCGGCACTGCCGCCTCGAGGAGATGATCCCATGACACTACGCGTGAGCCAGGTGAGACGGGAAACGGCTGAGACAACCATCGACGTAACCGTGCACATCGACGGCGAGGGGCTGGCAAAGGTGCAAACCGGCGTGGGGTTCTTTGACCACATGCTCACCATTCTGGCGAAGCATTCGCTGATGGACCTCTCCGTGCAGGCGAAAGGCGATACGCACGTAGACGATCATCATACGGTGGAGGACATCGGCATCTGCCTGGGCAAAGCGATCAACCAGGCCCTGGGCGACAAGAGCAGCATCCACCGCTTCGGCCACAGCGCCGCACCGATGGACGAGGCAATGGCCGACGTTGCACTCGATATCAGCGGCCGCAGCTTCCTGGTTTTCAACGTGAAGTTTCCCACCGACCGCGTGGGGTCGTTCGACGTGCAACTGACCGAGGAATTCCTGCGGGCGCTTTGCCAGAACGCGGGCTTCACACTGCACGTAAACGTGCCCTACGGCAACAACGCCCACCACATGACCGAGGCGATCTTCAAGGGCCTCGCACGCGTTATGTTCCACGCCATGACCATCAGCGCGCGGCAAGTAGGCATACCGTCGACAAAGGGAGTGATCTGATCGAAGGAGGCGGATCCGGCTGCGAGCGCTCGGACAGAGACCATTGATCTAAAGCCCGAGAGCCTCAACCCGAACGCCTATTTCTTCGGTTTCTCGCTCGCGGGGTCATCGTCGAAGTTGCTGAGGGGCATTGGTTTGAAGGAATCGAATACGGCCCTTTCATCGACTGTGAGGGGGTTGTTCTCGTCGAATAGCTCGGGCCGGATGAAGATGGTGAGGTCGGTTACGCGGTTGTCTTCGGTTTTGTTTTTGAACAGCCACCCTATTATGGGAATGCTGTGAAGAAAGGGCACCTTGCTGCCCTGCGTGGTGTGCGATTCGTCGCGGAGGCCGCCTATCACTACCGTGTCGCCCGACTTGACCATTACCGTGGTCTTGGCCTGGCGTGTGCTGACGATCGGCCGCTGCTTCTCGCCCGCCACGATGATGTAGTCCACAATCTGCTCCACCTTGGGGTTTATTTCCAGCGTGATGTAGCCGTCTTTGTTGACACGCGGCGTAACGATCACCTCGGTGCCCACCTTCTGCTCCTGGAATCCGCTGAGGATTCGAGCGCCGGTTTCCTTTGCAAAATCGAATAGCGGGATCGGAACGAGCGTGCCGACTATGATGTTGGCGGGCTTGTTTTCGAGCGTCATGATCCGCGGCTCCGACACTACCTTGGACTTGGTGAGCGTGTCGAAGAAGCTGAGCAGGAGGTTGAACTGGTTTTCGGCCAGCACGCCGGCGCGGAGATCGACGGACGTGGCGACTGCCTTGTTGAATACGCGTGCCTTGGTGGAGCCGTCGGTGGTTTGGCTGCCATCGCGCGCATAGTTGCCCTCCGCCGAGAATTCAAACACCTTCAGGCCGTCGAGCGACGCCCAGTTCATGCCCAGCTTCTGGAGGTCCGAGTCGCCCAGCTCCATCACCCACGTGGTGATCAATATCTGCCGGGGCTTCCTGTCTACCGTAGCTACCATTTCGGTCATGTGCTCGACGATCGGCGGGTCGTCTTTCACGATCACTATATCGGAATCGGCCGACTGCACGACCTTGCCGCTTTCGCTTTTGAATTCGGTGAGCAGTTTTACCACCTCGGCGGGGTCGGCCCAGGTGAGCTGAAACGTGCGGCTGATTTTTTCCACCGCTGCAGGCGCGGGCGGCGGCGGAACGGGCAACGGCTTGTGCACGTGGATCACCCGCCCGTGGCGGCTGAAGGCCAGGCCGTTGACGGTGAGAATTGCATTCAGCGCTTCGTCGAGCGAAACGTCGTAGAAGTTCACCGACACCTTCCCGGCCACGTCGCTGGACGAGACGATGCTCACGCGGAACTTCGTGCCGATCATCTGCAAGAGCTCGGTGAGTTCAATGTCCTTCACGTTCATGGTGAAGCGCTCGGCGGACTCATCGGGGGCCGGCGGAGGCTCCTCGGCGGCTGCGTGCATGGGGCACAGCAGCGGCAGGAGCGTTGCGAAGAGCAGGGCAAGCAGCATGCGTGAAGGTGGTTTTGTGAAGCAAGGATTCATTGTTCGGACTCGTTTGTTTCTGCCTCGGTTGTTCGTTCGATAGCCGGCAAATCGGTGATATCCTCGATGGGTTTGAATTTGCCGGAGGAAGGCGGAGCCTGGGGCTGCGGCCGGTGCTGCTCTTCAGCGGCCGGCGGCTTGGGGGCTTGCAGCAGGCCGCCGTCGATTCGCGGTTTTTTTGCAGGGCCGGGAAGCTCGATCCGGGCTTCGGTGTGGCCTTTTTTCAGCAAGACGCCGGTTTCGCGGATTTCGAGCACGGTGAAGCCATCGAATTCGCAGCCGACCTGCACCATGATGTCGTTGATGAAAGCTATGCGGCCGGCGGCGTCGCCCAGGATACCCTTTAGCTTAAGGGATTGAGCCTCCCTGATGACTTCCGGATCGGGGCCCTTGGGCAGATCGCCGGGTTTCCTTACCTGCTCGGTCTTGGGCTTGCTGAGCTCTTCGAGCATCTTCTTGAGCTCGGGCGGGAGGACGAATGGGTCGCGCGGGGCAGTGCCGGCCCGAACGAGCAGCACAGGCTCGGGCGGCAGCGGCGGAAGAGCAGGCGGCAGGGCCAGCCGTTCCATGTCTTCCTCGATCGCGGCCTCGGTGGCGGTGTTGGCTTCGGATTCACCGGTGAAGGCAACGCGGTAGAGCAGCATGCCGGCCAGCACTGTGCCCAGAAGGCCCACAGCCACGTATTGCGTGCGGCTGCTGAGGCCGAAAGAGCCTTTTTTTTCTTTCTGCGCGTCTGCCATCAGGTGCCGCTCCCGGGCTTCAGATAAAGGTTGAAGGTGAGGTCTACAAGGCACTTTTCCTTGCCGGGTTCGTTGCGGATTTGCAGCCTTTCGATCATAACCAGAGGGTCATGGGTTTCGAGGCGGTGCAGCAGCGAGTATACGCCCGAGAAGGCGCCCTCGAGCTGGATAGCGATTGGGGCATAGCTGTATATCTGCTGCTTGGCCGGCTCGCCGGGCCGCATGAGGCTCACGGCGATGCCGCCGTTTTCGGCGTCGGCCATGAGCCGCCGGAGGAAACCATCGATCTCGTTGGCGGCCACAAATCGCCCGGTGCGCTCGGATATTTTTTCGCGCAGCGGGGCTAGATCGGCGCGGTCGTGCGCGAGAAGGTTCTCAAGCCCTTCGTTTTCCAGCGTTACGCGCGTGAGTTTCACCACGTCGGCTTTCACGGTTTTGAGGCGCTTGCCCTGGCCGTGGATGAGTGTGAAATAGATGAACGTGGCCACACCCACCAGCACCAGGAATCCTACTGCGTCTATCTTGCTCGGTTTCATATCTATCGCTCGGTATTGGGCAGGCATTCGATTTCAAACGCGATGAGCTTTAGCTGCATCACGGTTTCCTGCCGCCCGTATTTCAGGTTTACCTGTTTGAGAGCATCGGACTGCGACAGCTCGGAGACGAGCTGCGTGAGATCGACGTTGGTGAGCGCATAGCCCCGCAGTGTGATAGCGGGTTTGGGTTTTTCGATGTGCGCAGGCTGCGGCTTTGCAGGCTGCAGAGCGGGCGCAAACGAATTCATCAGCACCTCCACGAGAAACACCCTGTCGTTGCAGGCAAGGGCGAGGTCGTGGAGGATGGCAGTATTTACCTGCTTGCGCTGCGTTTGATGGATTTCGGCAAACTGCGAGGCGATGGCGGTTTTCTCGTTGGCGATGGCCTGAAGCTCGGCGGCCACGTTTTTGAAAACCTGCACCTTGTCTTCGAGGCGCCGCTTTTCTGTCTCGGCGGCGTTTAGCTGCGTGTTGAGGTTCAGCCCGAGGCTGCCGACCATCGCGGCGGCCGCCGCCACGAAGGCGCCCCACGTGGCCACGCGCTTGCGGAAGTATCGCGCGTATGCATACTCGGGAGGCAGGAGGTTGATTTGTTTCATAGCGTTTTTCCGCCTCAATCGTCGGTGCGAAGAGCCAGGCCGGCGGCCACGGCGTATTCGGGGCCGCACTCGGGCGCGTCACGCCCGGCAAAGAGCGTGTTGAGCGTGGGCAGCATCTCGATGCGCACGCTGGTCTTTTCCGATAGGAAAGCGTCGAGCCCTTTGGTTCGGCCGCCGCCTCCGCAAAGATAGCCACAACCGACGGAGGCGCCCTTGCACTGCGTGGCGAAGTATCGGAACAGCTTGTGCAGCTCGGAGGCTACGTCTTCGAGCTCGCTGCGGAGTATCTCGTGTATGGTGCCGGCCACTTCGGTTTTGGTAACGAGCTCCTGGTCGGCGCCGAACGACAGACCGCGGTTGGCCACGCCGGTGCCGTACTCCCTCTTGAGCAGCTCGGCTTCCTCGAGGCTGACGTCGAGGCTCTCCATGATTCGCGCGGTAAACTGCTCGCCGCCGCGCGGTATGTTTCGCGTGAGGCGCAGGTCGCCACGGTTGCTGATGACGGCAATTGTCGACGTGCGGCCTATATCCAGCAGGCTCACGGGCGAATCGCTGTCGGTGCCCGTTACAAAGGCTCCCAGCCGGCAAAGCGCCATCGGCACGATGTCGATGACGTCGACCGTGAGGCCGGCTTTCGCGAGCAGATCGAGCAGCCGGGTGATGTAATTGCGCCTGGCGGCCGTAACGAGTACCTCGCTGCGCTTCTCGTTGCCGGCATTCACCTCGCCAAGCTTTACGTAATCGATGCAGGCGTTGGCAACATCGAAATGCAGGTACGACTCGGCCTCCCACTTGAGCATCTTGTCGAGATCG
The DNA here is from genome assembly GCA_035527355.1 of Planctomycetota bacterium. Classification (GTDB taxonomy): domain Bacteria; phylum Planctomycetota; class PUPC01; order JABMSA01; family JABMSA01; genus DATLAR01. Next base: position 8,680 of record DATLAR010000397.1, read on the forward strand.
GCTTCGGCGCCGGGCAATGTGAGCGTGCGGACGTCTGCTTTCTTCGGGGGCAGCGAGATCACGGCCTTCTTGCCCTGGAAACCGTGAGTTTTCACGGCTGCCTTGATCTCGTCCACGAGCCTCTGCGGCTGCTCTTCTTCCACCTTCAGCAGGCTATCGGTGAAGGAGACAGACGCGGCGGCAGCAAGGGTGTGGGCCTTGCCGGAGTCGGACCAGAGCTGCAGTATTTTCGCGCTGTTGCCCTGGAAGTCGATCCCTATTGGTGAAAAGGCTTTTCGCATGCGATGCCTCGTTGTCTCGGCCGCTCAATAGTCTGCCGGCGGAGTGTCGTCGCTGGACACGCCCCGGTATCTGCCGCGGACGCAGGTGGCGAGCAGCCGGTAGTTCTTGAATACTTGCACTCTTATTCTTTTAGCATCGGTGGAATTCCAACTCTGTACACTATCAAGATTGCCCGGCAGCACGTTCCGAACGTCGACCGTGCGGCTGAATGCAGCGGCGCCGGCGATGGGCGAGCCGTCTTCGGCGCAGGGCGGGCTGTCGGCATAACCGTTGTAATCGTCGATATCGTCGTACCCGGTTCGGTTGTGCAGGTGGCTGGGCGAGGGGCCCACCTGGTAGTTTATGTTCACCTGCTCCTGTGTGAGCGCCTGCGAGTAAATGGCGGCGAGGAAGATTTTTCCCTGCCAGGATGCGCCGAAATTCTGCAGTTGGCCGATCTGCACCGGATAGCTCTGCCAGAGCGCCAGGCTGCCGGCGGGCACGGTTTGCGCCGCGGGCGAGCCGTTTACGTAGATGGTGGCGATCGAGCCGTTGTATACGGCCACGATGTGCATGATCTCCGATTTGAGGGGCGACAGCAGAGTGGCGGTGGGCGTGCTGCTGACCGCATCGGCGGCGCTGGTGCGAACGTAGAACAACAGGTTTGCGTTGCGCTGTGCGAGGATGCAATTGGCCTGGACAGCATCGGCGGCAAAGCTCATGATGGCGCTTTCGGCGCAGGCAAGGCCGGCCGGCTCGATCCACAGCTCCACGCTCACGCGGCCCGAAGACACGCACGCGCTGGATAGCTTGCCGGCGGCGGTGCTGCTTGCAAGGCGGCCGCCGGCCTCTATGCTCACGCCGTTCGAGCCGGGAATCCATTTCACCAGTTCGGCGTTTGGAATCTCCAGCGGCACCAGCGGCCACGCGCGCGATTCGTCCGACACTATGGCGCCGGCGGCGTCTTCGAGCGGGTAGTACAGCACCAGGCCATCCGACACACGGCCGGTGGGCGACGGCGTGGATGCCTGGTATGGGCGGATGTCGATTTCCGCCATCAGGCTCTGCGCAAGCGCCGATGCGGCCACCGTGTCGGCCGTGTAAGCCGAGCCGCTGCTGAGAACGGTAACGGCGCCCATTACGGCCACCACGCCCACGCCCACCACGCCGATGGCCACGATCATCTCAACGACGCTGAACGCCGAGCACGGAAGCAACCGGCCCAACGGCGCCCGA
>DATLAR010000398.1:0-6210 GCA_035527355.1 Planctomycetota bacterium
AATATATCCTGCGCGAGCCATTATGAGCACACCTTTGCGTGCCGACAGTGTGATATTGGTTACGGGCGGCGGCCGGGGCATCGGCCGGGCTATCTGCGTTGCGGCGGGCGACGCGGGGGCAACCGTTATCCCCGCGGCGAGAACGGCCTCGCAGGTGGAGGCCGCGGCCGATGAAATCCGCGGGCGCGGCGGCAAGGCCGCGGCGTACACCGTTGATCTCGAACGCGAGGAGAGCATCGTTGGGCTGTTCGAGCGGATTCGCAGCGAGTTTGGACGGCTGGACGTGCTGGTAAACAACGCCGGCATCGGGCTGTTCGGGCCGGTGGCCGAGTTTGCGGCGGCCGATCTCGATCGCGTAATGGCGGTGAACCTGCGTGGCACGTTTCTGTGCTGCCGCGAGGCAATGAAGCTGATGACGCCGCGGCGAGCCGGCTACATAATAAATATTTCCAGCGTGGTGGGCATCAAGGGCTATGCGAACCAGGCTGCCTACACCGCGAGCAAGCACGGCGTGATGGGCCTCACAAAATCGCTGGCCGCGGAGGCTCAGCCGCACGAGATACGCGTGAGCGCGGTGCTGCCGGGCGGGGTGGACACCGAGATGGTGCAGGCGTCGCGGCCCGACCTCGACCGCTCGGTGCTGCTGCAGCCCGAAGACATTGCGCAGACGGTGCTGTTTCTGCTGTCGCTGCCGGATCGCGCCGCAATAGATGAGATTTACATCCGGCGGCGGGCGAGCCGGCCCTTCTGACCAAACATGCGAGGCGGCCCTATCTGCTGCTGCCCGCCCGGGCTGAAATGACGGGCGGAAAGGCCCGGATAACGGGCCTTTCCGCTGCTGGCTGATGTGGTCTTGGAGCTTGCCCGGAAGCGGTGCCTCCCGAACAAAACCCTACGGTCGTTTCTGCCTATCAGCGGTTCATCTGGAACCGCCGGTCGATGTCCCACCGGCCATTGGGGCGGTAGCGCGGATAGGTTGAGCGCGCCGGGGGCGGCGGCGTTTGCGTTCGAGTGCCCTGCCCATAGGATGCCCGCGCCATGCCGGGCAGATGGTCGATCAGTTGGTTGGTCTTGTATTCCACTGCGCGGCTGCCCCAGCCTTCGAGCTTCACGGTGCCCAGCCCGGGCTCGGTAACCACGTCGAGCACGGCAACGTAGTATTTCACCCAGCCGTAAGGCGTGATCTTCACGCTGATGTTGTCGCCGCTTTCGGGCGTGACGGTGCGCGAGGTCCACCGCCCGAAGCTCACAACGTAGCTGTTGCCCACGCTCAGCTTGGCCCACGAGCCGTCGATGATCAGCGCCATCTTGGAATAGATCAGGCGTCGGCCGTTTTTCACCAGCATCCAGTTCCGCCGCGTCATGTCGTCGCGCTCGCGGATTCTATAGCGATGGAAAACGCCCGGCTTCTCGGCGTAATACACGCTGTCGAACTCAACCGCCTTGTGGATGTAGCCGGCCGTGTAACCGGTGACCATCGATGAGAGCTTGAAGAAGATGGAGGTCAGATCGTTTTCCAGCGCCTTTGCCTGGCCGGGTTCGGTGAGGCATTTGGTGCTCGTTACCACCACGGTGCCGTCCGGCATCAGTGTAGCCTTGTTGCCGCTTTCGATCGTCCACACCAGCCGGTCGCCCTCGAAACTGCCATCGGCCTTGTTTGCGATATTCTTGTAATAGAACGTGCGGATGGAGAACGGGCGGTCGAATTTGCTGGAGATGGCCGACCTGATCACGTTGTCGTCGACGGGCGGCTGGGGTGCTACAGGTGCCACGGGTGCCACGGGCGGCGCCACCTGCACTTCCTTCGCGATCACCGGCTCCTCGCCGAGCAGCTTCGCCAGCTCGGGCGTCTTGTCGATAGTAACGCGCACGTCGCCCAGCGTCTTGGCCGTCTCGGTTTCGATCAGCGTTACCTGCACGATCACCGCGTTTGCCTCCACCGAGATGATCTGGCCCACGATGATGGCCTCGGCGCCAAACAGGCTGCCCAAGCCCGCCGTCAGGCCGTTTGCCTGCAGCGACTGCCGCTTCAGGTTCAGGGCCGTAAGCACCTTGTCCAGCCCGTCTGGCCCGCGCACGGCATAGCCGTTGGCGATCAGGCCGCCGGCAACACTGCGAGCCAGAGTATCGTGCAGCGGCACGTTGCCCTCGCCCGGGCCCCAGAAAGGAGGCAGCAGAAGCGATTTGTCGCCCGACTTCTCGAGCTGGCTCTTCAGCTCGGTAGTGATGCGCGCTACCGCCTGCTCCATGCTCAGACTCACCACCACCTGCACGGGCGATGATTTCAGCTCCGACGTGGCCACAAACCACGTTACGTCTTTCTTCTGAATGCTGATGATCTTGTTGTCCACCTTCATCAGCACGATATACGAATCGTTCCAGACCACGGTCCCTTCGTACTTTGTGCCATCCTTGGTGACAACCACATCTGCAAATGCCATGACGCCCGCGAAGGCGATGAGGCAGAGCGCTAACAGGATAGCCTTCAAATTCATTTCGAAATCCTCCTTCCACCAAAACCGTTCATCAGCCTGCCCTGGAATCAGTTATTCAACTGCCGAAACAGGCAACCGAAGCAAGGCGGTCTGCCTGCAGGGCTATCTTCACCAATGAAAACATTCAGGGGGAGGGCTTTGTTCTGAAAAGACATGGCAAACCGCTGCGCCGTGTGGGAAAAACCGACGGAATGGCCAGGGCGTGCACGCGCGGGCATCTGCGGGCGGAACGAAAAAAGCCCGCGTGCAGTCTCCTGCTGCACGCGGGCTTCTATGGTGCCGAAGGCGGGAGTCGAACCCGCAAGGCCGGTAAGGGCCACTAGGTCCTGAACCTAGCGCGTCTGCCAATTCCGCCACTTCGGCTTTCACGATATATTTTAGCGGATATCCGCCAAATATCAAGCAAAAACCGACGGAAAGAAACCGACGGAAAGACAACGGCGGGTCTTTAAACTTTTACACACCCCAGGAGCCGGGGGACAAAGTCCAAAGTCAAGAAGTGCAAGGTGCAAGGTGTAAATGGACGTCTTGTGCGGTTGGGAAAGATTGCCCAGGCACCGGCGACACAGCCGAGGGCGGCTGTGCTACATTTTGCGCCGTTGCGTGCGGCGGCAAGTGCGGCGCACAGGCCGGCCATTCCACCGCCGGCCACGCATACGTCGATGTCGGTGAGGTCGATGGTCCGCATTGATCTTCCTTGGGGGCGGGCGTCCGGTTGGCGGGCTTCGGACGCCTTTTCAGCGATGAACCTGCCGGCGTATGAGGAGGTAGCTTTGGAGCACGTCCTCGATCGGCATCGACGTGTCGATCAGACGATAGTCCGTGCCGCAGGCGTTGCAACCTTTTTCAATGGCTGATGTGAACTCTGAGAGCCTTTTGAGATAGGTTTGGCGCAGTGCAAGGGGGTCGCCCATGAGCATTGCGCCGGTTTCCATGTCTTTGAAATTGCAGAGGTTCTTGAACGGCCAGACCACCTCGTCGTGGTCGAGCAGTTGGAAGACGATCAGTTCGTGCCCTCGGGTGGCAATCTGCCTGATGCCGGCGGCAATGTCTTCGGGGGCATCGTGGCAGTCGGAGATCAGCACCACGATGCCGCGGCGGGTGATTCTGCTGGCGAGGCGCGTGAGGGTGGTGCCCAGCTTGGTTTCGGCGCCGGCCTTGAGGCCTTCGAGGTGGTTCAGCATCAGGTAGAGGTGGCGGTCGCCCTGGCCGGGCGGAATGAAATCGCGGATGTCGGTGTCGAACGTGATCAGCCCGGCCGAATCCTGCTGCTTGAGCACGAGGTAATTGAGAGCGGCCGCGAGGAAGCAGCCGTATTCGAGTTTGCGCAACCTGTTCTTGTCTTGCGGCTCGTAGCCCATCGACCCGCTGACGTCGAGCAGGGAGATGACGTTCATGTTGCTTTCCATCTCGAAGCGCTTGACGTAAAGGCGATCGGTGCGGGCGTATGTGCGCCAGTCGATGCTTCGCGGGTCGTCGCCGGGGCTGTATTCGCGATGATCTACGAATTCGGCGCTGAAGCCGTAGAAGGGGCTGCGGTGGCGCGAGGCGTAGAGGCCTTCCACCATCATTCTTGCCTTCAGCTCGATATGCGTAACCTTTTGCAGGATTTGCGGGTCGAGGTATTTGAATTGGCGTGCGGGCTGTTTCATTGCGGTTTTCCCAAACGGCTGAGATCGGTTTCGGCTGCGGAATACCCATTCCCTTGTTAAACTATACATTACCGCCGGCCCGGCGTCAATGCCAAAACCGCCCCTCTTACAAAATTTTACTACTGCGCTTGCCAACGGGCTGCGTTGTTTTACATGCAGGAGGATTTCATGCCGAAATACGAAGGGAAAGCGAGGGCGCCGGAGTTTCCGGACGGGGCAGACTGGTTGAACGTGGAGCGGCCGCTGCAGATGAGCGACCTGCGCGGGAAGGTGGTGCTGCTGGATTTCTGGACGTACTGCTGCATCAATTGCATGCACATCATTTCCGACCTGAAGCGGCTGGAGGAGAAATACGCCGACGAGCTGGTGGTGATCGGCGTGCATTCGGCCAAATTCACTACCGAGCGCGAAACCGAAAACATCCGCCAGGCCGTGCTGCGTTACGACATCGCCCACCCCGTGGTAAACGACGGCGAGATGATCCTCTGGCGGCAATACGGTGTGACGGCATGGCCAACCGTGGTGCTGGTTGACCCCGAGGGCAAGGTGGCGGCGTTTACATCGGGCGAAGGCGTTTACGACGCCCTCGATGCGCTCATCGGCGAGATGGTCGAGGTATTTGCCACGCGGGGGATAATCCGCCGCGGGCAGCTCGAGCTGAAGCCCGAGCGGGCGCAGTTGCAGCCTGCTCCCCTCGCATTCCCCGGCAAAGTGCTGGCCGACGACGCTTCCGCGAGGCTGTTCGTTTCAGACTCCAATCACAATCGTATCGCGGTGCTTTCGCTCGAAAGGTACAGCGTGGTAGACGTTATCGGCTGCGGCGGGGGCGGCTGCGACGACGGCGCGTTCGAGCGGGCTACGTTCAGCAATCCGCAGGGGATGGCGCTCGACGGCAGCATGCTCTATATCGCCGATACCGGCAACCATATGATCCGCTGCGCCGATCTCGCCGCACGCAAGGTAACCACCATAGCCGGAACCGGCCGGCAGGCCACGAGGTTCAACGCCGCCGGGCCAGGCAAAACCACGCCGCTCAGCTCGCCGTGGGACCTGGTGCTCGTGCGCGGCTCGCTTTACATCGCTATGGCCGGCCTGCACCAACTCTGGCGGCTGGTGCTCGCCAGCGGCGAGGTGCAGCCGCACGCCGGCAGCGGACGCGAAGCACGGATCGACGGCCGCCTGCTTTCGGCGGCACTGGCACAGCCGTCGGGCATCGCCACCGATGGCATCAGGCTTTACTTTGCCGACAGCGAGACAAGCTCGGTTCGCGCGGCCGATCTCACGCCCGACGGAATCGTTGAAACGCTCGTCGGCGGCGATCTGTTCGATTTCGGCGACAACGACGGCCGAGGGTTCGAGGTGCGCCTCCAGCATCCGCTGGGCATCGCCCATCACGGTGGAATGCTCTTCGTAGCCGACACATACAACAATAAGATCAAGATCGTAAGCATTGCCGAACAAACCTGCACCACCTTCCTCGGCACCGGCAAAGCAGGCTGCAACAACGGCGACGCCCGCAAAGCAACCTTCGACGAACCCGGCGGCCTGAGCATCGCACGCGGCAAGCTCTATATCGCCGATACAAACAACCACCTGATCCGCACGGCAGACCTGCAGACCGGGCGGGTTGACACGCTGGAGACCAAGGGGCTGGCCGAGCCGGCGCCCGGGCCGCCTGCGCCCGCCGCTGCCGTCGAATCGCTGGAACCCGGCGGCGGCACGCTTTCCGTTGCGATCGAACTGCCAAACGGAATGAAGCTCAACGAACAGGCGCCGTCGATGGTGTGGATGCTCACGTCGAACGCCGCCGTGCTCAGCTTCTATGGCCGGCCGGAAGTCACCTTCAGCAAACCATCCTTTCCGATCGATGTGCCGCTGGCGCTCAGTGAGGGAGCCGCGCGGGTGGTCATCAATTTCCACATCTACTACTGCGGCACCGGCGGCGATTCGCTCTGCCATTTCAGGGAAGGCAAACTGGCCATCATGGTCGAGGTGAAGCGCGGCGCAGGCGCCCGGCGGATAAAGGCCCTGATCGCAGTGTGAGCAGCCTCGCCCAGCGCGCC
>DATLAR010000399.1:0-3353 GCA_035527355.1 Planctomycetota bacterium
GGCCCCTGCGGCTTTGCCTTCATCCGCGCCAGCACGGCCAGCGCCGGCAAATTGCACACCAGGCCGATGAAGAACCACGCGGCGATGCTGCGGTTCTTGTCGCGCGCCACCGATGCACACATCAGCGCCGACGCCGCCGCGGAGAGAATAAGTATGGTAACCCAGATTGTTCTTTGTGGCATGTCATGCTTCCCACGTGAAATTGAACCGTATCCTGCTGTCTTGATTATCCAATGCCGGGCCGGCGCAGTCAAGGAAAACATGCCGCCGCAATACCGCGATCAGACTGGCGGCGCCCCCGTGATTTTTCGCCGGCGTGTCTGCGGCGCGGCTGTAGGAAATTCCTGCACGCGGCAGCGCGGCTGGTGCCTGATCCAGTGCTGCCGCGGGCATTGTGCGCGGCGCACTGCACAGGCAACCTTTTGCACGCGCGTAAATGTTTAACATGCGAAAGGCGAAACCCCTGCACGTCGCCTGAGAACGTCCGATACTCGTTGAGCCAGATTTGTGGGCCGGATCAAATTTTCTGAAGGAGGTAAAATGGAAAGAGAAACAGGCACTTATACGCAGGAGCGCGAGCGCGTGGAATCTACCAAGCGCGGCGAAGAGAAAGCCATGGCGGTTTGGGCCGGCAGCTCGGCAACCGCCGCATTGCTTGGCGCCGGTGCGGCCGTACTTTCGATACTGGGGCTGCTGAACATCCTGCCGCAGTACATGGCATCGATCTCGTCGATCGCGATCGGCCTGTCGCTGCTGCTGGGCGGCGCGGTCATATCGTCGCTGGCTATTCGCCAACGCGGCGGTGCGGCGGCGCAAGGCGGGCTGGGCGTGCAGTCGCTCGCCGGTGCGGCCGGTGTCGTGCTGGGCGTGCTTGCACTGCTGGGCACGCTGCCGGTTACGCTGATGGGTGCGGCGGTGATCGTGCTGGGCGGGGGTTTCCTGCTCTCGAGCGGCGCGCTGGCCGGCATGAGCATGACGCAGGCGACCGAGGCCGCCCCGTCGGCCGGCATCGAGGCGCTTGTCGGTGTCGGTGCGGTTGTCCTTGGCATCCTGGCGCTAGCAGGTTTCAGCGCACCCACGCTCATCCTGGTTGCGTTCCTGAGCCTTGGCGCCGGCAGCTTTTTGGGCAGCACCGCCTTTGCCGGCAGAGCGATGGGCGCACTGTCGAAGTAACAATCGCTACAGACGTTTCGGTGGCGTCGCCAAGTCCGGCCTCGGCAGATAAATCCCCCGGTCATCAGCCGGGGGATTTGGCTTTTCAAGCGGATGCGCCGGGCGGATCAATCTTCGGGCGGCTCGATAGGTTCGAGCCGGACGTTTTCGTGGCCGCCGCGTTTGTGGTGAAGGAATGCGAAGGCGGAAAATCGAACCGGGCGCGGGTGGGCCCGACGAGGAACTGGCGGATGGGACGGTGCCTCGCCCCCCAACGGCATCGCGTTCGGGTTGGCGCTTTTTGTCCGAAGCTCTCAATTTACCTTGTGATCGCTGCGGACCTGTGGTAAAATCGGGCTGTAAAGCAGCAAGAGGAGCAGCCCAATAATGGAACGAGACGAGAAGATAGAGCAGTTGAAAGAGGAGATACGCGCGCGGTTGCAGCGTTATTCGCAACGCAGCGGATTTCGTTTCAACCCCGACTCGCAGGTTGTCGAAGATATACTGTCGGGCCTGGCCGCACGGCAGAGTTCAAAAGGCAAGGCATACTGCCCGTGCCGCACCACTAGCGGCAACGTGAAGACGGACGCCAAGATGGTTTGCCCGTGCTTCTGGCACAGAGACGAGATAGAGCGCGACGGCATGTGCCACTGCAAGTTGTTTACTACGCCCGAAATGCCAAATGGAATTGAATGAGGTAATGGAATGGCCAAGAACGTAGTGCAGGTTACGGATGACGATTTCGACGCGGTGGTGCTCGCGGCCGACAAGCCGGTGCTGGTCGATTTCTGGGCCGAGTGGTGCCCGCCGTGCAGGATGATTGCGCCGGTGGTGGAGCAGATCGCCGCCGAGTATGAGGGCAAGCTGATCGTGGCAAAGCTCGACACCGAAAACAATACCAAGGCCGCACTCAGGTTCAATGTAACCGCAATACCCACGCTCATCCTTTTCAGGGATGGCGAGATCGCCGAGCGTTCCACCGGATTCCGAGACAAGGCCACGCTGAAGAAGCTGATCGATGGAGTGATCGGATAGGCATACCGCAAGCTTGCAGTGCAGCCGGCGAGAGCTGCCCGCCCGGGGCGTGCGCCGGCTCGCTTTTGCACCATTTCACGTTCAACTCAAGGATACGCAAACCAAGGAGAGCACACACACATGGCGTCAAAAGTCTTTTTCGCATCCGTGCAGCCGGCCACGCTCGAGGCTTCGGCCACTCTTCCGGCAAAATTCCAGCGCCTGCTCGCCGCCCTGCCGATGGCCGATGCGGTGAAAGGCAAGACCGTGGCCATAAAGATGCATTTCGGCGGCAACATCGGCTATACCACGATCCATCCGCTGTTCGTCCGGCTCCTCGTTCAGTCGATCAAAGAGGCCGGGGGCAGGCCGTTCATCAGCGACGGCTCGTGGTCGTTGGGCGAGGCCAAGGCGCGCGGCTACACCGAAGAGGTGATCGGCTGCCCCGCGATGCCGGCCGCCGGCTTCAACGAGAAATACCTGTTCAGGAAGCCCGTTGATTTCAAAACGCTGAAGGAAATCGAGATCACGGGCCAGGTGGCCGACGCCGACGTGCTTGTGAATTTTTCGCACGTGAAAGGCCACGGTGCGTGCGGCTACGGCGGCGCGTGCAAGAACCTGGCGATGGGGTGCGTGTCGTGCGCCACGCGGCATGAGATACATCGGCTCGAGGGCGGCCTCACGTGGCACGAGGCAGATTGCCTTCATTGCCGCAAGTGCCTGGAAGCATGCCGCACGGGCGCCATAAGAATGACCGACGACGATAAGCTTCACATATTCTTCCATGATTGCGTTTACTGCCAGCATTGCGTTACGGCCTGCCCGCAGCACGCGATCACCATCGACCCCGATGGCTTCCGCGATTTCCAGAAGGGCATGGCAATCGTCACGCGAGAGGTGCTGAGCTTTTTCGAGCCGCAAAACATTTTCAACATCAACGTGCTGCTCAACATAAGCATGCTGTGCGACTGCTGGGGAATGTCGACACCTGGTATCGTGCCGGACATCGGGATCATAGCGTCGCAAGACCTCGTGGCCGTGGAGCGAGCCTCGCTGGACATGGTGAAGGTGGAGGATTTCCTGCCCAACGGCCTGCCGAAAGACCGCAAGCTTCGCGAGGGCAAGCACCTGTTTGAGAAGATTCACGGCAAGGACCCGTTCGTGCAGGTAGACCTTTTGGAATCCGA
>DATLAR010000400.1:0-2368 GCA_035527355.1 Planctomycetota bacterium
GGCGTGCCCGCCGTGGTGCACGCCCTCGGCGATACGAACAAGGCGCTCTCGGAAGAGGCGCTGAAGGTGCTGAGCATGCTGGCCCGCGAGAATATCGCGTGGGAAAACGTGCTGGACTGGTGGGAGAAGAACCAGCAGCTATTCGCCGGCGCTCCGGCCGCAACGGATGACGTGCCCGTGGTTTCCGGTTTGGAGAAAATGCTGAAGAGCACCGACAAGTACGAGAGGAAGGAAGCGGTGGAGCGGCTGGAAAAGCTGAGGCATTGGAAGGCTCGCGATGCCCTTGCCGCGGCCGCGGCCGATCCCGACGCCGACGTGCGTGCCGCCGCCGAACGCGCTCTTGGGGCCATTCGCACCAGGCCGAGCGAAGCAGCCAACTGAACGATCCCGCCTACGCAATCAGCATTGCATCGCCGTAGCTGTAAAACCTGTAGCCCGTTTTCTTTGCATCCTCGTATGCTTGCAGAATCCGCTCCCGCCCCGCGAAAGCAAATACCAGTGCCAGCAGCGACGACCTCGGCACGTGGAAATTCGTCTGCAGCACGTCTACCCATCGAAACTCGAACGGCGGGCGGATGAACAAATCCGTCCAGCCCGAAAGCGTCCATTGGCCGGCTTCCATGCGTGCGAGGCTTTCGAGCACTCGGCATGACGTGGTGCCCACGCACACTATGCGCCTTCCTTGGGCCTTTGCCTGCACGATTCGCTCGGGCAGGCCCGCCGGCACCTGGTACTGCTCCGGGTCCACGCGGTGCTCGTCGAGCGATGGCGTCTTTATCGGTTTGAATGTGCCCGGCCCCACGTGCAGGGTGAGCGTTTCGACGGCCACGCCCAGAGCCTTCAGAGCGTCGAGGATTTCGGGGGTGTAATGCAGGCCGGCCGTGGGTGCTGCAATGGCCCCCGCGTGCGCCGCATACACCGTTTGGTATCGGGCGAGGTCGTCGGGCCGGAATGAATCGGCGGCGGTGTCGCGCTTGATGTAAGGCGGCAGCGGCGCCCGGCCGCATTCGGCGAGCTTGTGGTGCAGATGCTCGGGTGTGGCAAACTCGACCAGCGGCAGATCGTTTTCGGCGCGGCCGCGGTACTTTGCGGCGATTGCTCCGTCCTCGAATGTCAGCGGTTCGCCATCGTTAAGCCTGCGAGTGGAAATCAGCATAGCCTGCCACAGCCCGGTGCGCACCTCGCGCACCAGCAGGGCATCTATCTTGCCGCCGGTGCGGCGGCGGCCGATCAGCTTCACCGGCAGCACGCGGGTGTCGTTGAGCACGAGCACGTCGCCCGGGCGGAAGTATTCGATGATATCGCGGAAGATGCGGTGGCTGACGGCGCCGGACGCGCGGTGCAGGACCATCAGGCGCGATTCGTCGCGCTTCTGCACCGGATGCTGTGCGATCAGCTCGCGCGGCAGGTCGTAATCAAGCTCGGATGTTTGCATTAATCCATTTTAGCGCAAGCGCACCGCACAACAAAGACCAATTTCAGAGGAATTGCCGGAGTGCCCGGTGCCACGGGCACCGTCGGCCGCGGCATGCTGTGCAAAGCGAGCCGCCGGCGGTTACCGGCGGGTTGCTCGGAGGGTTTGTTCGGAGATCGTGCTTCGGCATTCAGGGCAGTTGTAAAGCTTCACCTGTTTGTCTTTCCCGAAGGTTTGAATTGCGTAGAACCGTGCGTTGGAATGCGTGCAGGTTTTGCCCATGATGAACTCCCAGTTGCTGAAACCCGGTAATGCGCTGTAGACATTTTGCCCAAGTGCAAAATACGTGCCATTCGGCGCAAGAAATAAGTCATGGATTACATACGTTATTGTCGGCACGGGAATAAATCAGTTGAGCACAAATGGGCGGGTTCGGCACGGGGCATCGATGAGGGGCGGATTTCGCGCCAATACGCCGCGAAATGCGTCGGACGGGCTGCTGCGTGCTAAAGGCGGTGCGAGGCGGCTTAGGCGTGCTGAGTTTCGGCTTTCGAGCGAACCCAGCCGATGGCGCGTGGGATGATTACGTCGGCGCGGCGCACCGATGAAATACGCAGAACCAGCCGAACATTGGCCGGCTTGAGCGCAAGCTCGCCGGTTTCCTGAGGGGCGATTTTCACTTCGGCCAGCGGCTTGAGCTCGGGCACCGGGGGCCGCACGGGCGCTGCGGCTGGAGCCGGCGGCGCACCTGGATGCGGCACAGGCGCTGCGGCTGGAACCGGCGGCGCTCCGGCGGGCGCCGGGGCCGCTGATGGCGTGGGCATGAGGCTCACGGTGATTTCGTAGGGATTGGAATTTGCGATGTTGAAGGTGCTGCCGGCGCGGCCGATCACGATGCCGCGGCTGCGCAGTTCGGCGCCGTCGGCCGGGCATTCAACCGACCAACTGGTGGCG